>JBEVGU010000098.1:0-15148 GCA_040511595.1 Actinomycetota bacterium | reverse complement strand
GGAACGACCGGCGTGGCCGCCCGCGCCTGTCATCGGCACCGCGTCGTTGTGGGGAACCACGATCGACCACGAGCGCGGATGGCGGTCGAGATGGGGCTACCCCAGCCGGTTGCGGCTGGCGTGCACGCTGTGCGTATGGGTCGAGCCGGGCCCCGGCACAGCGCATGTCGTGCACGCGTTCCTCGGTCGCCTCTACCCGTTCTGCGTCGAACACGCCGGAGGCATCGAGCTGCCGGGTGGGCGACGAACACGACCGACGGACCTCGATCCGATCATCGTGCAGTCCCAGCTGCTCGAGGCGTACGCCGTCGATCTGCTTCCGCTTGAGTCGATCGAGGCGTTCTGCCGGCGACCCGCGGCCGACGAGCTCCCCGCCTACATCCCGGCGATCCGGTCGGTGCCCGTCGGTGAGGCCGGCGCATCGTGACCGTCCATCGCACGCTGCAGGCGGGCGAGCCGCTCGCGCTCGAGTGCCTGGCTCACGGGAAGGCGATCGTCCGGCCCACGCCTCGTTCGAGCGCCCGGTCATAGCACAAAGCGCCGAGCGCCACGTCGTCCATCGCGATGCCCATGTTGAGGAAGACCCGCCGGCCGCGTGTCGGGACCTGGAGCTCACCGGCCACGACCTGGGCCAGCTCGCCGTCCGGCTCGCGGAAGCCCGACCAGTGCTGGCCGGCGACCGACGCGTACTGGCCGGGCTCGTCGACCACGTAGAGCGAGGCGGCGTTCGCAGCGTCGGCACCGAGCGCGTCGTCGTAGTCCACGGGGAGCAGGATCGCGTCGGGATCGGCGTTCCCGGCGCCGAGCCGAGGCTCCAACGGCATCGTGACGACCGTCACGACGAGATCTGCCCCATCGAGCACGTGCTCGGCGGTCGTTCCGACCACCCCGTCCCGGCCGCCCGCCTGCCCGAGCAGGACGTCCGACGCCTCCGGCACGGCGTCAAACACCCGCACCTGCTCGATGCCCGGCCGAAGCTCGAGCAGCAGCTCGAGGTGGCGGCGACCCTGCACGCCGGCACCGACGATCGCGAGGCGACGGGGTTCGTCGGACACGTGGCGCATCACCACGCCCGACACCCCGGCCGTGCGCATCTCGGTGATCCACCCTCCGTCGATCAGCGCGAGCGGCCGGCCGGTCTCGGCGTCGGTGAGCACGAACACGCCGTGGATGTACGGCAGCCCTTTCGCGCGATTCTGCTCGTAGCCGGCCACCCACTTGACACCGGCCCGGTCGCTGCCGCCGAGGTAGGCGGGCATCGCGTTGATGAACGCGTCCGCCCGCGGCCGGAGGGCGGGCTTCGGAGGGTTCTGCACGAGCCCGGCGGCCTTCTGGCGGAACGCATCGTCGAGCACGTCGACCACGTCGGTCCAAGTGAGCCCGAGCGTCTCGAGCTCCTCGCGCCCGAGCACGAGCATGCCTTCCATGGCGCGCAGTCTACGAAGAGGCCTCAGCCTGGCGGCCCGGATCCGACGGAACGACGAGGGCATCGACGGCCACGCAGCCCATGGGCGAGACGATCACCGGGTTCACGTCGAGCTCCGCGATGAGGTCGCCGAGATCGACCGCGAGCACCGACAGGCGTGATACAGCGCGTGCCAGCGACCCGATGTCGGGGGGATCGGCTCCCCGAACACCGTCGAGCAGGGGCCGCATCCGCAACCGGTCGATCAGGCGCCCCGCCCCGGCCTCGTCCAACGGCGGGACCGCGAGCGCACGGTCGTGCAGCAATTCGATCAACACCCCGCCCGAAGCCACGAGCACCAATGTTCCGAAGGTCGGGTCGCGCACCAGCCCGAGTCCTACCTCCACGCCCGGGGGCGCCATCGCCTCGACGGCCATCTGCGGTCCGAGCCGGCGGGCGACGTCGTCGTAGGCCTCGCGGACCGCCTCGGCGCCGACGAGCCCGACGCGCACCCCTCCCCGGTCTGACTTGTGGAGCACGCCCGGCGCCGCGGTCTTGACCACGACCGGGAACCCGATCGCCTCGGCCGCGGCGAGGGCCTCGTCTGCGCTCGAGGCCGAGCGCGCCTCCACCACCGGCACCCCGTAGTCGGCGAGCAGCGCGAGGCCCTCGAGCTCACCGATGTCGCCGCCGGCCACCAGGCGCTCGCGCCACCGCTCGCGCACCTCGTCGGACACGGGCGGCGGCCGCTCCATGGCACCCCGTGACGCGCGCACGTCGCGATGGGCCACCAGCGCTCGCAGCGCGACGAGCCCCGAGGAGGAGCCCTCGAGCACCGGGATGCCGAGATTGCGCAGGTATGCAGCTTCCTCGAGGGCGACCGCGCTCGCGAGGCTCGAGAGCACGCAGAAGGGCTTCGTGGTCCGGTCCCACACGTCCTTGGCGACCTGCAGGTATCCCTCGTCGTAGGGCTCGCCCTGCCGGGTGAGATCGACCGCGAACGCCACCGCGGCCGTGTCGGGGTCGTCGTGCAGCGCGAGGAGCGACTCGACGAAGATGCGATCGGCGTCGATGCCGGTGCCCCACGCGTCGAGCGGGTTCGCGGCCTCGAGCCCAGGGTCGAGCGCCGCGTCGATGCGCGCCACGGTCTCGGGCATCACCGCCGCGAACGGCACGCCGAGGTCGTGCGCCAGGTCGACCAAGAGTGCGCGCTCCCCTCCGGAGTCGTGCAGGCTCGCGATGCCCGACGCCGAGCCCATCACCCTTCGCGGCGACGAGAACAGCTCCATCGCATCGGCCATCTCCTCGAGCGTGAACACCTCGTGCACTCCGGACGCGTCGAACAACGCCTCGTACGCGCCGTGCTCACCGGCGAGCGCACCGGAATGCGCCGTGACCATCGCCTTGGAGCCCTCGGTGCGACCGACCTTCAAGGCGACGACCGGCACGTCCTGCGACGCGGCCCGCTCGAGCTGCTCGCGGAACCCGTCCGGGTCGCGCACGGTCTCGAGCAACAGCCCGAGCACGCGCGTCTCCTCGCGCCCGAGCGCGTAGTGCATGTAGTCGTCCATCGAGGCTCCGAGCTCCTGCCCGCTCGAGACCAGCAGGTTGAAACCGATGCCGCGATCGTTGAACGCGAGCGCCGCGAACGCCGAGCCCGAGTGCGAGATGAACGTGACCGGCCCATGCCGGACGTCGTCCGGGGTAGGGAAGCCGGTCGCGCGCAGCTTGACCGTCTCGTGCAGGAACCCCATGCCGTTGCCACCGCACAGCGGCACCCCCGCCTCGCGTGCGATCGCGGCGATCCGCTCGGTCAGGGGCGGCATGCCCGGCGCCGGGGGCGACTCCTCGTACAGCGACGAGAACGTCACGAGCGATCGGGCGCCCGCCTCGACGGCGTCACGGGCGGCCTGCTCGATGCGCTGGTTCGCGACGCCGATGATCGCGAGGTCCACCCCCTCTCCCGGGGCGTCGGCGACCGATGGGTAGCACGGCAGGCCGAGCACCTCGTCGTAGCCCGGGTTCACGGGGAAGACGTCACCCTCGAAACCCCCGCGCTGCAGCTCGAGGACCATCTGGCGGCCGAGCGATCCTTCCTTGATCGAGGCGCCGACGACCGCGACGGACCGAGCCTCGAGCATCGGCTCAAGGCTCGGCCGCGCGCGCGGACGATCGGTTCTGACCGCTGAGGGGTTCGTCGGCACCTACTTCTTGGCCAGGGCCTTGTCCTTCACGGCCGCCTTGAACGCCTGCCACCCGGGGATGCCATTCACGCCGCCGCCGCCGTGGGTGGCGCACGAGCCGTGGTACAGACCCCTGATCGGCGTGCGGAAGTCGGCGTAGCCCGGCGCCGGGCGCATGTGGAACAGCTGATCGACGCTCAGCTCGCCGTGGAAGATGTTGCCGCCGATCAGGCCGAGGTCCTGCTCCATGTCGTAGGGGCCGATCACCTGGTAGTCGACGATCGACCGCTTGAAGTTCGGCGCGAGCTGATCGTACCCGTCGAAGATGCGCTGGGCGTAGGCGTCGAGCTCTTCGCGGTGCGGCTCGCTCACCCAATCGTCGGGCACCCACTGCGTGAACATCGAGAACACGTGCACGCCCTCGGGCGCGAGCTTCTTGTCGAGCGTCGTGGGGATCGTGCCGTCGACGAACGGCGCCGTCGCGGGCCTGCGATCGATGTGGGCGTCCTGGAACGCGCGCTCGGCGTACTGCGGTGAGAAGCACAGCTCGACCGAGCCGGTGTGATGGTCCTGTTGGTTCGTGCCGGGCATCGACGTGAAGTCGGGCAGCTCGCTGATCGCGACGTTGATCTTCACGGTGCCCGAGCGCGTCTTCCAACGCTCGATGTCCCACACGAAGTCGGCGGGCAGCTCGTTGCGATCGAGCAGATCGAGGAACCCGATCTTCGGGTGCACGCAGCTCACGACGATCGGGGCGCGCAACTCCTCGCCGCTCTCGAGCGCGACGCCGACCGCACGGCCGCCGCGCGTCAGGATCTTCTGCACCCTGGCCTCGATGCGCACCTCGCAGCCGAACGACTCGGCGCTGCGACGGATCGAGTCGCTCACCGCGCCCATGCCACCTTGCTGGAACCCCCAGCTGCCGAGGTGGCCATCTCCCACATCACCGATCGAGTGGTGCAGCATCACGTAGGCAGTGCCGGGCTCGTCGGGGCCGGCCCAGGTGCCGATCACGCCGTTGACGGTGAGCATCGCCTTGATCGCGTCAGACTCGAACCAGTCATCGAGCAGGTCGCTCACGCTCATCGTGAAAAGCCGCGTCACGTCGGCGACGCCTCGCTGTCCGAGCCTGCGCATCTTCCACGCTGCCTGGGCCTGCGGGAGCAGGTCACCGAGCTTCATCGACCCGAGATGGGGTGGCACGCTCAGCAGCAACGGGCCGAGCACGTCGCTCACGCCCTGCATCCACGCCTCCCACTTCGGAAGGGTGTCGGCGTCGTTCTTCGAGAACTGCGCGATGGAGTCGTAGCTCTTCTTCGCGTCGTCGGCGTAGACCGTGATCGCGCGGCCATCGGGGAAGGCCTGGAAGTAGGGGCCGAACGGGGTCACGTCGTAGCCGTGGCGCTTCAGATTCAGCTCGCGGATGATCGTGGGCGGCATCAGCGACATCACGTAGCTGTAGGTCGTGACGTTGATGTCGGGATGATCGGCGAACGGCGCGCTCGTGTCCGCGGCGCCTCCGGTCTTGGTGCGGCCCTCGAGCACGACCGTGCGAGCGCCGTGACGAGCGAGGTACGCGCCGCTCGTGAGGCCGTTGTGTCCACCGCCGATGACGATCGCGTCGTAGGTGTTCGAAGCCATGGCGAGCCTGTCCTTCCCCTGTGACGTGTCCGGAACCCGGGCAGTATGGCCTGAGTTTGAATCACCAGTCAACTCCATCTGGCCCGACTGGTGGTTTTGACTTCCCAGGTCACGCCGCTACAGTTGCTTGAACCTTCATACAAGGAAGCGTCGCCGCAGGCCGAGAGGCTGTGTGGCGTTCAGGACGGAGGCACCGTTGGCCCGTGCACGACAGAAGGACGGGAAGGACCGCCACCAGGAGATCCTGGAGGCGGCCGCTCGCGTGATCACCGATCGCGGGTTGGCCGAGACCCGCATCCAGGACATCGCCGAACGGTGCGGCGTCTCCCCCGGCCTGATCCTCTACTACTTCGAATCGAAAGACCGCCTATTGGTCGAGGCCCTCACCTACGCGAACGACAAGTACTACCTCGCGCAGGCACGGGACCTGCGCCGGCTCGATTCCGCGCGCGATCAGCTCTGGCGCTTGATCGACCTGTCGGTGCCGGGGCTGCTGCCTGACTTCGAGCGGCTCGAGGAATGGGCGCTCTGGATCGAGATCTGGGTTCGGGCACTGCGCGACCCGGCGTTGGCGAAGGAGCGCGAGGTACTCGACCGCCGCTGGCGTCAGTCGATCGCCGACATCGTGCGCCAGGGCCGCGCGACCGGAGAGTTCGACGACGGCGAGGAAGCCGACGAGATCGGCATGAAGCTCGGCGCGCTCATCGACGGCCTCGCGATCCAGGTGCTGATGAACGACACGCAGGTGAGCCCCGAGCACATGCAGCGCATGTGCCGGGAGGTCGCGGCGAGCCTGATCGGCTTCAAGCTGGAACCCGCGACCCCGGCCTGAGCTATCCGACATCCGAACGCGGTTGCGGATCGGCTTCCTCGGCGGACAGCGGGAGTCTCTCCGGTGGGTACGCTTCGCGGGTGACCGCGCGACCGCTGATCCTCGATGTCGACACCGGGGTCGACGACGCGATGGCACTCCTCTACGCGGCCGCTTCGCCCGAGGTGGAGCTGATCGCGGCGACGAGCGTGATGGGCAACGTCACGGTCGAGCACGCGACCGAGAACACGCTCGCGGTGCTCGAGCTCGTCGGGCTCGGGAACGTGGAGGTCGCGCAGGGAGCATCGCGCCCGCTGGTGCGCGATCACGAGCCGTTCCCGGTCGTGCACGGCGAGCGTGGACTCGGCCGAGCCGAGCTGCCCACGCCCACGCGGGAGCCGTCGGTGCGCTCGGCTGCCCAGCTGCTGATCGACGTCGCCCGCGAGCACCCGGCCGAGGTGCTGCTCGTGGCGACGGGGCCCCTCACCAACGTGGCGCTGGCGCTCGTCGAGGAACCGCGGCTCCCGGAGCTGCTCGGCGGGTTCGCGATCATGGGTGGCGCGTTCGCGCGTGGCGGCAATGCGACGCCCGCCGCCGAGGCGAACATCTGGGTCGACCCCGACGCCGCTCAGGCCGTGTTCCGCGGCTTCTCTGGACGCCCGGCGGAGCGTCTTCCCCTCTGCGCCGGGCTCGACGTGACCGAACGGGTGCAGCTCTCCCGCGAGGCGCTCGACGCCATCACCGCGCCGATGCCCGAGTCGCCGATCGCGCGATTCATGCAGGACGCCGTGCCGTTCTACATCGAGTTCCACGAGCGGTACGGGGTGCCCGGGGGGGCCGCGATGCACGACCCGCTCGCGCTGGCGTTCGCGATGGACGAGACCCTCGGCACGTTCGAGACCACGCGGATCGAGGTCGAGACCGATGGACTTTGGACGCGCGGCATGACCGTGGCCGACCTGCGCGGCGTGCGCCACAGCCCGTGGCCGGTCGGTTGGGAGCCCGAGGAGAACGCCCGGGTCGCGCTCGACGTCGACGTCGACGGCTTCCTCACGGGGTTCTCCGAGCGGCTGCGGTCGCTGGTCGAGGCGGCTGCATGAGCATCGCCCGCGGAGACACGCTCGTGGTGATCGGCGCGATCAACGTCGACCTCGTCGTGCGTGGGGCCCGGCTTCCGTCTGTAGGCGAGACGGTCGCGGGCGGCGAGTTCTCCCAGCACCAGGGAGGGAAGGGCGGGAACCAGGCCGTCGCCGCGGCCCGAGCGCTCGGTACCCACGGACGCGTGGCGACGATCGGCGCGGTCGGCCCCGACGCGTTCGGGGAGCCGGCCCGAGAGCTGCTCGCGATCGAGGGCGTCGACGTCACCCACGTCGCCATCGACCGCTCGGCTGCCACGGGCGTCGCCCTGATCGTGGTCGACGCGAGGGGCGAGAACCAGATCTCGGTGACGCCGGGGGCGAACGCGGGCGTGACACCATCGTCGGTGACAGTCGCCCTGGACGCGCTGGGCGCGGAGGTCGGCGTCGTGCTCGCGAGCCTCGAGGTGCCGCTGCAAGCGGTCGAGGCAGCCGTGCGATGGGGACATCAGCGAGGCGTGCCCGTCGTGGTGAACCCCGCACCGGCACGAGCCGAAGCCCACGACCTGCTGCCGTTCACGAGCGTGCTCACCCCGAACGCTGGGGAGCTCGCGATCCTCGCCGCCCAGGCCGAGGAACCCCGTGGCGGCGCGCGGCGTCTGGCGGCGGGATACGATGGCCTCACGGTCGTCGTGACGCTCGGCAGCCAGGGCGCGATCGCCTACGGGCCGGACGGCGAGACGAGGGCAGGCGCTCCGAAGGTGCGGTCGGTCGATACCACCGGTGCCGGTGACACCCTGAACGGGGTGCTCGCCGCCGCCCTGCTCGAGGGACTGCCCGTCCCCGACGCTCTGCGCAGGGCCGTGACGGCTGCCGCGCTGTCGGTCACGGTCGTGGGCGCCCGCGAAGGCATGCCGACCCGTGACGCGATCGACGCGGTGGCGTCGTGAGGGACCGGGCCGCCCCCGCCGGCGACACTCAGCCGCCGACCGTGACCTGGGGCGGGCTCCGGTCGCGTCGCCCCCAGCTCGCCGAAGCCGGCCAGGATCTCCTGTATCAGTTCGGCGTCGGCCTCGCCTTCCTGGCGACGATCCGGATCGACGGGGGTCCGCGGGTGCATCCGATGTGCCCGGTGATCGTCGACGATGGCCTCTATGCGTTCCTGATCCCCTCGCCGAAGCGGAGCGACCTCATCCGGGACGGTCGCTTCTCGATGCACTCGTTCCCCACCGAGGACAACGAGGATGCCTTCTCCGTCACGGGCGTAGCCCGCGAGGTCCGCGTCGGGGATGTCCGCACGCACCTCGTCGCCCGGTTCCTGGAAGAACGTCCGGCCCTCGGCCTGGCCCCGCCGGACCTCGACGACCAGCTGCTCTTCGAGTTCCACGTCGCGACGTGCCTCCTGACCCGCACGAACGGCCACGGCGACAAGAACCCGCGACACACCGTCTGGCACGCCTCGGCGTAACCTCGGCTGCGGCGCCGAAAGATCCGGCCGGTCACGGCACGACGTCGGCCAGGAGCTCGACCACTCGGCGGGCACCGCTTCCATCGGGGTCGAGATCGGGGTTGTAGCAGGCAAGAGTGATGCCGAGGCACGCCGGGTCGTGCACGAGCGGCTTCAGGAGCGCGGCGAGCTCTCCCCAGTGCAGCCCCTCGGGCTGCGGAGCGTCGACCGTCAGCTCGCCGGGATCGAGCACGTCGACATCGGTGAACACCCAGAAGCGGCGATCGCCCGTCGGCGTCACGGCTCGCACGGTCGCCTCGACGCCGCCGGCTCGCACGTCCTCGGTGTCGATCGCCGTGATGCCGGGCAGGTCCTCGGGCGTGATCGAGCCGAGGTCCCGCCCTTCCTCGAGGTCGCGGAACCCGACGAGGGCCACGTCGCTCGGCTCGAGCACGGGCGCCCCCACCATGTCGCCCCACGCTCGCGGACCGCGGCCGAGCAGCACCGCCACCGGCATGTCGGCCGCCTCGCCGCCGACCGAGCTCACGCCGTCGTACAGGTCCATGTGCCCCGTCGAGGAACACGAGGCCCGCGTCGGGATATCGATCGCGCACGCCGGCCGTCGCGCCGACCTGGAGCGTGCAACAGCCGCCGAGCACGACGAGCTTCCCATCGTCGGCGAGCGCGTCGGCGGTCGCCTCCCGCACCGTCTGCGTGAGCTCGAGCACCGAGTCCGAGCCCACGATGCCGGTGATCGGGTCGCGCTCGGCCGGACCGAGGAACACGTCGAGGTCGCCGAGGTCGTGCGCGCCGAGGGCGTCGACCACGCCTGCGTCGCGCAACACATCCGGTGTGCGAACCGTGCCGACGGGCTCGCCGACGCAGTCGATGGGCACGCCGAAGACCGAGATGGCGGTCACGACCGCAACCGTTCGCCTCGGGGGTCGTAGAACGGGTCCGCCTGCACGACAGCCGGCACCACCTGCCCGCGGATCTCCACGCCCCACCCGCCCTCCGCCGGCTCACCGTGGATCCATGCCAGGGCGACCGAGCCGCCCAGCGTCGGCGCGATCGACGCGCTCGACACGTGACCGAGACGCTCGTCGCCATGGACGACCGACTCGCCGTGCCAGAGCACCGCGTCGGACGCATGCACCGAGACGAGGCGCCGCTCCCGTGGGGTCTCCCGCAACGCCTCGAGCGCCTCCCGCCCGACGAAGTCCACCGGCTTCGCACGCGACACCGCGAAGCCGAGCCCCGACGCGAACGGATCGTCGAGTGGGCCGACGTCGTGCCCCCACGAGCGGAAGCCCCGCTCGATGCGCGCGGCGTCGAAGGCGAAGGCCCCGGCATGCCGGAGCCCGAGGGAGGCGCCGGCATCGACCACACGCTCGTACAGGTCGGCCACGAACTCGGTGGGCACGCTCAGCTCCCACCCGAGCTCCCCCGTGAACGACACGCGGAAGGCCCATGCGCGAGCCCGCGCGACGTCGATCTCGCATGCCTCGAGGAACGGCCACGCATCGCTCGACAGGTCCTCGTCGGTGAGGCGAGCGAGCAGCTCGCGGGACGACGGCCCCGCCAGGTGCAAGGTCGCCCATCCGCCCGTGATATCGGTGACGATCGCGCCCGTCGGTAGCCCTGACCGCAGCAACGCCTCGGTGCGGCGCTGCGCGAGCGTCGGAGCGAGGACCAGGAACCGGTCCTCGCCGAGCCGCGTCACGGTCGGATCCATCTCGATGCCGCCCCGCTCGTTGCAGAGCAGGGTGTAGACGATCCGGCCGACCGGCACATCGAGATCCGAGGTTGCGAGCCGCTGCAGCCCGTCGAGCGCGCCTTCACCCTGCACCAGGAACTTCGAGTAGGTCGACAGGTCGTACACGGCCACGCCCTCGCGTGTCGCCCGCACCTCCTCGCGCACGGCCGGGAACCACGACGGCGCATCGAACGAGTGCTCGACAGTCGGATCTACCACCCCCGGCTCGAACCAGTTCGCGCGCTCCCACCCTGCGGCCTGGCCGAACGCAGCTCCGGCGTCGCGGAACGCCCCGTACAGCGGCACCCGGCGAACCCCGCGCGCGGCGCGGGGCTCCTTCCCGGGCCAGTGCATCTCGTACAGCGCGCCGAGTGATTCCACCGTGCGCTCGTGCAGCCACGCTCGCTGGTTCGCCCATCGCAACATGCGAGCGACGTCGACCTCCGCGAGGTCCATCGTCGGGTGGCCCGCCACGATCCACTGCGCCGCGGCCAGCCCGGCGCCCGGACCGAAGATGATGCCCTGGGAGTTGAAGCCCGCCGCCACGAAGAGGCCGGGCACTTCGGGCACGAACCCGAGCTGGAAGTTCGAGTCCGGCGTGAAGCTCTCGGGCGCCCGCAGGTAGTGCGAGAAGCCGATCGTCTCGACCTCGGGCACGCGTTGGCGGGCACCCTTGAGCACGGGCGCGAAGTGATCCCAGTCCGGCCCGAACTCTACGAACCCGTCGGTCGGGATCCCGGCCGGGCGCCTCGGCTTCCCGTCGACTTCGAACGCGCCGATCAGGTAGCGGCCCCGGTAGTGCCGGATGTACAGGGAAGCGTCGAGGTCGCGAAGGAACGGAGCCTCTGCTCGCGCACCCTGCGCCTCCTCGGTCATCACCCAGACGTGCTCGGCGGGGTACAGCGAGACGCTGGCGCCGGCGAGCCGCGCGAGCTCGCTCGTCCACAGCCCGGCGGCGAGCACCACCGTCTCGGCCTCGATCGCCCCGCGCGACGTATCGACCCCGAGGACCCGGGCACTCGCCGCGTCGACGCGGAACCCGGTCACCTCGGTGTCGGGCACGAACGCCACCCCGCGGTCGGTAGCACCCTTCGCGAAGGCCAACGCCGCGTCCCCGGGGTTCACCGTGCCGTCGGTGGGGAAGAGGACGGCGCCGACCAGGTCGTCGACGACCGCCGCCGGCCAGTGATCCTTCACCGCCGCCGCCTCGACCACCTCGACGTCGATCCCCGCGTCTCGAGCCATCGAGACGCCGTAGAGGATCTCCTGCATGCGCGGCTCGGTGCGGGCCACGGTGAGGGCTCCCACCCGCCGCAGGCCGGTCTCGACTCCCGTCTCACCGGGCAGGCGCTCGTACGTGTCCGCGTTGGTGCGCGACAGGGCCGTGAGCGCGTGCGTGCCGCGTACCTGCGAGACCAACCCGGCGGCGTGCCATGTCGTGCCGTTCGTGAGACGGCCACGCTCGAGCACGACCACGTCGGTCTCGCCTTCCCGCGTGAGGTGGTAGGCGATCGAGGAGCCGATGATGCCGCCGCCGACGATCACGACGCGGGCACGTTCGGGGAGGTCGGAGGCCCGCACCACGGCCGAGGGATCGATGTCGCGGTTGGCCAGACGCTCCGGGATCGTCATGCGCGGAAGGATACGCTTCGCCGCTTGAGGCGGGGTCTGGAGCGACCGATGGAACAGGCATGCGAACCGAGCTGCTCCTCGCGGCGTGGCTGGCACTCTGGGCGCTGATCGCCGCCGTCGCCCTGGTCCGGGCCGTCTCCCGGCGCGTGCGGCTGCGGGTGCGGTACGGCGGAGCGGCCGTCCGACACGACGTCACGGGCGCCTTCAGGAAGGTGTCGCCCTACGCGCTGTTGTTCGGGGCGACGACCTGTCTGTTGCTGCTGTTCGCGCAGATCCGTCTCGACCGGAGCACGAGCGTCGCGACGGTCGTGCTCGCGATCGACGTCTCGGACTCGATGCTCGCGACCGACGTGCAGCCCGATCGCCTCAGCGCGGCGAAGGCCGCGGCCACGACGTTCCTCGACCGGGTCCCGCCCGGGTTCCGGGTCGGGGTCGTGTCGTTCGCGGACGCGGCCCACATCGTCGCCGAACCCGGAGGGAGCCGCGAGGCCACGGCCGAGGCGATCGATGAGCTCGCGTCGAGTCGGGGCACCGTGATCGGCGACGGGCTCACCGAGGCCCTCGACGTGATCGTTGCCGAGCGAGCCGACGACGAGGAGCTGCCCGCCGCGGTGGTGTTGCTCACCGATGGCGCGGATACCGGCAGCGCCGTCCCCCCCGGCGAGGCAGCGGAACGGGCGCGGGCCATGGCGGTGCCCGTCTTCACGGTCGCGATCGTCGGGAACGAGGACGAGCGGGGCGGCGATATCGCCCTCCTCGAGTCGATCGCGAGCGGCTCCGGCGGCGCGCTCTCCACCGCGGCCTCGGCGGGGGAGCTCAGCCAGGTCTACGAGACCCTGGGCGCCCGGCTGTCGTCGGAGCTCACGGTCGGCAGCTCGGCGATGCCGTTGCTCGCGGCCTCGGTCGTGCTGACGGCTCTCGCCGTGGCGGCGTTCCTCGGGATCGGCCGCCGGCGCTAGGCGAGTGGTTCGCTATCCGAGCGTCTGGCGACCCATCGAGCGGCGCCATTCCTCGTTGAACCAGTACAGGAACCGGTCCTGTCGCGGGAAGACTCCTCGCGTGAACGCCCGGGAGCTCACGCCGGTGTGCGCGCGCTCGCAGACCTCCCAGTCCTGCTTCGAGATCTGATCCCAGAACTCGACCGTGCCCTCAGGCTTGAACAGGTCGGAGTCGGCGATCGTCTCGGGCCGGAACATGAACTGGCTCACGACCGTGGTGTGGTTCGGGCCCGTCGGGTAGCCGATGTAGTACATCGCGCTGTCGGGGTGCAGGTTCAGCATCAGGTTCGGGAACTGGTACGTGCCGTAGTACATCTCGTAGTCCTCGGGTTCGAGTCCCGGGAACTTCGGCAGCTGGCTCTCGCCCGTCTTCGTGAACGACGTAGCGCCCTCGACCATGCGGTTGCCGTCGTCAGGGATCTCCTCGTCCCAGACCTCGCCGAATCGGAAGAGCGGGATCACCTGCACGAGCTCGGGGTGGATCTGCGGGCAGTGCAGGCATTCGTTGTAGTTCTCGACCACGATCTTCCAGTTGGCCTCCACCTCATACACGAGGCGCACGCCGATGCGAAGCTCGTCCATCTTGAAGCGCTCGAACGCGGTGATCGTCTCGGCCCCGTCGTTGAGCGACTCCATCAGGGAGCGCCTCGGGCCTCCGGTCGTCATGTTCACGAACATGAATCCCGCGTAGTGGTCGACCGCGATGTCGTACAGCGGATGCTGCGAGCGATCGAAGTGCTCGTCCTCCTTGACGTTCGGTGAGCCGATCAGCTGCCCGTTCAGGTCGAATGCCCAGGCGTGGTACGGGCAGACGAACGCCTTGCGCACGTTCTGGGTCCCGTCGATGTCGTCGAGGAACTTCGTGCCGCGGTGGCTGCAGACGTTGTAGAAGGCACGGAGCTCACCTGCGTCGTTGCGCAGCACGAAGATCGACTCGCCGGCGACGTCGCGCACGACGTGGTCGCCGGAGTTCGGCACCTCCTCGGTGCGACCGACGCAGATCCACTCCCCCCACCAGATCCGCTCGCGCTCCTCCTCCCAGACCTCGGCGCTCGCGTAGTCGGCGCTGCTCAGCGTCGGGCGCGGCTCCCACTCGACCTCGTCGTTGCGGATCTTGACCTCGTGCTCGGTCTTGGCCATGGATGTTCGTTCCTCTCGGATCTCGCGATATCAACAGGATATCCCGGTCACGTCGGGGGTCGGTGTGCGGAAACCGAGGAGTTGCTGCGGAAATCGCAACAGACGCGCCTCCCGTCTGCGAGAATCGCAAGACATGGTGACCCCCCGCTTCGACGACCTCGACCTGCGCATCATCGACGCCCTCGCAGAGGACGGCCGACGGCCGTTCACGTCGGTCGCCGAGGAGCTCGGCGTGGCCGAGGCCACGATCCGCTCGAGGGTCGCACGACTCCAGCGCATCGACGCGATTCGGTTCGTGACCGACGTGAAGCCCCACGAGCTCGGCCTGCTGTTCGCCTACCTCGGCGTGCGCCTGGGCGGCCGCGATGTGCGGAAGGCGATCGACGGGCTGTGCGCGATCCCGGAGGCGGTCTACGTGATCGAGTGCACGGGCCACTACGACGTGCTCGTCGAGGTCGTGGCGCAGGACGGCGACGACCTGCTCCGTGTGATGCACGAGGAGGTGCGACGGGTCCCGGGTGTCACCGAAGTGGACTCGTTCGTGGGCTTGCGCATCGCGAAGGGCACGTTCCGATACACGGATCTCGGTCGGGCAGGCGAGTCGTCGCGCCGATGACCGACGGTCACGACCGCTCGGCGAACCTCCCGATCTCGCCGGTGTGCTCGGCGTAGTGCTCGAACGTCTCTTCCACGAACCACGACGACGCCGTCTCGTCGACCTCGTCGAGCGCCTCGAGCGCGGTTCGAGCCTTCATGCGCCCGGCCTCGGCCGCCGCGACCGCCTGTTCCCACGTGAGCAACTTCGATTCATCGGCCCACGCGGCGTTCATCGCCTCCCAGACCTCCTCGGGCTGCTCCACTCCGGTGAACGTACCGGCCGCCATCTCCTCGAGATGGGTTCCGGCCAGCTCGGCCCACTTCCCGTTGTGGAAGGCGAGATCGACCACCGACCAGCCGGGGACGACATCGGGCAGGGTCCGCAGCTCACCGGGGACGCCCTCCGCCACGTCGAGGAACGCCCGCCATGCGTCGGCCTCCTTGCGGAGGAGCTCGTCCCGA
>JBEVGU010000097.1:0-26319 GCA_040511595.1 Actinomycetota bacterium | reverse complement strand
CAGCCGCTTGCCGCTGCCGGCGGTCGCGCGCCGGATCGCCTTGCCGACCTCCGTGGAGCCCGTGAAGGCGATCTTGTCGACGGACGCGTCGACGAGCGCGGCGCCGGTCTCCCCCGCGCCCGTGACGATGTTCACGACCCCCGGCGGGAGCTCGGCTTCCTGGATCACCTGAGCGAGTAGCAGCGCGGTGAGCGGCGTGGTCTCGGCCGGCTTCAGCACCGCGGTGTTCCCGGCTGCGAGCGCGGGGGCGAGCTTCCAGGCCGCCATGAGGAGCGGGAAGTTCCACGGGATGATCTGGCCCGCGACACCCACCGGTCGAGGCGAGCCACGCCCCGGGAACGCGTACTCGAGCTTGTCGGCCCACCCCGCGTAGTAGAAGAGATGCGCTGCCGCGAGCGGGACGTCGACGTCGCGCGACTCCTTGACCGGCTTGCCGCCGTTCATCGACTCGAGCACCGCGAACTCACGCGCGCGCTCCTGCAGCTGACGGGCGATGCGGAAGACGTATTTCGCCCGCTCGGCCGGCGCGAGCCCCTGCCACGCGGACGCGGCGTCCCGGGCTGCATCGACCGCGCGCGCCACGTCGGCGGCATCGGCTTCGGCGACCTCGGCGAGGGTCTCCTCGGTCGAGGGGCTGATCGTCGGGAACCAACGACCGCTCTTCGGCTCGACGAACTCGCCGCCGATGAACAGGCCGTAGCGGTCCTCGAGCCGCACGATGTCGGTCGACTCGGGCGCGGTCGCGTACTCCCACGGCGGCGCGCCGCTCGCCGGCCGGGTCTCGCCCTCCGGTCGCTCGATCGCGTCGCTCACTGGCTCACCCCTCCATCTGTCGTCAGTCGATCGTGAAGTAGTCCGGACCGGAGTAGTGGCCGGTCCGTTCCTTCTCGAGCTGCATCAGCACGTCGTTCAGCAGGCTCGACGCCCCGATGCGGAAGAGATCCGGGCCCATGTACTCCGGCCCCACCGTCTCGTACACGATCACGAGATGCTGCAGCGCTTGCTTCGCGCGGCGCACGCCGCCCGCGACCTTCACCCCGACGGTGCGGCCGGTCTGGGTGCGGAAGTCGCGCACGGCCTCGAGCATGCACAGGGCCACCGGCAGGGTCGCGTTCACGGCGATCTTCCCGGTCGAGGTCTTGATGAAGTCGGCCCCGGCCGCCATCGCCAGCATCGACGCCTGCCGCACCCGGTCGTAGGAGCCCAGCTCTCCCGTCTCGAGGATCACCTTGAGGTGCGTCGAGCCGGCGGCCTCGCGGGCGGCCACGAGCTCCTCGAACGCCTCGGCGTACCGGCCACCAAGGAAGAGGGACCGGTTCAGCACGATGTCGATCTCGTCGGCGCCGGCTTCCGCCACGTCGTGGATCTCCCGCAGGCGTGCGTCGAGGGGCCCGAGCCCCGAGGGGAACCCGCCGGCCACGCTCGCCACCGCCACACCGGTCCCCCGCAATTGCTCCACGGCGACGGGCACGAGCTGGGGGTAGAGGCACACGGCCGCGACGCTCGGCACCTCGGGTCTGACCGAATCGGGTCGCACCGCCTTCGCGCACATCGCGACGATCTTGCCGGTGGTGTCCGTGCCCTCGAGGGTCGTGAGGTCCATGCATCGGATCGCGAGCTCGAGTCCCCACACCTTCGACTCGCGCTTGATCGACCGCGTGGCGAGCGCGGCGGCGCGACCTTCGAGGCCGACCGCGTCGACCGCGGTGGCACGAGCGACGATGCGGGCGGCCTCCGCCGCGGACGCGATCGGCCCGGCGGGCCGGCGAGGCGTGATCTCGGCTGCCTGGGTCACGTCATCCATCGTACGGCTCCACCGCCCGACCATCGCTCGGCCGCGCTCGCGACCGGTCGTTCACGGCGACCGCCCCTGAGCGGCGTCCTCGGGACGCCACGCGTGGAGCCTGGGGAGCCATGCCGACACGGCGGTCCGATACGCGATGTACGTCACCGAAACGCTCGGCGAGGTGCGGCTCCTCGTAGGCGCGGGCGAACGTCGCGAAGGCCACCCACACGATGAGCCCGTAGACCAGCAGGACAAGGCGACCCAGCGCGAGCGCCTCGCCCGCGATCGTCACCAGCACCGCGAGGTACATCGGGTTGCGGACGTAGCGGTAGAAGCCGCCGACGACCAAGCGCGCGGTGGGCGCGACGGGCGCAGGAGTGCCGAGGCCTTCCCGGACGAACCGGACGAAGGCCTCGACCAGGACGATCACGCCCGCTGCCACGAGGGCGAGCCCGACGAGACGGACCGGAGCCGGCCACGCCCGCCCCGCATGCCAGCCCGTCAACCACCAGGGGATCACGCCGGCCACGATCGCGGGGGCGAGCAGGAAGAACGCGATGCTGCCGAGCGACGCGCTCGTCCTGCGCATGCCGGCATCTTGCCAGCCTCGAGCGGCACTACCCGGTGACGCGGAGCGACGCCTTCATCTGTGGGTGATAGGTGCAGATGACCCGATAGGTCCCAGCCGCGAGCTCGGGAACACTCAACGTCGCTTGCTCCCCCGCCGGCACGTCGACCTCGGCGCCCGCCGCCTCGGCCTCGACCGTGAAGGTGTGGGGCGACTGTCCCTCGTTCACGATCTCGATCTCCGCGCCGGCCGGAGCCTCGACGCACCCGGGCGCGTACGAGAAGTCATCCATGGTGACGCTCGTGACGGCCTCGGGGTCCTCGCATGTGGGCGGCTCGTCGCTGCCCCCGCACCCGGCGAGCCCGACCGCGGCGGTCAGCCCTGCGATGGCGATCGATCGGCGCAGCATGTGGACTCGACATCCTCTCGTGTCCGTCATGGGGCCAGGAACGATGGCAGGTCCTCGTGCTCGGCGGCCACCATCTCCTCGAACATCGACCTGATGTCAGCGGGCGCGCAGACGGCCGAGGTGAGCGGATCAAGCATGAGCGCCTGCACCGCGAGCTCGCGGTCGCGCTCGAGCAGCGAGGTCACGGCCAGGTCGTAGACCTCCATGTGTCGGCGGTCGAGCGCGGCGAGCTGAGGCGGCAGCGCCCCGAACGGCCGTGGGTGGAGACCCTCGCGGTCGACGATCGCCTCGACCTCCACGACACCGGTGGGCTCGAGGTTCTCGATGAGACCGTCGTTGCGGATGTTCACGTACACGGTCGCGGGCTCGCCCGTGGCCATGGCTTCCACGATGCGCGAGGGGTACTCGCCACCGCGCTCCAGCTCGTACTGCTCGGTCCCGGCCAGCACGCGCGCCAACCGTTCATCGCTCTCGGCGCGCCACGTAGGCCAATGGTTCGCGTAGAACCCCGACTCGCCGCGATACCCCGGTCGCGCGTACCGGGCGAGCGTCTCCGGATGCGAACGGAAATACGGCACGTATTCGCTCACGTGTCCGCTGGACTCGGTCGGGAACCGCCCGAGGTGAGCCATGAGCTCGAATCGCACGGGGTCCTGCTCCCAGACCTCGAGCAACAGGCTCCGCTCGCGCAGCAGCGGGTAGGCGTCGTCGCCGTCGAGCCACAGGTGGGTGATCCATGCCAGATGGTTCACCCCGGCGGCGCGGAACGTGAGCCGGCCGGGGTCGACCTCCAGGTACTCGGCCAGCTGCTCGACCGTCTGGTGCACCGAGTGGCACATGCCGTACACGGGCACGGGCGAGACGCGCGATGCAGCGAGCACCATCATCGACATCGGGTTCGTGTGGTTCAGCACGAGGGCTCCGGAGCAGAGCCGTTCGATGTCCCCGAGGATCTCGAGCCATGCGGGGATCGTGCGGAACGCCTTGAACAGGCCGCCCGGGCCGATCGTATCGCCGATGCATTGGTCGACCCCGAAGCGCATCGGGATGTCGTAGTCGTGACGCACGTTCCGCAGGCCGGCGACCTCGATCGTGTTGATCACGACGTCGCTGTCAGGGAGCATCATCCCTCGGTCGACGTCGGCGCGAACGGTCCATCCCTTGCCCACCCGTTCGATCAAGTGCTCGGCGAACCGGCGAGCCAGATCGAGACGCACGGGATCGACGTCGATGAGACGGATCTCCCCGACGGGCAGCGCGTCGACGCTGAGGAAATCGGTGAGGAGCTCGGCGGAGAACTCGGCGCTTCCCGCCCCGATCAAGGTGACCGTGGTCATCTCATGCGCCCCAGGTGGGGCCACCCACGGCGCCCCCTCGGTGGTGCTGCGAGCTCCTATGCACGATTTCGCTCATTGAAAGGCACTTTAGAGCAGATTCGTGCAAACGGGCAAAAAAAAAGCAAGGCAGACCGACGCCGGGCTGAGGCCGGGGTCGAGGGATGTCGCATCGCCCGACTGCCGTCCGCTAGGCTTCGACGCGTCCGAGCCAACCGCGTCGGAGCCGACCTCCACCCTGAGGAACAACGGGGCTCACCACCACCACGGGCGAGCGATGACGAGCGATGCGATGAACGATTGCCGCCGGACCACCACCTGACGTGGAGGCCGAACCAGAGCTCGAACGCTTGCGCCGCCTGCCGCTGCGGTCGTACACGCCTCGGCCCGTCCTCCGGCGTCCGATGAGCGACGTGCCTCGAGCCCGGCACCCGGCGGTCGACGCCCACGCGCACCTGGGCCGGTGCCTGACCGGCACCTGGGCCGCTCCCGACGTCGGAGCACTCCTCGCGACGATGGACGCCGCGAACGTCTCGACCGCCGTGAATCTCGACGGCATGTGGGGAGGCGAGCTCAGAGCCAACGTGGCTCGCTACGATCACGCGCACCCGCAGAGGTTCGTGACGTTCGCACGGTGGGACGCGTCGTTCATCAGCGAGTACCGTGACTTCGGCGAACGGCTCGGTGAGCAGGTTCGCGACGCGATCCTCGACGGAGCCCGCGGGCTGAAGGTCTGGAAGGATCTCGGTCTGCACGTCCGAGATCGAGACGGCGAGCTGGTCATGCCCGACGACGAGCGCCTCGATCCTGCTTGGGATGCGTGCGGCGCCGGTGGCATCCCGGTGCTGATCCACACCGGCGATCCCCTCGCCTTCTTCGACCGGCTTGACGAGAGGAACGAGCGACTCGAGGAGCTCCTGGACCATCCCGATTGGTGGTTCGGCGACCGGAAGCGATTCCCGTCGTTCGACGCCCTTGTCGACTCGTTCGAGGCGCTCGTCGGGCGTCGGAGCGACGTCGTGTTCATCGGCGCACACGTCGCGGGACTCGCCGAAGACCTCGACCGGCTCGACCGGATGTTGCATGCATACCCGAACCTGTACGCCGATATCGCGGCCCGCGTCGCCGAGCTCGGCCGCGTCCCGCGAGCGGCGGCGAGCATGATCCAACGGCACGCGGACCGGATCCTCTTCGGGAGCGACGGGGTGCCGCCCTCGTCGGAGGAGTACGCGGTCTCGTTCCGATTCCTCGAAGCCTCCGATGAGCACGTGCCGTACTCGCCAGACCGTGTGCCGCCACAAGGTCGGTGGGCGATCTCGAGCCTCGCCTTGCCCGACGACGTGCTCGCCGCCGTGTACTCGGGCAACGCCCAGCGGCTGATCCCCGGCCTTTGACGCGATCCGGACGGACGTGCGCTGAACGCCCGGACCGTTCCTACGTGATCGCGCGACCCGACTCCGCGTCGAACAGGTGGACCTTCTCCGGTTCCGCGACCATCGGGATCCGCTCTCCGGGCGCCGGGCGCGCGTCCGGGTCCAGCCGAACCGTCACCGGCGCCCTCGTGCTGTCGTCCGCGAGGAGCGTCGCTTCCTCGATCTCGGCGCCACTCCGCGCGACACGCGCGTCAACGCTCCCGTGGATCAGTACCTCGTCACCGAGCGGCTCGACGACCTCCACGAGCACCTCGATCGAGGGACGTCGCTCGTCCTGGGCGCCCGCAGGGCGGAGCGCCTCGGGCCGAACGCCCACCGTAACCGGACCATCGACGATGCCTGAGCGCGAGAACGAGAACGAGCCCGCCACCACCGTGCCGCCCGTCGCCGTACCGTGCAGCAAGTTCATGGGAGGAGATCCGATGAACCCTGCCACGAAGACGTTCTCGGGGTGGTCGTAGACGTCTTGCGGCACGCCGATCTGATGCAAGCGGCCCGTGCTCATGACCGCGATGCGCTCGCCGAGCGTCATCGCCTCGACCTGGTCGTGCGTGACGTAGATCGTCGTGATGCCGAGCCGGTGATGAAGCCTCTTCAGTTCCGCCCGCATCTGCACGCGGAGCTTCGCGTCGAGGTTCGACAATGGCTCGTCCAGCAGGAACGCCTTGGGCTCACGCACGAGCGCGCGGCCCATCGCCACCCGCTGCCGTTGCCCACCGCTGAGCTGACCGGGCCGCCGTTTCAGCAGTGCGTCGAGCCCAAGCATCGAACTCACCTCGGTCACGCGCCGCGCGACCTCCGACTTCGGCATGCGGCGCTGCCGCAGCCCGAACGCGAGGTTCCGCTCGACGGTCATGTGTGGATACAACGCGTAATTCTGGAACACCATCGCGATGTCGCGATCCTTCGGCGGCACATCGTTGATGCGCACGCCGTCGACGAACACACCGCCCGTGCTGATGCGCTCAAGCCCGGCGACCATCCGGAGCGCGGTCGACTTCCCGCAGCCGCTGGGTCCGACGAGGATCAGGAACTCACCATCGGCGACGTCGAGCGACAGGTCCTCCACGGCGACCGTTCCGCCGGGGAACACCTTGCTCACGTGCTCGAACGTCACCTCGCTCACGCGCTCATCCCTTCAAGCCTTGCGTCGCGATCCCGCGCACGAAGTACCGCTGCGCGGCGATGAAGAGGAGCAGCATCGGCAACATGCTCATGACGTTGCCGGCCATCAGCAGGTTCGTGTCGTTCGCATGAGACCCCTGGAAGCTCATCAGCCCGAGTTGCAGCGTGAACGCGTTCTCTTTGTAGATCGTCACGAGCGGCCACAGGAAGTCGTTCCACGTCCACATGAACTGGATCACGGCGAGTGTCGTCAGGGCCGGGAGCGACAGCGGCAGCACGATCCCGAACAGCACCTTCAGGCGGCTCGCACCATCGATCCGCGCGGCTTCCTCGAGCTCGACCGGCAGCGTCCGGAAGAACTGCGTCAGCAGGAAGATACCGAACACGTTCGCGAGGTTCGGCACGATCAGCGCGCCCAAGGTGTTCAGCAGGTGCATCTGCTTCACGATCAGGAACGTCGGGATCAGCACGACCTGGACCGGCACCATCAGGGTGGCCAGCAGGAAGAAAAAGGCGACACCTCTTCCCCAGAACCTGATCCGCGCGAATCCGTAGGCGGCCAGCGAGCAGAGGATCAGGTTGGAGGCCACGACCGTCGTCGTGACGACCGTCGTGTTCCAGAACCAGCGCCCGAACGCCACGCTGTTGAAGGCGTTCGGATAGTTCGCCCACTGGAACGAGCCCGGCCACAGGATCGGTGGGAAGTGCCTCGTCTGCTCGAGCGTCTCGAGCGATGTCATCACGACCCACACGAGCGGCGTGAGCATCACGGTCGCGATCGGCAGGAGGAGGAAGTGCCATGGGCTGAAGGGCAACCACCGCCGCCGGGGTGCCTCCACCATCCCGGCTTCGCCCGGCAGCGTGCGGAGGTCAACGGCGCTCATGACGAGTAGTGCACCACCCGGTTGCCCAGCCAGAACTGCGCGAGCGTGAGCCCCAGGATCACCAGGAACAGCACGTACGCCAGCGCAGCCGCGTATCCCGCCGCGCTGAACCCGAACGCGTTGGTGAACGCCAGCCTGTAGATGTAGAAGACCGGCACACTCGTCCGTCCGAGCGGGCCGCCGCGCGTCACGAAGTACACCTCGTCGAACAGCTGCACGGCGCTGATGGTCGACCACACGACCAACAGCAGCGTGGCCGGCCCGAGTAGCGGCAGCGTCACGTTCCGGAAGGTGGACCAGCGGGTCGCGCCGTCGACGGCGGCAGCCTCCACGAGCTCGTAGGGCACTCCCTGGAGGGCCGCCAGGTAGATGATCGTGTCGAACCCGAGCCATCCCCACACGGTCATGATGGCGAGGGAGGGCATCGCGCCTTCCGGGGAGTTGAACCATCCGAAGGGACCGAGCCCGGCCTTCCCGAGCGCCCAGTTCGCGATCCCGAAGTTCGCGTCGAACACCCAGAGGAACATCACGCCGGTCGCGATCGTCGAGACGGCCACCGGGATGAACACCGCCAGCCGGTAGAAGCGGACCAGGCGGATCCTCTGATTGAGAGCGATCGCAAGGAACATCGAGATCACGATCGATGTCGGCACGAACAGACATGTGTAGTACACGGAATTGACCGCGGCCTGCACGGCGCGCGGGTCGCTTGCGATGTCGGCGTAGTTCTGGAATCCGACGAACGGGCGGTCCGGCGAGAGCAGGCTCGCCTCTTGCAACGAGAGCACGAAGCCCCAGGCGATCGGGAAGATGCTGAACAGGGCGACGAGGCCGACCGCAGGGAGTACGAAGAGCCAGCCGGCCACGTGGTCGGAGCCCAACGCGCGCCTGGCGAAGCCCGGCGCGCCCCGCGGCGAGCCTGCGACCACTGCCATGCTGGACCTCACCCGCCGGCCAGAACCTCGTTGACCTGCGCCGCGGCGTCGTCCAGCGCCGCTTGCGGCTCGGCCTGGCCGAGCATCACCTTCACCACGGCCTCACCCATGATCCGGCTGATCTGGTCGTAGGAGGTGATCACGGGGCGAGCCTTCGTGACGTTCTCCAGGTTCTCCGCGAACAGACCTTCCCCGGGGAACTTGGTGTCGAACTCGTCGAGGAACCCGGGCTCCTGCACGACCGAGTTTCGGATCGGCAGGTGGCCACTCGTCATCGAGTCCTCCTTGACCTGTTGGGCCGCGGTGAACCAGGACATGAACTTCCACGCGGCGTCCCCGCGGCCGTCCCCATTGTCGAACATGACCCACATGTCGGGACCTGCGATCGTCGCGTGCGACCCACCGTCGTACATCGGCATGACCTGGACGCTGTAGTCGACGCTGGGATACGAGGACAATGCCCACGGCCCGGTGACCAACATCCCGATCTTGCCGGCGTTGAACAACTCGTCGATCTTCCCGACGTTCTGCTGATCCAGGAAGACCGACGTGTCGGTGACGGCCATCTCCTGGAGCGTCGTGAGTGCCTCCACCCCTTCGGCCGAGTTGAACGCCGCCTGGGTGTTGTCCGCGCTCAAGATGTCGCCGCCTGCCTCCCACAGCATCGCGTCGTAGTGCCACACGGTGTCTTCGCTGCCGTCGATCGGGAACGCGAACCCGTACTGCTGCTCGGAAGGATCCGTCAGCGCCTTGGCCGCCGCCTGGAAGTCGTCCCACGTCCAGTCCGGCGTCGGCTCGTCCACGCCTGCGGCCTTGAAGAGCCCCTTGTTGTACACGATCGCGAGATTGTCGATCAGCGCCGGGATCGCGAACACCTGGCCGTCGACCGTGGCGGCAGCGCGAGCGCCCTCCGAGAAATCGTCCCAGTTGAACCCCTGGTCCTGCACGCGATCGGTGAGGTCCATGATGCCAGGAGCCGTTGCGAGTTGAGGCATCGACGTCCCGTATTGGTAGGTGATGTCGGGCTGCAGGTCGCCCTGGAGCGCGACGGTCAGCTTCTCGAGCGCATGGTCGTTGGATCCGATGTAGTCGAGCGTCACGTGCACGCCCGTGTCCATCGCGTTGTAGCGGTCCACTAGGTCGATCAGCGACTTGGCCTCGAAGTTCGTTTGACCTTGATTGTCGATGACCTTCCCGTAGCCGTGCCACATCGTGATGTCGACCGGCTCACCCCCGGTCGAAGCGGTCCCTGTGTCCGAGGACTCGTTGCCGCCGGTGCAGGCAACGGCGATGAGGGCCACCATGGTGAGCAGGACGGATGCCGCCGTACGTCGTCGTCGCATCGAGTACCTCCGATCCATCAGAGCACCACCGAACGGGTCAGGTTGCGCGGATGGTCGGGGTCGAGGCCGCGCGCCTCAGCCAGAGCGAGCGCGGTCCGTTGGACCAGCACCAGCTCGGCGATCGGGTCGAGGACAGGAACATGCAGGTCCGCGCCGGTGGACGCCACCGCGTCCGCCACCGTCGGGTCGGGGGTGCCGAAGATCCACACGAGGCTCCCCGGGCCGGCGAGGCTGATCGGGCCATGTCGGTACTCCATCGCAGGGTAGGCCTCCGCGTGCGCCTGAGCCGTCTCCCGCATCTTCAACGCCGCCTCGCTTGCGAGTCCTCCGGTCCACCCATGCCCCAAGAAGACGAAGTGATCGAACCTCGCGGGATCGTGGGGAAGGCCACCCTCGACCGCTCGCCGAGCATCGATCGCGGCTCCGGCCGCAGGATCGACGCCCACGTGAGCTCGGAGCAGGACCAGGGCAGTCGTCGCGAACCGAGTCTGCACGACAGACCGCTCGTCGGCGAAGTCGAGGATGACCGCTGCGTCGGCGGCTTCGGTGACAGGACTGCCGGGCACCGCCGAGATCGCCACGGTCGGGCGATCCGTCGCTCGGAGGACACGTGCCACCTCGGTCGTGGTGCCGCTGCGGCTGATCGCGACGATCCGATCGTAGCGCCGAGCGACCGGGAACTCCGAGGCGGCGAAGGCGTCGGTCTCGCCTTGGCCGACATCCTCTCGGAGCGACGCGTATGCCTGGGCCATGAACCACGAGGTGCCACATCCGATCACGGCGACGCGATACCCGGCAGGGGGCAGGGCACCCGCCACCTCCGGGATGAGATCGGCCGCGCGGCGCCAACACTCCGGTTGGCTCGCGATCTCGCGCTCGGTTTCGCTCATCCATGCGCACTTTAGGAGGAAAACGATCATGACCGCAACCCAATCGATCATCCATCGCTATGATTGACCGGATGCGCCAGGCGGACCGACTCAACGAGATCCTGGAGGAACTCTCGGCCGACGGCGCCGTCGGAGTGGCGGAGCTCGCTGATCGGCTCGGCGTCTCGTCAGCCACGATCCGCCGCGACCTGGAGCTCCTCGAGGAGCAGCGGCTGCTCACGCGCACGCACGGCGGCGCGGTCGGCCAAGGAGTGCTCTACGAGTTGCCGCTCCGCTACAAGTCCGCCCGGCGCCAGGATGAGAAGCGTCGGATCGCATCGGCGGCAGCTGCGTCCGTCGACGACGGGTCCGCGGTCGGGCTCACCGGCGGCACCACCTGCACCGAGGTCGCTCGCCATCTCATCGACCGGCAGCGACTCACCGTGGTAACGAACGCCCTCAACATCGCGAGTGAGCTCGTGATCCGGCCCAACCTGAAACTCGTGGTGACGGGCGGCTACGCACGTGCCGAGTCGTACGAGCTCGTCGGGCCGCTAGCCGAGCGCTCCCTCGCCGGCTTGAACCTCGACGTCGTGTTCCTCGGTACCGACGGGATCTCGTCCGGAGCGGGCCTCACCACTCACCACGAAGTCGAGGCGCACACCGACCTCGCTTTGATCGAGCGGGCCCGCCGTGTGGTGGTGGTCGCCGACTCCTCGAAGATCGGGATCGTGGCGTTCGCCCAGATCTGCCCGATCGAGTTGGTCCACGAGCTCATCACCGACACCGACGCACCCGAGGAGAAGGTCGCAGAGCTCAACGAAGCGGGCGTCGCGGTCACGCGGGTTTGAGCGGCACGAGGGTTCGAGCTGGGCACGAGCCGAGCCCTCGCGCAAGCTCCGTCGTCAGTACCCCAAACGATCGAGCATCTTCGGGTCGCGCTGCCACTCCTTCATGACCTTGACCCGGATGTCCAGGAAGACGCGCTCCCCTAGCAACGGTTCGATCTGCTCCCGGGCCTTCGAGCCGATCGTCTTCAAGGTCTGGCCCCCCTTGCCGATCACGATGCCCTTCTGCGAGTCGCGCTCCACGACGATCGAGGCATGGACGCGTGCGAGCCCGTCTTCCCGCTCGATCTCCTCGACGACGACGGCGACCGAGTGCGGCACCTCCTCGCGCGTGACCGCGAGCGCTTGCTCACGGACGAGCTCCGCGATGCGGACCTCGAGCGGTTGGTCGGTGACCTCACCGTCGGGGAAGAGGGCCGATCCGATCGGCATACGGGCCACCAGCAGGTCGCGCAGCTCGTCGACGCCGATGCCGCCGAGTGCCGAGATGGGCACGACCTCGTCCCAGGGTCCGAACGCTCCGGCCGCCGCGAGCTGCGGCACCACCTCGTGGTGACGCACGCGGTCGACCTTGTTCACGACGCAGATGGTGGCGCCGGCGCCCGCCGACGACACCTGTTGCTCGTACACGAACGCGTCTCCCCGCCCTACGCCGCTCGCGGCGTCGACGACCTGCACCACCACGTCGACCCCCACCACGGCATCGCTCACCAGGTCGTTGAGGCGGGCGCCGAGCGCGGTGCGAGGCTTGTGGAAACCCGGCGTGTCGGTGAACACGATCTGCACGTCGTCGGTGGTCCAGATCGCGCGGATGTCCTGCCGCGTCGTCTGGGGCTTGTCGGAAACGATCGCGACCTTCTCGCCGACGAGCGCGTTCACGAGGGTCGACTTGCCCACGTTGGGACGGCCCACCACCGCCACGACGCCGGCCCGATGACCGCCTTCGGGCGCGGCACTCACCGGTCGAGGTCACTCGGACCGAAAGCGTCGGGGAGCAGTTCGTCGAGCGCCCAGAAGGTGCGCGCCGAGCCGTCGGCCGCCTCGGCGATCACGGCCATGCCCGGACCGCCGAACTCGAAGAGCACCTGGCGGCATCCGCCGCACGGAGGCGTGGGGTCGTCGGCGTCGGTCACGACGGCGACGGCGCGGACATCGGTCACCCCGGCCGCCACGGCCATCGCGACGGCGTTGCGCTCCGCGCAGACCGAGACCGGGTAGCTCGCGTTCTCGACGTTCACCGCCGCGAAGACCCGGCCGCCGGCCAGCAGCGCCGCCCCGACGTGGAACCCACTGTAGGGCGCGTACGCGTTGTCACGGACGCCGCGTGCGGTCGCGACCAGCTCGTCGACGAGCGCTGGCTCGATCGAGGTCATGGTGCCGGCTCCTCCACCAAGGCAGCCTCGACCTCGGGGTCGCGCGTGATCAGCACCTTCTCGATGCGCCGACCCTTGACCTCGTCGGCTCGGAACGTGAGTCCGTCGATGCGGCATTCCTCCCCTTCATCGGGGATGCGCCCGAGGATGTCGAGGACCAGGCCGGCTACCGTGTCCCATTCCTCGTGGGGAAGCCTCACGTCGAGCAGCTCGTTGACGTCGTCGATCGAGGTCTTGCCGCTCACCCGGTACACGAGCTCGCCCACCTGCTCGAACTCGGGTTCCTCGCGGTCGTACTCGTCGGTGATCTCGCCGACCAGCTCCTCCAGGAGGTCCTCGAGCGCCACGAGCCCGGTGACCGAGCCGTACTCGTCGGTGACGAGCGCCAAATGGAACTTCTCGCGCTGCATCTCGCGGAGCAGATCCGCCACCTTCTTGGACTCGGGCACGTACCGAGCCTCGCGCACGATGTCGGCCAACGGCATGTCGTGCTTCCCTTGGTGGAGCGCCTTCAGCACGTCCTTGGCGAACACGATGCCGATCACGTCGTCGAGGTCGGCGTCGGCGTCGTAGACGGGGATGCGCGACGTGCCGTGCGTGAGCACCAGCGCCTGCACGTCGCGTAGCGCCTTGTCGTCCTCGATCGCGATGATGTCGGGACGCGGCACCATGACCTCACGCACGATGGTGTCGCCGAACTCGAAGATCGAGTGGATCAGCTCCTTCTCGCCCTCGTCGATCGAGCCTTCCTCGGAGCCCACCTGCGCCATCGATCGGATCTCTTCCTCGCTCACGAACGGGCCGGCCTTGATGCCCTTGCCGGGCAGGAGCACGTTGGCAAGGCCGATCAGTGCTCTCGTGGGCAACGCGAGCAGCCGTCCGAGGAACCACACCAGCGGCGAGAGCGCCAACGCCACTCGATCGGAGTGCAGCACGCCGAACGTCTTCGACATGGCCTCGACGAACACGAAGTACAGCAGCGTGAAGACGAGCGACGCGATCGTGACCCCGAGGCTCCCGAACTCCCGGTCGGCGAGGATCGCCACGAGGATCGCCGAGCCGTTCTGCACGATCATCACGGCGAGGTACACCGAGTTGAAGTAGCGGGCGGGATCGGACTCGAGCTTGACCAGCATCGCCGCGTTGCGACGGCCCTCGTCCTCCAGGGCGAGCGCCTTCACACGCGTCATGCGGGTGAGCGATGCCTCGGCGAGCGCCAGCAGCGAGCCGAGCGCGACGAGCACCGCGACGAACACCCACATCCAGGTCACGGCACGGTCACCCCGCTGTATCGCTCCTGGCGCGCCCACATCTCGGCTCGCTCGTCGTCGCCCTCGTGGTCGTACCCGAGCAGATGGAGGACCCCGTGCACGACCAGCAGCCGCAGCTCGGTCCCGGGGTCGCGAGGAGCGTTCCGGACCGCGACCGCCGGGCACACGACGACGTCGCCGAGCACGCGCACCCCGTGCTCGTCGACGTCGTCGTCGAGCGGGAACGACAGCACATCGGTCGGTCCGTCCTCGTCCATGTACCGCCGGTACAGGTCGGCGATCTCGTCCTCGTCGACGAAGGAGAGCGAGAGCTCCGAGCGTTGCTGGCCCTCGGCCACGAGGGTCTCGCGGGCGAGCGCCGCCAGTGCGGGCACGTCGAGCGGGGTCGTCGGCGCGCCCGATGTCCGCGTGGAGACCAGGACCCTCGGATGGCCACCGTCGTCGTCGTTCAACGCCCTCGCGCTCACCGCTCCACCTGCAGGCGCTGTTGCCCGAACCGGTCGTAGGCCTCCACGATGTCCTGGACGATCTTGTGACGCACGACGTCGCTGCCTCCGAGGTGGCAGAAGGCGATGTCCTGGACATCGTCGAGGATCTCCTCGACGACCGCGAGCCCGCTCTTCCGTCCCTGCTCGAGGTCGACCTGGGTGGCGTCGCCGTTGATCACGGCCTTCGACCCGAAGCCGATGCGCGTGAGGAACATCTTCATCTGCTCCGGGGTCGTGTTCTGCGCCTCGTCCAGGATCACGAACGCATCATTCAGAGTTCTTCCGCGCATGTAGGCGAGCGGCGCGACCTCGACCGTGCCGCGTTCCATCAACCGTGGAAGCGTCTCGGCGCCGGTCATCTCGAACAGCGCGTCGTAGAGCGGTCGCATGTACGGGTCGATCTTCTCGTAGAGGGTGCCGGGCAGGTACCCGAGTCGCTCGCCCGCCTCCACGGCGGGTCGCGTGAGGATCAGCCGCGAGACCTGGCGATCCTGCAGCGCCTTCACCGCGGTCGCCACCGCGAGGTAGGTCTTGCCCGTGCCCGCCGGGCCGATCGCGAACGTGACCGTGTTGGCCCGGATCGCGTCGACGAACCGCTTCTGCCCGATCGTCTTGGGCGAGATGCCCTTGCCGCGCGCGGTGAGCAGGCGATCGCCGAGCACCTCGGACGGCCGCATCTCATGCTCGCCGGGCATGGCGCCGTCGCCCTTGACGAGCGCGATCGCCTGGCCGACCGACGAATCGGTGAGCTCGTGCCCCTGTTCGAGCAGGATGAGGAGTTCCTCGAAGATGCGGGCGACCCGCTCGGCTTCCTGTTCGCGGCCCGAGACGGTGATTTCGTTCCCGCGCACGAGGATGCGGCAATCGAACGCCGACTCGATCAACTTCAGGAAGACGTCGCGCTGACCGAGGAGGGCCACCATCGGTTGGTTGCCCGGCACGAGGATCTTGACTTGCGTGGTGGCGCTCGCCACGTGTCTCGTCTCTCGGGGCGGTGGCCCCGTTCCCTCCTGGTTCGGCAGCTTCGTCGGCGACGGCCGCCCGTCCGGCGGCCGTGCTCTCCACTGTAGCCGAAGCTAGCCCGGAGGCCAGTCCATCGCGCGTCCTCCGAGCAGGTGGAAGTGCAGGTGGAACACGGTCTGACCCGCGTCGGGGCCGACGTTGGTGACGAGTCGCCATCCGGAGTCGGCGATGCCCTCGGCCCCGGCCAGTTGGCTCGCGGCCTGCACGATGTCGACGAGCACGTCGCCGTGGTGGTCGCTCAGGTCGGCGACCGAGGTCACGTGCTCCTTCGGGATCAGCAGGATGTGCGTGGGAGCCTGCGGGTTCACGTCGCGGAACGCGATCACCCGATCCGACTCGCGAACGATGTCCGCCGGGATCTCGTGGGCCGCGATCCGGCAGAAGAGGCAGGACGTATCCATGACGCGCTCAGCCTACCGGTCGGTCGGTCGTCAGAACTCCGGACGGCGGAGCCTGCCCTCGGCCGGCTCGTGCTTCGTCGAGCGTTCCCCGCGCAGCTCCGCCAGCCGCTCCCAGAGCTTGCGCTCCTCGCGGGAGAGGTCGTCGGGCGTGACGACGTGGAGCGTGACGTAGAGATCGCCCCGACCCCGGCGATTCAGGTTCGGCACGCCTCCTCCCTTGATGCGGACCACGGTGCCGGACTCCGTGCCCGGCTCGAGCTCGATGCGCTCGGGCCCGTCGAGCCCGCCGATCTCCAGCTCGGCGCCGAGCGTCGCTTGCGTCATCGACACGTCGAGCACGGTGAACAGGTCCTGACCCCGGCGGTCGAACTCCCCCGACGGCTCGACCGAGATGCCGACATAGAGATCGCCGGAAGGTCCACCGGCGAGCCCCGCATGCCCGTTGCCGGCCACGCGCAGCTCCATGCCGTCGGACACGCCTGCGGGGATGTCGATCGTGACCGTGGTGGCCTCCTGTCGGCGGCCTTCGCCGAAGCACGCCTCGCAGGGGTCGAGCACCTCCTGACCCGTGCCTCGGCAGGTCGTGCACGGCGAGGCGGTCATGACCTGGCCGAACACGCTCCGGCGCACGGCTTGCACCTGCCCGGTCCCCCCGCACGTGCGACAAGCGATCGGAGCTGTGCCGGGCTCCGCCCCGTTGCCCTGGCATCGTTCACACGCCACCAGACGCTCGGTCTCGAGATCGCGACGAGCGCCGAACGCCGCATCGCGGAAGCCCAAGCTGATGCGAACACCGAGGTCTTCGCCGTGCTGCATCCGGGAGCGAGGTCCCCTGCGGCGGCTCCCAACCCCGAATCCTCCCTGTCCGAAGAACAGGTCGAAGATGTCCTGGATATCGGTGAAGCCGGACCCGTCGGGGCCGCCCGTGGTGCCGAACGCGTCGTACTGCCGGCGCTTGTCGGCATCGGAAAGGATCTCGTACGCGCCCACGACCTCCTTGAAGCGCTCCTCGGCCGCTGGCTCGGCGTTCACGTCCGGATGGAGCTCACGCGCGAGCCGCCGGTAGGCCTTCCTGATGTCTTCCTCGCTCGCGTCGCGGGTGACCCCGAGCACCTCGTACAGGTCGCGGACGGTCGACATCTACTGGTCCAGCTCTGTCGCGAGCTCCGACAGCCGCTTAGCGACCGCGCGCACCGAGGCCATGGCCGACAGGTAGTCCATGCGGGTCGGGCCGACCACGCCGACCGTGCCAAGCGTCGTCTCGCCGGTCTTGAAGGGGGCGGTGATGATCGAGGCCTCCCAGTCTCCCGTGGAAGGATGCTCCGCGCCGATCGTGACGTTCAGCCCCGCGTGCGTGGAGCTGATGTCCCGCAACACGGTCAGGATCTCCTGCTCGCGCTCCAGCGTCTCGAAGAGGCGCCGGAGGGTGTCGCGGCGCATCTGCTGGGCTTCGTCAGCGAGGTTCGACGCGCCGCCGACCACGACGTGAGCCGCCCCCTCACCCTGGGTCGCCACCCGCAGGGTCTCGGCGACGAACAGGAGCAACTCGCGCCGGGCGGGGCTTCCCTCGGCGGCGAGCTTCAGCAACCTGGCCTGCGCATCGAGATACGTCAAGCCCCGCAGCGATTGGAGTCGCCGGTCCGCCTGCTTCAGGGTCGCGGTGTCGAGGCCCTCCGGCTTGTCGACGACCTGCTTGTCGACACGCCCGTGCTGGCCGACGGCCAAGATCATCAGCGTGGGCCCCATGTCGATCAGCTCGACCCGGACGATCGGTTCCTCGATCGCGCTGGGGGGCACGGCGAGCCCAGCGTACTGGGTGAGGCGGGAGAGCAGCTGCACGCTCCCCTTGAGCACCTCTTCGAGGTCGACGATCGCGTCGGCGAAGTACCCGACGATGAGCCGGCGCTGCGCCTCGCGCAGGCGTCCGCCAGCGGGCAGGGAGTCGACGAAGTGACGGTATCCGGCGTCGGTCGGGATGCGGCCGGCGCTCGTGTGCGGATGCGTGAGGTACCCGAGCTCCTCGAGGGCGGCCATCTCGTTGCGGATCGTGGCGCTCGAGACCCCCAGCCCCGCATGGTCTGCGATCGATTCGCTGCTGACGGGCTCCCCGGAATGCACGTAGTGCTCGACCACGGCGTGCAGCACCGCGCCCTTGCGAGGGCCCAGCTCGGGACGTTCACGCTCCATGGCTCACATCATACGTAGCACTCTCCTGGGGGGAGTGCTAACCGCACGGGAGCGATGCGATCGCCTCGGCCTGCGCTGCGAGCACGTCAGTGGTGTCTCCCTGATCCGCGAGCACCTGCCGCAGGTTCGCCGTAGCCGTGATCAGGCCACGCACCTGCTTCGCGGTCTGGGGATCGCCCGCCTGCTTCAGCGCCTTCGCGTCGGCCCGCAGGGCGTCCTCGGCCTGGGCGAGGGCCTGGACGCGGAACACCTGCGTCTGCTGCACGTGTCCGCACATCGTGGCCGTGGCCTCCTCCACGGTGACGGCGCCCGCGCCGCCGGAAGGGGTGGTGCCGGCCTCCCCGCCGTCGTCGCCGCCGAACAGGACGTTGAACGCCAGCACGGCCACCGCGATCGCCGCCAGCCCGGCGACGATCCAGACCCACGGCGGCCGGTCGCTCGACGCCCGGGTGGGCATCGCGAACGCGTCCTCCGGCCCTTCGTCGTCCGATCCGAGCCCCAGACCCGGTGGGAACGCCGATCCGGGAGGCTCCTGGGGCCGATCGAGGTCCGCATCCGTGATCGTCATCGGAGCGGGCGCCGTGGCCACCGGCTCGGGGAGCTTCGGAGGAGGCGGCTCGGCCGAGGCGTCCTGCAGCAGACCGCATCGAGGACACGTCCACGTGGTCGATCCGGGCTTGGAGTGGAAGCGCGATCCGCAGGAACGGCAGACCACGAAGCCCCACTCCTTGCCGCACGACGAGCATGTGTATCCGGCCGACCCGGCCTCGACGTGTTGGGCCGTCTTGCAGTTCGGGCAGCGCACCGTGGGCATGGGTGCGACTCTAGCGACGTCGTTGCGGTTCGTCCCCCGGATGTGCCGGCGGGACGGGAACCCGGATCTACGTTGTATGGATGCGAGACACCCGCGTGTCAACCGAACAGCGCGCTCGAGCGTCATACCCACGGAGAGGGAGACCCCGCTGCTCGACGACGTGACCATCCGAGAGTTCCTCGCGACCGCGTACCCACGCATCGTGGCCGCGGTGACGATGGTGGCCGGAGACCGAGCCACCGCTGAGGACGCGGTGCAGGAGGCTCTCGCGCGCGCATGGGAACGCTCGAGTCGAGGCGAGACGATCGACTCCCTACCCGCCTGGGTCGCCCGGGTGGCCCTCAATCTCTCGAAGAGCAGGCTGCGCTCGCTGCGCGTGGAGTCCCGGGCCCGAGAGCGACTCGCCCGACCGAAGTCCCATGATCTCGACACCGCCGAGCGTCTCGCGATCGACGGAGCGCTGGCCAGACTCCCCCGGCGGCAACGGGAAGTCACGGTGCTGCGCTACTACCTCGGCATGAACGTGGCCGAGACGGCATCGACGCTGCGGGTCAGCGAAGGAACCGTGAAGACGTCGCTCCACCGAGCGCGGACCGCCCTCGCTGCCGCGCTCGGAGAACCCAACGCCGAGGAGGTGGCCGACGGTGCCCGGGCTCGATGATCGATTGACCCGAGAGCTGGAACGCGTCGCGGAACCACGCGCGGCCGGGCCCGACGAATTCCTCGAGATCGCGCGACGGCGGGACCGCCGCGAGCGGGCGACGCGCGTGCGGCGGGGGGCTCTCGCAGTCCTCGTGGTCACGGCCACGGTTGCCGGCTTCCTCGCCGTGCGGAACACCGTGGGTGACCGGTCGTTGCCGGCGGGAACCCCCGGGAACGGTCGGATCCTCTACACGAAGGAATCGCTCGAGATGGACCCCGGCACTCGGAGTGCTTTCGTGGGGTTGTGGACGATGAACCCCGACGGCTCGGATCCACGACCGTTCCCCGTGAATGGCGCGGCCGGCTACGGCTCGTGGTCGCCGGACGGTTCTCAGATCGCGTTCCTCGCCGCCGGGAAGAGGAGCACGCTCGAGGTGGTGAATGCCGATGGGTCCGACCGCCGTGAGCTCGGCCAGTTCTTGGCCGATACGACCACCTACACCGACCCGACGCCGGCATGGTCGCCCGACGGGAGGCAGGTCGCCGTGGTCCATGCGACCGGCGACCCGCCGAAGGAGTCGCCGTACGCCCCGCAAGGGATACAGATCTTCGACCTCGACACCGGCGACACTCGCATCGTGGACGTCGGCGATCCTGCCCATGCCGTCGAATGGGACCCCAACGGGACGGGTCTCTTGGCGATCGTCCTCGTCGACAGACCATCCGGTGGCATGTTCGAGTTCCGACACGTCGACCTCGATGGGCGCCTGCTCTCCGATCCCTGGCGTCCCGAGGTGCTGTTCCCGTTCTTCGCCTGGTCGCCGGATGGCAGTCGGATCGCGTACTCGCTCGGAGGGAGCGAGCTGTGGACCGCGACCCCCGACGGATCCGACCGCACCCGGGTCGCCGCCCAGGATGACGACGACATGGAAGCCATCGCGTGGGCACCCGACGGCAATCGGATCCTCTATACGTTCCGCGCGAACCCACCCTGCCGGGTCGTCTCGGTCGCGCCCGACGGGTCCGACGGACGAACGATCGCCGACGGTCGGTCGGACGCAGGGTGCGCCGACAGCCTGTCATGGCAGCCGATCCCGTTCGAGGACGCATCGAGCTCCGATGCACCGCCCACCGCGGCGCCATCGGCTGAAGCTGTCGGCATCGACGTTGGACTCGACTTCCGCCTCTGCTCGGTGGAGCGCCTCGGGAAGGTCCACTACGGACCGAGCGACGTCGGGCTCGTACAGCTCGGCACCCGCGTCGCCGACGGCCGCTGCCCGACGCTCGGACAGGCCGTTCTCGTGGCCGACTTCCAAGCGGACGGCGACGCCGATACGTGGAGTCGCGTGACGTGCCGAGGTGCATGCGACCCGGCGTTGAGCGGCGCTTCCGAGTTGAATGGCGACGCGTGGGACGAGGTGGTCGTGTCGCTGCAACCCTCGAGCACGCCGGCGCACAAGGTGTTCACGATCACGGACGCGGGCGAGATGCGTGCGGTGACCGTCGGCCCGGTGGGTCATCCCCAAGGGGGGTTCGATCCAGGCGACCAAGCGGTCCTCACGACGGGTGGCGACGAAGGCTTCTCGGGCGCAGTGTGGTGCACGGGCTTCCCAGCCGACCCAGTGATCGAGGTGGCATGGAGCTTCCATCCGGTCGATGCCGGCGAGCCAACGAAAGACCTGCATCGCACGAGGTTCGCACTCGACGACGAGGGCGTGCTCCAGTTGGTGGATAGCGCCGACACGGTGGTGCCGATCGACTCCGATCTGCCAGGCGTCGGCCGCGACGGTTCCTGCGGTGTCGACCTCTTCCCCTAGCGTGAGCCCAAGCGAACGATTCGAGTAGTCCAGTCGAGACTAGCGGAACGCCTCGTCGGCGGTGAGGGCGAGGACGAGCTCGTTCAACAGCAACATGCCGCGTTCGGTCGGCACCAACGCTCCGTCGTCGTCGGTGAGCAGGCCGCTCTCGAGGAACCGATCCGCTCGGTCGTCGTGGAACCAGCTCGCCGGCACGCCTTCGAGGATGCGCAGCCGCAGGAACACCTCTTCGAGGTAGGCGTCGCTCGGGTCCAGCCGTTCGTCGCCCCCGACGGGGAGCGCCCCGCGTTCCACCGTCGCCAGGTACTCCTCGGGCGGGCGGATGTTCCACCATCGACGGTCGTCGCGGTAGGAATGGGCGCCCGCGCCGAGGCCGAGGTAGGGCTGCCGTCGCCAGTAGCCGAGGTTGTGCGCGCACTCGTAGCCAGGCCTCGCCCAGTTCGACACCTCGTAGTGGCCGTAGCCCGCATCCCGGAGCATCGAGCAGGCGGTCTGGAACATGTCGGCCTGCACGTCGGGATCGGGCGCGGGCACGTCGCCGCGGGCCACCGTTCGACCGAGCGGGGTTGCCGGCTCGATCGTCAGCGCGTAGGCGCTCACGTGCTCGGGCGCCAGCGCGATCGTCTCCTCGAGCGTGCGCTCCCACGACTCGAGCGACTCGCCGTGCGCGCCGTAGATCAGGTCGAGGTTCACGTTGGCGTAGCCAGTGGCGCGCGCGGCGGCTACCGCGCGCCGGACGCTCTCGGGCGAGTGCAGCCGCTCGAGCGACCGCAGCACGGCCGGGTCGAATGACTGCGCGCCCATCGAAAGCCGGGTGTAGCCGGCATCCAGCAGGCCGGCGAGGGATACCTCGTCGAGGGTGTCGGGGTTCGCCTCGGTCGTGACCTCCGCGGCGGGCGCCACGTCGAACGCGGAGCGCAGCGCCCGGAGCAGGCATCCGAGGTCGTCGGACGTCATCGTCGTCGGCGTTCCTCCCCCGAGGAAGACGCTGGCGATCTCGGCCCCGTCCCACGCTGACGCCGCGAGCGAGGCCTCGCGCAGCAGGGCCCGCAGGTACCGGGGCTTCAGCTCGTCGAGGCCCGCGTAGGCGTTGAAGTCGCAGTAGCCGCAGCGCGCGAGGCAGAACGGCACGTGCACGTAGATGCCCGCGCTCATTTCTTCCCCTTCGCCGTGCTGGCATCGTCGACGCGAAGGGCCTGGATGAACGCTTCCTGCGGCACGTCGACTCTTCCCACGCGCCGCATGCGGGCTTTCCCCTTCTTCTGCGTCTCGAGCAGCTTCCGCTTGCGGGTGATGTCACCGCCGTAGCACTTGGCGAGCACGTCCTTGCGCTTGGCCTTCACCGTCTCGCGAGCGATGACCTTCGAGCCGATCGCGGCCTGCACCGCTACGTCGAACAGCTGGCGTGGGATGAGCTCTTTCAACCGCTCGACCATGCGCTTCCCGTACGGGTAGGCCTTCTCGCGGTGCACGATCGTGCTGAAGGCGTCGACCGGCTCGCCGTGCAGCAGCACGTCGACGCGCACGAGGTCCGCCTTCTGGTAGCCCCACGGCTCATAGTCGAGGCTCGCGTACCCGCGCGTGCCCGACTTCAGCTGATCGAAGAAGTCGAAGACGATCTCGGCCATCGGCAGCACGTAGTGCACCTCGACCCGCTCGGGCGTGAGGTAGCTCATGTCGACGAGCTCGCCGCGGCGTTCCTGGCACAAGCCGAGCACCGCGCCGAGATAGTCGGCCGGCGTGATGATCGTCGCAAACACGACCGGTTCCTCGACCTCATCGTGGTCACCGCCCGGCGGCATCTCGGCCGGGTTGTGCACGATCGTCGTCTCGCCCCCTCGGAGCACGTGGAACTCTACGTTCGGCGCGGTCGCGATCAGCTCGAGGTCGAACTCGCGCTCGAGGCGCTCCTTCACGATGTCCATGTGCAGCAGGCCGAGGAAGCCGCACCGGAACCCGAACCCGAGCGCTTTGGAGGTCTCCGGCTCGAAATGCAGGGCGGCGTCGCTGAGCTTCAGCCGGTCGAGCGCGTCGCGGAGATCGGCGTAGTCGCTGCCGTCGGCGGGGAACAGGCCCGACCAGACCATGGGCTTGGGCTCCCGATACCCGGGTAGTGGCTCGTGCGCGCCCTGCTTACCCGCCAGCGTGATCGTGTCGCCGACCTTGGCCTGGTGCACGTCCTTCAGACCGGTCACGAGGTAGCCGACCTCTCCGGGGCCGAGCTCGGGCACCGGGGTGGGCTCGGGCGCGTTCACACCGGTCTCCTCGGCGTCGCTCTCGACGCGAGTCGCGAACATCCGGATGCGCGCCTTCGAGGGCAGCACGCCTTCCTGTACGCGCACGTAGGTGATGACGCCTCGGTACGCGTCGAACATCGAGTCGAAGATCAAGGCTTGGAGCGGCTTCGCACGGTCGCCGACGGGCGGCGGGACCCGTTCGATGACGGCGGCGAGCAGCGCATCGACGCCGTCGCCGGACTTCGCGCTGATGTGCAGGATCTCGCTCGGGTCGCAGTCGAGCAGGCTCGCGAGCTCCTTCGTTCGCTGCTCTGGTTCGGCCGCTGGCAGATCGATCTTGTTGAGGGCCGGCACGATCATGAGTCCGGCGTCGCGAGCGAGGTGGTAGTTCGCGAGGGTCTGCGCCTCGAGGCCCTGCGCCGCGTCGACGAGCAGCACCGCGCCCTCGCACGCCGCGAGGGACCGCGAGACCTCGTAGGTGAAGTCCACATGTCCCGGCGTGTCGATCAGGTTCAGCTCGAAGCCCTCGTGCAGCAGCCGCACCGATTGCGCCTTGATCGTGATGCCGCGCTCCCGCTCGAGATCCATCTTGTCCAGGTACTGCGCTCGCATGTCGCGATCAGCGACTGTGTGGGTGACCTCGAGCAGGCGATCGGCGAGCGTCGACTTCCCGTGGTCGATGTGCGCCACGATGCAGAAGTTGCGGATGTGGGAAGAGTCGGTGCTCACGGCACCCCCATGGTACGGGCGCACCGTGTCGCCTCAGGGCCCACGGGGCCGGCTGAGGCCGCTGGTAGACTCTGGCGCTCATGGCCAACATCAAGTCCCAGATCAAGCGGAACAAGCAGAACGAGGTGCGCCGCGAGCGCAACAAGGCGGTCCGCTCGGCGCTGAAGACCTCCCAGAAGAAGGTCGAGATCGCCGTCGAAGCTGGGGACGCCGAGGCCGCCCGTGACCGGGCCCGCGAGGCGAGCCGCGCGCTCGACAAGGCGGCGAGCACGGGCGTGGTGCACAAGCGCACCGCCGCCAGGCGGAAGAGCCGCCTCGTGAAGGCCGCCAACGCCACCGGCGCGTCCGACTAGCTCCCCGCATCTCCGTTCCTCGGCATAGGCTGGCTTCATGGCGGCCGCGCCACGTCGATCCCCGATCTGGACGTACCTCGTGATGGCCGCGGTCGCGGGCACGGTGATCGTGGGGGTCACGCTCATCGCCGAGCCCGGCCGACCCTCCCAGCCCGATCGGGCGATCGGTCTCGACGCCGGAGCGACGCTCGTGCCGCCCGACGCGACGCCGTCGTCGGAGCGAGACTTCCTGACGGCGGTGCTGGGGAACCCGCGAGTCGGCCGCGGCCGCCCCTACTGCGACGCCCGCGGCTGCTGTCCGACCTGGATGACAACGTTCGGGACGACGGCTCCCACCGACGAGGTGGTCGCGGCCTTCGAGGTCCAGGGATACGTCGCGACGCCCGGGGATCGCCGCCTCGTGCGCGGTGGCCGGTGGCCAACGGTCCTCTGGACGGGCGAGCTCGACTATGCGGGCCGCTGGGAGTGGCGACGCGTCGCGGTCGCTCGCGGTGAGGACATGGATCGACCCGCCTGGCCGACGGTGTTCGTGCAGAGCTCGATCTCCTGCGGCGAGGACTGATCGGTCCAGGCTCGGCGAACGTGTCACCCCGCGGCGATGGCGACGACGAGCATCGGCATCACGGTCTCGCCGGACGCTCCCGACTTGAGCGCGCGATCGGCCTCCGTGACGCGTTCGTGGAGAGTGAGCAGCTGCCGCATCGAGAAGTGGCGGGCCTGCTGCTGGTACCGCCTGGCCTGCCACTCTAAGCGCAGGCCCGCTCGTTGGACCAGCTCGGCGGGCGGGATGCGATCGGGCAAGGAGCGGACCCGGATCAGATCGCGCAGACGGCTCGAAACACCGCCGAGCACCTTCAACGGATCGTCGCCGCCTTCCTCGATCGACCGCCACGACCGGATCGCCCCCGGAAGGTCGCGCGAGAACGCTCGGTCGCACAGATCCCAGACCTTCTGCTCCCCCAGCCCGCGGAACTGCCGGGCGACTGCGGCGGGGGTGATCCGCTGACCGGGGAAGGCGGACTCCAGCTGGTGCACGGCAGCCACCAGCTGGCCGGGCTCCTCGCCGAGGATCTCCACGAGGGCACGAGCCGCCGGGACGGAGAGATCGACGCCGAGCTGGTCGGCCCGGCGCGCGAGCCAGGGCTCGAGATCCTTCCGCTTGATCTCGACGTGCACCACGTCTCCGACGGGTTTCACGAGCTTGTCGAGCGCTGCGGGCACCTTGCCCCGTTCCGCGACCTGGCAGCAGATCACGAGCAGCGCCTCGGGATCGGGCGCCTTCAGGTAGGCGGCCAGCTCGGCCGTGGCGTCCTTCGTGAGCGAACGCGCGTCGACGATCATCAGGGCCCGCGGCTCGCCGAACAGCGAGGGCGTGGCCAGGTCCTGCAGCTCGCCGCCCTGCCACTCGGCGGCATCGACCTCGTCGACGCGCGCGCCGCCGAGCCGGGCC
>JBEVGU010000096.1:0-15958 GCA_040511595.1 Actinomycetota bacterium | reverse complement strand
GTTCGGGTCGCCGGGGGGCCGCTCCGCGCGATGCGGTCGTACGTGGATCTCTTCTTCATGGGTGCGGCGTTCCTGCTGCTGGAGACGACGAACGTCGTCAGGTTCGCCCTGTTGTTCGGCACGACGTGGTTCGTGAACGCGCTGGTGTTCGCGGGGATCCTCGTGTCGGTGTATCTCGCCATCGAGGTGACTCGCCGGTGGCCGGTCCGCAGGCCGAGCGTCCTCTATGCCCCCCTGTTCGTCACGGTCGCGATCGCGTGGGTCGTGCCACTGGCTCCGATGCTGGCCCTGGACCCGGTCCCTCGGTTCGTGGCTGCCGTCGCGCTCGGCTTCACTCCCGTGTTCATCGGCAACCTGGTGTTCGCGAATCGCTTCCGCGACGTCGGCTCCTCGACGATCGCGTTCGGGACGAACCTGCTGGGCGCGATGATCGGAGGCCTGCTCGAGTACGGGGCGCTGATCGTGGGGTACCGGTCGCTCCTCGTGGGCGTGGCCGCGTTGTACGCCGCTGCGCTCCTCACCGGACGATCGCACCTGCGGAAGGCAGGACCGGACGCGACACGCGCGGCTCGGACGCAGCCCGCGCCGGCGACGGGGCCCGTGTCATGACCGGGATCCCACGCCGGCTGTCGGAGTGGTCTCGCAGCCCCGCCGCGACTCGGTCGCTCGTGCTGGTGAGGGTTGTGGTGCTCGTGTCGGTGCTCGCCGGGGTGCCCAGCTATCCCTCTGCCGCCGCGACTCGCTATCAGGACATCGCACGATCGACCGGAACGCCCTACCGCGACCACGAGGTCGAGTTCGCGCCCGGTGAGCTCGCGATCGCCGAGCTGGTCGGACGTTCGGACCCGTCCACCGCCAGGATCCTGCTCGCGTTGCTGGCGTTCGCCGGCGACTTCGGAGCGTTCCTCGCCCTGAGGAAGGGGTGGGGAACCGCGACCGCGCAACGCTACCTCTGGCTCGGACTCCCGCTCCTGATCTTCATCTACCGGCGGGCCGACCTGGTCACGGTCGCCGTGGCCGTGACCGCGGTGCTGTGGGCGCGCATCCACCGAGAAGGTGCGGCGGGCATCGCGATGGCCGTGGCCTTCCTCACACGACTCTGGCCCGTGATCCTCACGCCGATCTGGGTCATCGAGCGCCGGCGACGAGCCCTGTGGGTGTTCGCGAGCGCCGCGTCTGCCGGTGTCGTCGCATGGATCGCGTTCGGCGGGATCGGCGCGATCGGCCAGGTGTCGTCGTTCAGGGGGGCGTCCGGCTGGGAGCTGGAGTCCTCGGTCGGTGTGGTGGTGTGGGCGCTCACCGGAGAACACCGCTTCGAGAGTGGCGCCAACCGCACCGGGATGGTGCCGGGGTGGGCCGGACCCCTGACGTTGGCGCTCCTGATCGCGATCTTCGCCCTGGTCTGGCTCCGAGCGAGTCGGATCGCATCGGATCCTGCCGGAGGAGCGGCGTTGGCGGCCGTCGCGAGCCTGCTCGCCGTGTCACCGCTGCTGTCGCTGCAGTACGCGAGCTGGCTGCTTCCGTGGGGCGCCATCGCGGGAGGGGCGGGCCGCAGATGGTCGATGGCGGCAGCGATCCCGATCGTCCTGACGGGTGCGGTCATCGCGGGCTGGTATCTCGATCTCGGCCTGGGCGCGGGGCGTGACCAGATCATCCTCTTCCTCAGGAACGGCGCGCTCGTCGCGATCGTGGTGGCCTACTTCGTCTGGAGCGAGGACCCTACCGTTCGAGCTCCGGCACGGTGATCACGTCGTCCTGCGGGGCGAACTGGTCACGGATGCGTCGAGCCCACGACGCCACCAACGCGGTGAGCGCGAGGAACACGACGCCCGACACCAGCAGGATCGACCGTGTCGTGCCCTCGCTGTCCTCGGTCCAGATGAGGAACAGGATCAACGCCGGCACGATGTATCCGAGGTTGTACGCGATATCGAACAGCGCGAACGCCCGGCCACGGAAGTCGTCGGGCATCGACTGCTGCATGATCGTGTCGGCCGAGATCTTGCCCACGAAGAACGAGAAGAAGCCGATGAACAGCATCACGGCGAACCCGGCCACCGAGACTGAGATGCCACCGATCAACGTGCCGACGCCGAGTAGCATCATCGACATCAGCAGCAGCCGCACGGGCGGGACCCGGTCCTTGTACTTCTGGGCCACGACCATGCCGAGCGCACCTCCGAACAGGCCTCCCACCCCCGACAAGACGAGCGCGAGCGTGTCGGAGTCGCCCCCGGCGACCAGGTTCTTCGCGTAGAGGGCGAACACGAACAGACCGAAGCCCCAGAACTGGTAACGAAGCATCTGGAACGACGACAGGCCGAGCGCAGCGGGCGCACGACTCGCAACTTCCTTCAGCCCGTCGATGATGGTGCGCACGACCCGCGACGCCTCCTGACCGAACGTCGCCTCGTGCGGCCGGGCCTCGGCGTGGCGCAGCTGCTTGGCGACGAAGGCGCCCACCAGCAGCACCACAGCGCCGACGACGACGGGCACGAACGGCGGCACGAACCCGGCGAGCGCTCCGCCGAACACGATGCCGAAGATCTGCGCGAGAGCTCCACCGGCTTGCGAGAGCCCGTTGCCCTGCAGCAGGTCCTTGCCCGACAGGACGTCGGGCATCGCTGCCGACTTCACGGCGAGCACCACGCGCACGCACGCCTGCACGGCGAGCAACCCCACGATCAGCGCTCCCGTCGCGAAGGCGTTGCCCTCGGTCGTGTCGGAGCCCAGCGGCGCGAGCACTGCCAGCGCGACGACCACCACCACCATGGCCGTGGCGATGTCCGACCACCACACGACCCGTCGCCGCGGGAACCGGTCGATGAACACGCCGATGAACGGCGAGATCAGGGTGTACGGCACGTAGAGCGCGAGCACGACGGTCAGCAGGTAGTCGGCCGACGGCAGGTTCTGCACGTCGAATCCCTCCTGACCGCCGAACGCGAGCGACTTCGCGATGGCGCCTTGCACGACGCCCTGCCCGGCCTGCCCGAGGAACTGCACGCCCACGAGCACCGAGAAGTCGCGGTTCGAGAACGCCGCGAACATCGCGGTGAAGAAGCCGCCGAACGCGTCGAGCGGCTTGCGGAGCCACGCATCGGCCACGCGGAGGGCGCCGCCGACGCCGATCGCCACCGCCACGACGGCCCACCCCTTGGCCACGCTCAGCGGGCCGCGCCACACGGCCAGCACGGCGATGCCGGCGAGCAGCACGATCACGACCGACATGCCCGGGATCAAGGCGATGCGATCGACCGTCGTCCGCACGCCGATCCAGTTCGATGCGAGCCACCCCGGCACCACCAGCAGCAGCGCGAGGATCGCGAGGACGAGCAGGTTCTGCGGGAGGTTCTCGAACGGTCCCGGATGGGCCTGGAACTTCACCGCTTCCTCCGCGGCGGCCTCCCGAGCCCGCTCGACGACCTCGGCGGGTGGGCTCCACAGACCGTCTCCTTCGATCACGAAGACGTCCGGCCCGACCTCGAGTCCCTGGGACGTCGCCTCGGCCAGCAGCCCCTGCTCGACCTCGGCGGAGCAGTCCTCAACGCCGTTGCACAGGCCTCCGTAGTACTGGCCGATCAGGAACACCACCGGCTCCTCGGGGAACTCCTGGAAGCGAGGCACGAAGTCCTCCGGCTTCTTGTCGTCGGGGTCGCACAAGGTGTCGGGCCCGCCGAACGCCTCGCAGAAGTGTGAGGCGGCGGCATCGTCGTACCCCTCGCTGCCGCTCACCGACGTGGTCGGCTCACCGGCGAGGAAGTTCTCGAGCGTTCCGAAGTAGGTCACGGAGCGTTCGACCGCATCCCCGGGAAGCCCCGTCCTGAACACGTTGGAGTACGTCTTCGCCCACCCGTACCCCACGTTGGTGCCGTCCTGCGGGTCGTCGCCGTCGTCACGGTTCACGACGAGCACGTTCGGACGATCGCCGGCGGCCGTGACGACCTCGTCGACCGCCGCGAGCGAGGTCCTCACGCCCTGGTTGGCCCATTGGTTCTCAGTGCTGACCCATCGATGCTCGAGGCCGTCGTACAAGACGTAGCCGAGTGAGCCCACCACGATCACGGCGCCGAGAACGCCGGCCACCCGTGCCGCGCCGTCGAGGCGGAGGAACCAACGGATCGCGACGAACGCACCGAGGCCCACGAGCACCATCGGGGCCGCCGACGCGTTCATGAACCGGTAGTACGGCAGCGCGGCGCCGGTCATCACGGAGGCGACCCCGGCGAACGCGAGCAGCCACCAGACGGAGACCTGATCCTCGTTGCGGACGGGGCGCTTCGTGGCCCGGGACCACAGGATCGTCGAGACGATCGCGACGACGACGAACGGCACGATCACGATCGGCTGCAGGGAATCCGTCCACTCGATCAGACGCCGGGTGAAGAACTCGGCCGTGTACGGCGGCGGCAACGCCGCTTCGGCCAAGCTCGCCGGTTGCCCCCAGATGCCCACGACCCAGCAGACGAGCCCGGCGATCATGCCGAAGCCCGTCGACATCAGCATCGGGCCGTCGGACCTGAGCGCCGAACCCAACGAGAAGCGGCTCGTGAGGAAGTGGAATCCGAACACCGCCATCATCACCACACCGAAGATCACGCAGGTCGTGGGATGCGTGAACGCCGCGGCGATGCCGATCAGGAAGAGCGCGGTCCTCGCCCCCCACGATGTTCGCGCCTCGTGCACGAACGGGATCATGAGCGACAACAGGAACAGCACCGTCACGTTGTCGAGGTACCCGAGGTAGGGGGTCGTCAGGAACAACCCGACCGTCGCGAGCAGCGTCGTGAGCACGACGAGCGGATCGCGTCGACTCCGGAACATCGCCGCACCGAGCGCCAGACCGGTGAGGATCGGCATGCCGATCATCAGGTAGGTGCTGAACGTGTATCGATCGACGCCGACGACCTGCTGCATCAGTGCGCCCGCGAGCGGCACCGTCACCCGGTATCCACCCGCGAACAGACCGTTCGGGCCCCATTCCTCCACGACCCGAACGGGGTCGCTCTCCAGGATCACCTGGGCCCGCCACGTGTACCAGGCTGGATCACGCGTGGGGGCCGAGAGGCTGGGGTCGGCCAGGAACTTCCAGCCGAGCACGAGCAGCATCAGCAGCGCGAAGCCGCCGATCATCCACTTCGATCCGAGCCAGCTCGAGCCCGGGCCGGCTGAGAGCCGAGGAGCTTCGTCGGCCTCGGCCTTCACGGTGTCGGTCGCAGCCATCGAGCGCGTGCCCTCCAAGGCCTCAGCGGTGTCTTCATGGCAGCCCACTACCCTGTCGAGCCGTGGGGACCGCCCCAGGATAGACGAGCCAGGTCGGCTCGCCGCGGATCCGATCCCCGGACCGGACGAGCGGAGCTATCGCTTCGCCTCCGGCAGACACGGCAGGTTCTGCATGATCTGCGACGGGAATGCCGCCGTCATGACGACGTCGTCCTCCTGGCCGGGGTTCGGTACGACGCCGCCCCCAGCGGTCTGAGCCTGCGTGAAGGTCAGCATGAAGCGGGCCACATCGTCGACCGTGTGTCCGTTGGCCTCGAGCTCCTCGAGGTTCAGGAACGCCTGGGTCGGTTGCATCAGGTCGACGATCGCCGGACCGCCAGGCCTGCCGAACTCCTCGTTGATCATCTCCTGCATCGGGCCCGTCGAGATCTGGAAGCCGCCGCTCGCGGCCGGGTCGGGCATCGAGGCGTGATCGGCCGTGAGCACCATGGCCCACTGTCCCCTGCCCACCTGCCGGTCGAGGAAGGTCACGAGGGCCTTCATCGCCCGGTCCTGCGCGACGACGGCGTCGAGCATCTCGGGGGAGTTCATCGACCACACGTGGCTCACATAGTCGATCTCCTTGAAGTTCAGGTACAGCAGGTCGGGCACGTCGTCGGCGCCGAAGCCTTCCTCCTGGATCACCTTCTCGACCACCCGCTGCTGGTACGGCGTGCGCGCGGGGGTGTCGAAGCCCTGGAGCAGCTCGTCCATGTCGTTGTCACGCCACTTCCCGTCGAGCTGGCCGTCGGCCTGGTCCACCGCCCGCTTGTCCCGCCCGAATCCGCCCACGTCGTTCGCATACGCGGCGAGCCGGTAGTAGTCGGCGTCGCGCCGGGGCAGGTTCCACTCGAAGCCCTCGTCCGTGAGGGTCTCGCCGCCGATCACGGAACGCGTGAGCGCGATGTCCTCGTCGCCGCCGGAGAAGAACGAGCCGTGGCCGAGCATGCCGAAATGGATGTCGACGGTTCCCACGATGCCGACGACCGGCTCGTTGTCGAGCGCTCGATCGTAGACGTCGGCGAACGTGGGCTCCACCAGGAACGAGGGGCCTTGGTTCCAAGGGGACGTGATATCGCCGGCGACGAGCATGTTGTGCCCCACGATCCCGTGATGCATCGGGAACGAGCCGGTGCCGATCGTCGCGTGGATCTGCGCGGTGCTCGTCGGCGACGACCCCACGGTCGCGTCCGTGTACCACGTGCCCTCCGGGATCAACGACTTCGTGAAGGGCCAGGCGTTCGGGAACTCCTCGAGGACGTTGATGCCTCCCGCGTCCCAGACGAGGGTGACGAACAGCTTCGGCACCGCCCGCTCGCCGGCCGGCAGCAGCGCCTCGGTCATCGGTTGACCGTCGGGGGCGCGGAACCCCTCGAACTTCATCAGCTGCGCGGCGGTCGGGGCGATGCCCGCGACCGTGACCGGACGATCGACCTCACCCTGGGCTCGCACGAACCCCGGCCCGTACCAGAGCATCGGTACCGTCTGGATGTAGTCCCACGGACCGACGTGGGGCAATCCGGACCCGACGAAGTTCGGCTCCTTCGGCACGAAGCTGAGCTGGGCGCCACGATCGGGACGCCATCCTCGCCAGGTACGGAGCAGCTGCTCGTGGGGTAGCCCGCACGCGATCTTCACGAGATCCCGGGGCACCGCCTGCGCCTGAGCCTCTCCCCCGGGGCGGCCGAGGACCAGCCCCGAGAGCAGGACCAACAACGCGAGCGGCGCGAGGGCGCGACGAACGGACACGATCCGGCATAGGGAACACGACCCCGCGCACGCACGACAACCCGTGGGGCCGAGAACGCCCGGAGGATCCCATGGAGACTCTGTGACACGCCCGGACGCACACGGAGCGACCGGCGCCGCGCGATAGCGTTGGGTGTGCCCATCGGCCGACGGCTCACGAGCCTGTTGATGGTCCTGGTGCTCGTCGGAGCGCCGGCCGTGGTCCTCCGTATGTTCTGCGTCGGGAGCAGCTGCGACGGCGCCGCGGCGGGCGCGCGCCCGTCGGTCCCGTTCTGTCCGCTCCCGGCGGAGCTGCGTCGTCAGATCGCGTCGGGATTCCGAGAGGGTCGCTCCCCCGACGTGATGGCGGCGACCACGGGCGCCGCGGACGTCGCCGTCGAGGTGCAACGAGGGGTTCGCGTGTCGTGGCCCGGTCCGGAACCGGGTTTTGGGAGCGCCGACACGCGCGTGCCCGTCGTGTTCATCGGCTCGGGCGTGCGAGCGGGATCGCTCCCACCCGGCGTGGGCCTCGACGCCGTCGCACCCACCCTGGAGCGGATCACCGGGCTCCGGCGCCCGCACCCCGAGGTCAGAACGGGCGAGGCGATCGACGGTGTGGCGGCGGCCGGCGAGACACCACTCGTCGTGCTCATCGCGTGGAAAGGTGTGGGCTCCCGCGACCTCGAAGCACAGCCAGGTGCGTGGCCCTTCGTGCGGCGGGCGATGGCGCGGGGCGCTGGAACGCTCGAGGCGGTGACCGGCTCGCTCCCGATGGATCCCGCCGCGACGCTCACGACGATCGGAACGGGAAGCCTGCCGTCCACGCACGGCATCACGGGCACGTTGGTGCGCGAGGACGACGGCGATCTCTCGAACGCGTGGTCGACACCGGACGCCGGGTCGGTGATCGCGACCTTCGCGGACGACCTCGACCACGTCCACGGACAGCGAGCGGAGGTGGGGGCCGTGCTCGCCGACGAGGCCGATCGCGGGATCATCGGCAACGGTTGGTACCTCGACGCCTCGGATCGCGACCCCGTGACCGTGCTCGGCAGCGAGGCATCACGCCCGGCGATCGCATCGAGAGCGATCGTGGCGGCGGAGGGGCTCGGCGACGACGACGTGACCGATGTGCTCGGCGTGGTGCTCGGCGGATCGATCGACGGCATCGACTCGACGACGGAGCATGTCGTGACGATGGTGCGCGACCTCGTGCCCGGAGCGACGTTCGTCGTGGCCGGCACCGGATCACGACCGGCCGTGGCCGAGGACGCCTCCTCGCTCGCGGCCGGTGTCGACGACACGCTCGGCGCGCCGATCGTCGAGGGAACCGGCGCGGCGGGGCTCTTCCTCGATCGCGGCGTCTCGGTCGACCGGTCGATCACCGCCGACGAGGTCGCCCGCACGCTGGCCGCCTCGAGGACCCCCGCCGGCGTCTGGCCCCTGTTCTCCGACGTGTTTCCGTCGTTCGCCGTGGCGTTCTCGAGGTACTGCTGATGGCCGTCGACGTGGAGCCACGCTCGGGAGCGTCCCGCCGGGCGGACGGGCGAAGGTCGAACCCGCCGGTGGTCTGGGTGATCGCGGCGCTCACGGGCGTCGCCGTGCTCGTCCGTCTCAGCGACCCCGCGAGCCTTCCGTGGCTGCGCAACCTGCTGATCGTATTCGGCTCGCTCCTCGTCGAGGCGATGCCGTTCATCCTGGTGGGGGCCACCGTGTCGGCCGCGATCGAGGTGCTGGTGCCGGCGTCTGCCTTCGCGCGCATCGCGCTGTTGCCGCGAGGGCTCCAGTTGCCGGCCGCGGCGGCGGCCGGGGTCGCCTTCCCGGTCTGCGAGTGCGGCTCCGTGCCTGTCGCCAGACGCCTCGCGGCGAAGGGACTCTCCCCTGGGGCGGCCGTGACCTTCATGCTCGCCGCTCCCATCGTGAACCCGGTGGTCGTCGCCTCCACGTTCGTCGCCTATCGAGGACGCGACACGCTGTGGGTCATGGTCCTCGGACGCCTCGCGCTCGGGTTCGTTGTCGCGATGGCGGCGGGGTGGGTGATGGGCAGGATCCGTTCGGGGGACCTGCTGCGGGCGCGGAGCGGCGAGGTCGAGGCGCGCGAGGTCGACGTAGCCGAGTCTCGATGGCGACGGTTCTTCGGCCACCTCTCCGGCGACGTGGTGTTCATGGCGCGCTTCCTGATCATGGGGGCGGCGCTCGCGGCGGCGATCCAGACCTTCGTGCCCCAGTCGATCGTCGACGGGGTCGCGGGCCTTCCGGTGCTCAGCCTGATCGCGATGATGGTGCTGGCGTTCGTGATGTCGCTCTGCTCGGAGTCCGACGCGTTCGTCGCCGCCTCGTTCACGGCGTTCGGCCCCGCCGCCCAGCTCGCGTTCCTGGTGTTCGGACCGATGGTCGACCTGAAGCTCGCGGCGCTGTACGCGGGCACCTATCGGCGCGGGTTCCTGCCCGCGGTGGTGATCGCGGTCGGAGCGACCACGCTCGTCGCCACGATGTGGATCCAGGTGATCTGGGGGTGAGCACGCATGGGAGCGGGGCGTTGAGCACATCTGCGAGCGACGGGTTGAGCACATCTGCGAACGAGGGGTTGAGGTTCAGCGGGCCGCGCGTGGCCGCCGGGCTCGTGCTCGGCGCGTGGGCCGGGCTGTTCTGGTTCCTGCTCGCCGCCGGCCGCACGTCGCTCTACCTGTCGAGCCGCACGGCGTGGCTCGTGCCCCTCGGCGCGGTGCTCGCGACGCTCGCGACCCTGGGGAGGCTCGCGACCGCGCGAGTGCGCAACCCGGAACCGCTTGGGAACCACGAGACCTGGATGTTCGGCGTGATCGTGCTGCCCGTGGTGCTGCTCCTCGCGGTGCCACCCGCCACGCTCGGCTCCTACGCCGTCGGCCGGCGATCGGCATCGACAGGCGGTGGTATCGGCGCCAGCGCGCGCATCGTGAGCGGGCCGATCGACTTGGTCGACGTCGCCGCCGCGCGGGCAGTAGCGGACGCGGCGGCGGCCCTGCGGGCACGCGCCGGGGAACGGGTCACGATGGAGGGGTTCGTGACCGAGGAGCAGGGGGAGGCCGACCGCTTCCAGCTGACGAGGTTCGTGATCACCTGTTGCGTGGCCGACGCGACGATCAGCTACGTCACCGTGGTCGACGCGCCACCGGGAGGCTTCGAGACCGAGGACTGGGTGCGGGTGACCGGCCCCATCTACCCCCTCGGCAGCGACATCCTGGTACAGGCCGAGTCGGTCGAGCCCATCGATCCCCCGGAACACCCCTACCTCACGCCCTGACGGGCGCGGTCGTCGTCACCTCAGGCGCAGGAGCGGCAGGTGCCGATCAGGTCGAGGCGGTGGCGGACGCTCGCGAACCCGCTCCGCCGCGCCAGCCGATCGACCGTGCGGTCCATCGTGGACTCGAGGGCGGACGGGATCGTCACGTCTTCCACCTTGCCGCAGTTCGAGCAGATCAGATGGTGATGGTGCTCGGTGAGCTCCTCGGCGAGCTCGTATCGGGCGAACTCCCCCTCGGTGATCACTCGCCGGACGACACCCGCGTGTTCGAGCACCGAGAGGTTGCGGTAGACCGAGCTCTGCGGACCGGTCCGAGCCTCGACGATATCGGCGGTCGACAGGGGCTTGCGAGCGCGTTCGAGCGCCGTGACCAACAATTCGCGTTGTGCCGTGTACCGCTGGTTCACCGCTCGCAGGCGTCGGGCGACGGTCGCGTGCAGATCCGAGGCCACGGGCCGCATCATACGTCGGCCTCCGACCCATCAAGCCCGCGACGCGACCAGCGGGCGAGCACTCCGACCACCGCGAACACGCCCGCGGTCACGAGCACGATCGTGCCGCCGGGAGCGAGCCCCCACACCCGGGACGCGGCGAGGCCGGCCACCGAGGCGAGCACGCCGATCGCCACCGAGATCGCGAGCGAGCCACGGAACGACCGGGCGAGCATCTGCGCGCTGGCGACGGGCAGCACCATCATCGCGGCCACCAGCAGGATGCCGACGATCTGCATCGCGGCCACGACCGCCACGGCGGTGAGCACCGCGAGCAGGGCGTTCAAGGCGCCCACCGGCAATCCCGCGACCCTGGACCATCCCTCGTCGGTGACGACCGCGAACAGCGCCCGCCGCAACATCACGACCGCGACCACGATGCCGAGCCCGAGCAGGACGACCGCTCGGACCTCGTCGGGCCGCACAGTGAGCGGTTGCCCGAACAGGTAGGTCAGCACGTTCGCCGAGAGCCCGTCGCCGAGCGAGATCAGGACCACACCCAGCGCGATGCCGGAGTAGAAGAGGATCGCGAGGGCCACGTCACCCGACGTGCGCCGCCGGGCACGGAACCATTCGATGCCGAGCGAACCCCCGACGGCGAACACCAGGGCCGTCCACGACGGCGCCAGGCCCGCGAGCAGCCCGGCACCCACGCCAGCGAACGCCACGTGGCCGATGCCGTCACCGATCAGCGACAACCGCTTCTGCACGAGGAACACGCCGATCGTCGGAGCGAACGCTCCGACGGCGATACACGCGACGAGCGCCCGCTGCATGAACCCGAGCTCGAAGGGGAACGGCAAGGCGATCTCGGCGATCACGAGAGTTGCTCCAGCCAGATCGGCAGGTCCTCGCGATGCACCCCGAGGCTGCCGACCCCCTCGGCCGCCAGGTCGGACGGCTTCCCGTCGAAGAGCACGCGCCGCTTCAGCACGATGACCCGATCGACATCGTCGGCGACCGCCGAGAGCTCGTGGGAGACCAGCAGCACGCCTGCGCCGTGCTCCCGGATCAGGTGAACGAGCGAGTCGCGGAACAACCGCTGCGAGGCCGCGTCGACACCCGCGATGGGCTCGTCGAGCACGAGCAGCGAGGGCTCGCTCGCGAACGCCCTCGCGATGAAGGCCCGCTGTTGCTGCCCACCCGAGAGCTCGTTCACCGGACGGGTCGCGAGCCCCGTGAGCCCGACGGAGGCGATCGCGTGGTCGACCTCATCGCGGTCGGCACGCGACGTCGGCAACCACCACCGTCCGTCGGTGAGCCGGCCGGCGGCCACGATCTCTCGCACCGTCGCGGGCAGCTCCGAGCTCAGGTTCGGCCGTTGGGGCACGTAGCCCAGACGGCCTCGACGACGAACGGCTCCCGGCGGCCGGCCGAAGAGCCGTACCTCGCCGGCATCCGGCTCGAGCGATCCGAGCAGCAGGTGCAGCAGCGTCGACTTGCCCGAACCGTTCGGCCCGACGAGGGCCACGAACTCACCGGCGCGCACCGACAGGTCAACGTCCTCGAGCACCGGCTCCCGCCCGTAGCCGAACGTCAGGCCGGCGCACGCCAGCAGCTCCTCGCTCCCGTGCTGCACGGGCGAGGGATCAGGCGCAGTCAAGCCCGCCACGCAACACCTCCAGGTTCCTGCGCATCACCGACAGGTAGTCCTCGCCCGCGGCGATCTGCACGTCGGTGAGACCTTCGAGCGGGCTGAGGACCGCCGTCTCGAGCCCCGCCTCGGCGGCGAGCGACTCGGCCACCTCCGGTGAGATCAGGTCTTCGGTGAAGACCGTGGTGACCCCCGCGGCCTGCGCCTCCGCCGCCAGCATCGCGATCCTCGCGGCGTCCGGCTCGGACTCGGGCGAGAGGCCAGAGATCGCCTCCTGCCGCAGGTCGTAGGCGGCGGCCAGGTATCCGAACGCGGCGTGGTTCGTGATCAACACCCGGGAGGCGCACTCGGCGAGCCCCCGGCGGAACTCCCGATCGAGCGTCGCCAGGTCCTCACGCACCGACCGAGCGTTCGCGAGGAACCTCGGGGCGTCGGCGGGCCGGGTCTCACCGAGCGCCGCGGCGACGGCGTCGACGATCTCCGCGAACAGGGTGGGATCCAACCACACGTGCGGGTCCGCGCCGCCGTCTCCGGAGGAAGCGGGCAACGGTTCGACGGCCGCGAAGGCATCAACGGTCGTCCCCGTGGCCTCCGCCCCGACGGCGTCCTCCACGACCGGCTGGAACCCGTCGCCCAGGTACACCACGACGTCGGCCTCCGCGATCGACACGAGATCGTCGGGCGTGAGCTCGAGGTCGTGAGGCTCGGTGCCCGGCGGAGTGAGGTCGGTGACCGACACGGCATCGCCGCCGACACGCTCGACGGCGTAGGCCAGCGGGTAGAAGCTGGCGACGACCGCCAGGGCCGAGGCGGAGGCAGCGTCGGCATCGCCCTCGGCGGGCCCGCCGGAGCCGACCCCCGCGCAGCCCGCCACGACGAGCATCGATGCGATCGAGCAGGACGCGATCGTCTTCCGGCCGGGAACGATACTGAGAATCGCTCTCATCTTCAACCAGGGAGCATACCATCGCCGGCCGGGACGGCCGGCAACGCTGTCGCATCGGGGCAGCGTCGGCGCGGTGGTAGCTTCCGCGCGTGACGATGCGCATCGGCATCGGGCTGTTCACGGGCCAGGTGCCCCCTGGATCCGGCCACTCGTTCGCCCGGGAGTACCGCGAGACCGTCGAGCTCGTGCAGCTCGCCGAAGCCGCTGGGTTCGACTCCGCCTGGGTAAGCGAGCACCACGGCACGTCCGACGGCTACCTTCCCTCGCTGCTCGTGATGCTGGCCGCGTTCGCCCAGGCGACCTCGAGGATCCGGATCGGCACCGGTCTGATCCTCACACCGCTCCACGATCCGCTCCGGCTCGCCGAGGACGCCGCGGTCCTCGATCAACTCTCGGAGGGGCGGCTCACGATCGGGTTGGGCCTCGGCTGGCGCGAGGAGGAGTTCCGCATGGTCGGCGTGCCGTTCGGCGAGCACCTCGCCCGCACCGTCGACACCGTCGAGATCCTCCGTCGGGCGTGGACGGGCGAACGGTTCTCGTACGAGGGCCGGGCGTTCCGCTACGACCGCGTGCGCGTGACCCCTCCTCCGGCGCAGCCGGGCGGACCCCCCATCCTGCTCGGGGGCTACGTCGACGCGGCCTTGCGACGCGCTGGAGCCCTGGGCGACGGCTACATCGCCGACGCGGACGACCTGCGCCACGTGCAGAAGGCGGAGGCCCTCATGGAGGAGGGCGCGCGGTCGGCCGGGCGCGATCCGGCCTCGCAGCACCTGGTGCTGATGGCCAACGCCTTCGTGGCCCCGGAACGAGCCTGGGAGACCGCGAAGCCGGGGGTCCTGCATCAGCTCGGCGCCTACGACGCGTGGGATGCGGGGCACGACACGCCCGAGCACGACTCCCTGGAGACGGATCTCGCCGACGAGCAGGAGGCACGCAGAACCACGGCAGCCGGCACGCCCGACGAGGTCGCTCACACGCTCGCCCCCATCGTTCGCGCGGTGAACGGCCGCGCCGAGGCCGATCTGATGGTGCGACTGCACTATCCGGGCATGGCCTTCGACGACGCGGCCCTCGCGGTCTCCTCCTTCGCCGAGCACGCGCTCCCGGCCTTGCGGGCGGAGGCCGGCGCCTGAGGAGCGATCGGCGCCACGCGCCCGATCAGCCGTCGGCGAGCGAGACGCGCCCACCGCGGCGACCGTGGAGCGCGGCCGTCGTAGCGGTCGCGAGACCGTCCGCGTCGAGCCCTCCGACCGCCTCGGTCACTCGCTCGGGCTCGAAGCCCGTCGTGGTCGCGAGCCCGCCGATCGTGCGAGGCGAGCCGGAGCGCAGCGCTGCCAGCACGGCGCCTCGGACCTGCCGCAGCGACCCGGGGAACGGGGACCGGCGCACGGTGGACGCTCTGCCCTCGCGGCCCGAGGCGGCGAACGCGCACCACGGGCGAAGGGGGCACGCGTCGCACCGAGGTTTCGGCCGGCACACCACCCGACCGAGGTCCATCACGGCCTGGTTCCATGTGGCCGGACGACGACGGTCGAGCCACTCTCCTGCGGCAAGGATGAGCTCGTGGCGCCGCACCTCGTCCGGTTCCATGCCGTAGACGACCCGGGCCCAGATGCGCCGCACGTTCGTGTCGACAGCGGGCACGGGCACGCCGAATGCCAAGCTCGCGATCGCGGCAGACGTGTATTCACCGACGCCCGGCAGCGCGCGGAGCGCAGCCGGATCGCGCGGCACGACCCCGTCGTGATCTGTCACGATCGTCTTCGCGGCCTCGTGCAGCGCAACGGCCCGGCGCGGGTAGCCGAGCCGTCCCCAGGACCGCAGCACGTCGGCCCTCGACGCGCCGGCGAGCGCTCGGACGTCGGGAAACACGCTCAGGAAGGTCTCGAACGCCGGAGCGACCCGTGCTGCTTGCGTCCGCTGCAGCATCACCTCGCTGACGAGCACGGCGTAGGCGTCTGGGTGCCGCGCACCCGGGTGAACAGGCGTCCGCCACGGATAGGCGCTCCGCCGGGGGCGGTACCAGGCGAGCAGGGCTTCCCGCGCTCCGTCGCGGGAGCTACGCTGCTGCTCGGAGGATGCGTCGGGAGGGCCTGCCATGACCGTGATCCGTGACGTGATGAGCACCACCCTCGTGATCGTCTCGCCGTCGACCACGATCGCCGACGCCGCCACCACGATGAGCACGCATCAGGTCGGCAGCGCCCTCGTGCTTGACGGAGAGCGCCTCGTCGGCATCTTCACCGAACGCGACGTGCTGCGCGCGGTGGGCTCCGACTTCGATGCCGAGCATCATCCGGTCATCGAGTTCATGACCAAGGAGCCGAAGACGATCGGTCCGGACGAGGACGCATCGGCGGCGCTGGAGTCGATGTTCGCCTTCGGCTTCCGGCATCTGCCGGTCGTCGACGAGGCGCGGGTCGTCGGCGTGGTCTCGATGCGCGACGTGACCCGGCGACCTGCTGCCACCGACTGAACCCACGCCCCGTCAGAACCCTGCCTTGGATTCCTTGTTCGGCATCTCGTCGGCCGCCTGTTTCAGCGCGCCGTGCACGGAACGGAACACCTCCGCCACGAAGTCCGCTTGCTGTCCGTCGCTGCCGGTCATCGCACCGCGCACGGCCGACGCGGTGATCTCGCACGCCTTCTCGAAC
>JBEVGU010000095.1:0-22339 GCA_040511595.1 Actinomycetota bacterium | reverse complement strand
CATCGATCGCCTTCGAGATCTCGCAGCCCGGCGACGCTCGACCGCCCACCACTTGCATGCGGCTCGCAGATCGTCGCGGCCGCTCGCATGCACATCCCCTGCATCCTGCTCGTTCGCGACCCTGTCGACGCGGTGATCTCGCACCCTTCAACGCGTGCCGCAGATCACCCCGCGGCAGGCGCTGACGAACTGGTCCCGCTTCTACGAGCGCGTCCTTCCCTACCGCGAGCAGGTGGTCGTGGCGGGTTTCCACGATGTGACGACCGACTACTGCGCGGTGCTCCGGGAAGTGAACGAGCGCTATGGCACCTCGTTCGCCTGCTTCGAGCACACCGATGCCAACGTCCGAAGCGTCTTCGACCTCATGGAAAGCGCAACCGACAGCGATACGGGACGCTGCGAGAGACATTGTGCCCCGGCCTTCGAGGGTCAGCAGGACTCGATGGGACGAGGTACGCGCGAGGTCGAGTCAGCGTCGACCGCGAGGATCAGGCGACGGGCCCGCGAAGCTTACGCGGAGCTGATGCAGACCTCGCTCGAGGAGCGAAAGTCGGTCGATCGCTGACACGCGAGCGGCCCGGGGAGTGCCCGGGCCGCCGTTGCGCGTGATACGGGCCTCAGTCGGGGCAGGCCACTTCGAGGTGGAAGGGCCGCTGGGCGTCCCTGCCTCGCCTGTCGTGCGTCGTGAGGAACACGCCGTCCGGCCGGCCGTTGCGCCCGACGGTGGTGATGAACCCGGGCCTGGCGCTGCCGGTCGAGTTCGTCTTCCCGATCGTGGCCACGTAGGTGCAGCCGCTCACGTCGATCGGGAAGAACACCTCGTACGCGCCGCCCCCGAGACCGTTGCTCGTGATCTCCGGTTGGGTTGCTCTGGCGAGATCCCCGTTCGACTTCACCACCGCGCCCATCACGATTGCCGGCACGACCGTAGCCGTTCCCCTCGTCGTCGTGCCGCCTCCCGATGTGTTCGAGTCGGCGGCGCCCGCGATGCCCAGCCCCAGCGACCCGGCTGCGACCACCGTCATGGCGGCCGAGACGATCCAGACGATCGTCCTCCCTTTCATACCCTTCCCCCTTCGTCATCGGGCGGCCCAAGGTACCCCACGGACGACGAGGGCGAAAATCGGTCCTTCAGCCTGCGAGCCTGACGGTAGCTGACGGGAAGCCTGGCCAAGGTCGAACCTCGACGACCCCATGCAAGGCCTAACCGTCTACGGTCCAACTGCTGGTTGAACCGACGCCTCAGTCATCCGCGAGGAGGTAGGCGACCTCCGTCTTCCATCTCGCGGGGTCGGGCTCGGTCGCTGGGTCGGTGAGGTAGATCTCCAGCCGGGATTCGAAGCGATCGCCCTCCGCCGTCTCCGACATTGCCCATTCCACATCACGATCGCGAGCCCACTGCTGGAGCGCCTCGTTCGCATCGATCAGGCCCTCGTAGTCGCCTGTGTAGACGAGGCTGCCGTAGCGGCCCGCCGGCAAGATCCCCGAGAACACTCGGCCCTCGCCGAGGATGGCGGCGTCGACTGGTACGCCCGTCTCGATCTCCAACTCCCGATCCATGTCGATCAGGTTGTAACGGAGGAACGGTGGCCCCGCCGGCTCGACCCCTCGAGCCTCGAGCAGGGCGAACAGCTCGGGAAAGGATCCGTCGATGAAGTCACCGATTCCACCCATCCGCACGGAGCCACGGATCCCGATGTACGGCTGCTCGCTCTTTTGCGCGATCTTCGGTTCGCTGAGCACCGACCCGCCCTCCTGCGGGGGGCTGATATCCGGTTCTACCAGACTGGCGCGAAGGTCGCTCTCCTGCCGTGTTGACGGACGATCGTCCGGGCTCGGGCTAGGGGTTGCAGCCTCGGACCACGTTCCATCGTGGCCTCGTCTCGTGGTGCTGTCACGACTCCGATCGGTGAACGAACGGTGAACGTTGTCGCTAGGCGACGCGGACGCTCGTGACCGGGGCGAGGCGTTCGTGCACCTGGAACCAGGACGCGCCGGCGTCGGACGATCCGAACACGTCGCCACTCGTGGCTCCGAAGTAGAGTTGCATCTCGTCGCCCTCGCCGGACCGGCCGAACGCCTGGCGGAGCACGGTGAGGTAGGCCTGGTCGGCGGGAAGACCGTCGCCGCGCTCGATCCAGGACGCCCCCGCGTCCCTTGTCTCGAATACGCGCACCTCGGCGTCGGGCGTCACGCGGTCGACATCGGCCACGAGCGGGATCACGTACGCGCTGTCGGCGTCGTTGGGGTCGATCACCAGCGGGAACCCGAACCCGCTCGGCAGTCCGGCTCGGATCTCCTGCCAGCTGGAGCCCTCGTCGTCGCTGCGGTAGACGTTGCCGTGGAACTGCATGAACAAACGCTCCGGCCGGGTGGGCGCCCGGTGCATGTTGTGCACGCACAGGACGTTGGTGCCCTCGCGGGCCTCCTCGGGCATGTACTCGGGCACGAGGCCCTCATAGCCCGTGCGCCAGGTCTGCCCGCCGTCCTCGGTGATCCACACACCCGCCGCGCTGACGCCCACGGCCAGCCGCTGGGGGTCGCCCGGCCAGGGGCAGATCGAGTGCAGGCAGAGCCCGCCGGCGCCGGGCTGCCAGTCGCCCGCCTTGTGCTCCTTCCAGAGGGGCTCGTTGAGCGACCACGACTCGCCGCCGTCGGTCGAGACGAACAACGCGGCCGGCGCGACGCCCGCGTAGAGCAGGCCGTCCTCCTCGCCGGGCGTGATCACCCAGATGCGCTCGAGCGTCGTCGCGTCGCCGTCGGAGCCGCCCTCGGGGAAGGCGGGACCCGTGGCCTGGGTCCACTCGCCGGTGGGGTCGTCGGTGAACATCAGCCGGGGCCCGTAGAACCCCGACGTGTGGCTCGCGAAGTACCGGCCGGTGCGCGGGTCGCGCATCGCGTACTCCACCACGTCGCCGGGGAACGCCCGGGTCGCGATCTCGAACGGCTCCCCGGCCGCAGGATCGCCCCGCAGTACGAACAGGCCCTTCTTGGTGCCTACCAGCAATTCCGTCGCCATGACTCAGCCTCCCGAGATGGACGGGAGCACCTGCAGCACGTCGGCGGCTTCGACGGGCGAGTCCTCCCTGATGCGTTCGCCGTTCAGGAACACGCTCACGTGCGGCCGGACCCTGCCCTGCTCGTCGAGGATCCAGCCCACGATCGGAGGGTGGCGCGATTCCAGCTCGCGGAGGACCTCGCCCACGGTCGACCCCGGCAGATCGTGCCGAGCGTCGCCGCCCGCGCGCTGGGAGAGAGGAGCCCTGAGCGCAACCACCGCCATGCCGTGGAGACTATCGCGGGCCGCCGAGGGAGCCCTTTCGGTTCCTTGCCCTCTGGTCTTCGGGCGAGCTCAGCGCGGCTTCCGCGCGATGAAGCCCTCGGCGCCGACCGCGTCCTCGTCGTCGTAGCCGCTGCCGACCGACCGTGCGTCGACGAATCCCACGTCGGCGAGCAGCTCGAACCAGACGGCCCGGGAGAAGAGGCCGAGCGTGTGGCGGTCGGAGGCGGCGCGAACCGCGCCGTCGGCGTCGCGAAGCAGGTAGGCGAAGTCGTCGATGTACCAGGAGTCGGAGGCGTCCGGGTCCCATCGCCACTGGAGGTAGCGGAGCGCCCTCGCGTCGCCGGGGTCGCGAGCGTCGTGGCCTCCGTGATCGGTCCCGTCGGCATACGTCTCGCGGACGTGATCCGGCTCGAACAGCGCAGCGCCGCCGGGACGCAGGTGCAGGAACGCCGTCTCCAGCGCCGCACGGAGGTCGGCCTCGATCGTGAGGTAGCTGATGGCGTCGTGCGCGAAGACGGCGTCGAAGGTTCGAGCGCCGAGGCGCAGGACGCGCATGTCACCCTCGATGTGTTCGCATTCCGGGTTGATCGTGCGGCTGAGCGCGAGCATCTCGGGAGAGAGATCGCTGAGCGTGAGGGTCGCGCGCGCCTTCATGTGGGAGGCGTTGTTCCCGCCGCCCGACCCGAGCTCGAGGATGGTGACGGCAGGCTCGCCGATCGCCTCGCCGAGCACCGTGAGCGCATGCGCGGCCCCCTGGGCGTAGTCCTCCGGCGCCGTCAGCAGATGGAACCAGGGCGCCAGGTCGGTGTACAGATGCGGCTGCCCTTCGATCATCGGGTGTCCCACGGTCCACGAGCCTACGCCGAGGTCGAGAAGATCCGAGAAGGCCCGCGCCGCGCTCCGATCAGCCGACGGCTGCGGCGAGACACGGGAGGCGATCCAGCTCGGCGGTCGGGATAGCCGCCAGGAACGCCGGGTCGTCCGGGCGGTCGACGGCGACGTCTTCCCGCGTGGCCACCTGCGCCCTCGTGAGGGCCATGAGGAAGACGGCCACGTCGCCGACGGTGGCCCCGTGGCGGCCGAGCGCCTCGGTGTCGAGCCAGACTTGGGTCGGCCGCATCTGCTCGACCACCGGGTCCCCCGGCTCGCCGAAGGCCTCGTCGACCGTGCGCGAGAGCGACGACACGTCGTACTGACGGGCCGCGACCACCGCGGGGTCCCGCGCCATGCCGTGGTCGGCCGTGAGGATCATCGCCCACTCGCCGGCGCCGACATGTGCGTCGAGGAAGCTCATCAAGCGCTCGAGCTCGCGGTCCTGGGCCCGCAGCCCGTCGAGCAGCTCGATACCGTCGGCGCTGTAGCTGTGCCCGAGCGAGTCGAGCATCTTGTAGTTGACGAAGAGCAGGTCGGCGACCTCGTCGCTGCCGAATCCCTCACGCTCGATTACGGCTTCGACCAGCTCGGTCTGCCAGATCGACCTGGCGGGTGTCTCCCACCCGCCCAACAGGCTTGCGATGTCGTGGTCGCGCCACAGCCCGTCATCGGCGCCGTCGGCCCGGTCGAGCGCGAGCACGCCTCGGCGGAACCGGGCTGCGAGCGCCGGGTCGTTCACGTAGCTCGGCATGGTGTAGTAGGGAGCCATCTCCTCTGAGAGCCGCCACCGCGGGGCGGAGTCGTCGCCACCGGTGGCCATCTCCTTCGGCTCGCGGGTGACCGCGAGGTCGCGGTCGCCGCCCGGCGCGAACGAGCCGCGGCTCATCATGAGCAGATGGGCGGAGAGCGAGCCCACCGTGCCGAGGAGCGGCTCGTTCCCGAGCGCCCGATCGTAGCGATCTCCGAGGGTGGGCACGCGCAGGACCCGTGGTCCGAGATGCAGGGGTCGCTCGATGCGGCCGCCGACGGACACGTACTCGTCGGGGATCCCGTGCGTCCGCGGGAAGGCGCCCGTGCCGATCGTGGCGTGGCTGGGGGGCGTGTTCGAGGGCGACGCGTCGACCGCGGCGTTCGTGAACCAGGCCGAGCGGGCGGCGAGGGCGCGCAGGCGCGGCCAGCCCTCCTTCCAGCGGTTCAGGAGATCCATGCCCGCCGAGTCCCAGATCACGGTGACGACCAGGCGCGGCGAGTCGCGCTCGGCCGCGGGGCGAAGCGCGACGTCGAGCGAGGCGCCGTCGGGCGCCTCGAACCCGGCGAAGCCCAGGAGCGACGCCGTGGTCGGCGCGATGTCGGCGAGCGTGACCGGCGCCGGGAACACCCCGGGGGTCACGATCCCGGGCGCATGGATGAGGAGCGGCACGCGCTGGGTCGTGTCGAACGGCGACGCGTGCGAGAGCCCGGCGGCCTGGAAGTCCTCCGGAGCGACCAGCTGGATCTGACCGCTCCGGCGTGGGTCCGTGCCCTGGTAGATGCGTCGGAGCACGTCCGGGTCCAGGGCTCGGCAGACGCGCGAGGGCAGCGCCTCGACCGCCGATGCGCGCTGCTCGGCCGACGGAAGGGGGGCCGAGGCCGGCGCGGCGGACGTGCAAGCCGCCACGAGCACGAAGGCGGCGAGCCCCCAGGCTCGATACCGCGCCCGTGGTGGGCCATGAGACGCGAGCCGCTTCCTGCGATTTCCGATGCCGAACACGCGCCCACCCTACCCACCGCCCCGGCGGCTTCCGGGGAGGAGGCGTCACGGCGCCGACGCGAGCGGGCCGCCTCCGAACTCGAAGTGCATGCCGTCGGGGATCAGGAAGTCCCCGCCCCAGTTGAACCCCAGATCCTCGAAGATCGCGACGATGCGTGGATCCATCGTGGGCGTCGCGCCGAACGGATTCTCCGGCGCGTTGATGTCGACCGCCGCCCCGTAGGCGTGGAACGAGGGCGGGTTCGTCGGGCTGCGTGCCACCGTGCGCGCGTTGAAGCAGCCGGCGCTCGAGTGGATCAGCGAGCCCAACCCTGCACTCTGAACGCGATGCACCGCGCGGAGAAGATCCCGCATGAAGGTGCGGTGGCAGGTGAGCCTCCCGAGCAGTGGCACCCGGCGCGTGACGAGGTTCGCCTCGGCCCACGCGGGGTCGACGCGGAAGAAGGCCGGGTCGGCCGGGTCGAGCGCGGCCGCGAACTCGCCGAACGCCTGCTTCAGCACGATCGGCGGGTTCACGCCGTTGGCCACGCGCATGTACGGGCTATCACCGGGCGCTTCGACGCGCAGCGGTTCGTTGGATGGGATCAGCGGGCGCACCATGTGCTCGAATGCCTCGGGTCCAGGCTTGCCTTCGGGCAAGGCCCACAGGTACCGGTCGTCGACGATGCCGAGGTGCGTGCCGACCTCACGGGAGACGAGCATCTCGCTCCATCCGATGAGCTCGTCGGGCACCACCGCGCCGACGCGCACCGAGCGGTCACCGAACTCGAGGGTCCCGCCGACGCCGAGCCGGCGTAACACGGCGCTGCGAGTGCCGAGCACCGCGTGCCCGTGGACGAGCGCCTCGACCACCTCGCCTCGCGCTCCGGCGGGCAGGAACGGCGCCACCTCGACCGCGTTGACCGAGGACGCGTCGATCGGGATCGCGAACGGCGAGCGGGGCCGGTCGATCACGGACCCGCCCGCATCGAGCGAGCGGGTCAACCAACGCGTGTCTCCCGCCACGACCACCGTCGCCTCGAGCCCGCGCACCGTGCGGACCATCGCCCGGAAGTCGAACGGCAGTCCGCCCGGCGTCCACGCCAGGAAGTAGGGAGGCGGCGCCGGAGCGGCCGGCGCGGGGGCCTCGGGGGCGGCGACGACGATGTCGGAGCCGGAGCCCTCGCCCGGCTGGGACCCGGCGGCCTCACCGTGGTTGCTCGCGGGCACCGTCTCCCCTCCGGGCAGCATGGTGGTCCAGACCACGGCGGTTAGAGCGAGCGCCGCGACCACCGCCACGAACAGGTACCGGCGCCACGGTGAGACGATCTGCGTCGGCGCCATCGACGGGAGCCTACGGTGCCGGGGCTCGGTGGTACTCGAAGTGGTTGCCGTCGGGCACGATGAACCGCCCGCCCCAGGTGAACCCCCATCGCTCCATCAGCGCCACGAGCCGAGGATCCTGATCGGGGGGCACGCCGTAGTAGTTCCCGGCGATGTTCAGGTCGAGCGCGATGCCCCAGGAGTGGTGCGAGAGCATCGCCGAGGGGTCGCGGCCGATGAACCGCGGCGCGAAGCACCCGTCGTAGGTCTCGACCAGGGGACCCAACCCCCGGCTCACGAGCTCGCGAACCGCCCCGCGGATCTGGGGCATCACCGATCGGTGGCAGGTGACGTCCCCGAGCACGGGGATGCGTGAGGTCACCATGTGCGTCCGCGTCCACGCGGGGTCGAGGTCGAGGTAACCGGGGCGGCCCGGTTCCGGCCGGGCGGCGAACTCGCCGAACAGGGTCTTCAGCATCACGGTGGGCAGCACGGCGTCCCCGGGCCGGAAGTAGGGCGTCTCGCCCTGTGCCCGCACCTGGACCCGTCCGTATGGACCGAGCTCGGCCGGCACGAGCCCGTCGAGCATGGTCTGCAAGGCGTCGGCGCGCACACGACGGCCGGGCGCGGGGCGCAGCAGCAGCGACCGGTCGGTTCGCACGCCGATGCGACGCCCGGTCTCACGGGAGACCATCAGCTCCGCGGCGCCGACCTCCTCGTCGGGCAGCACCGCCGCGATGCGGACGCGGTGGCCGCCGGGGAACGACAGCACGGCGCCGGGGCCCAGGCCTCGCAGCACGGCGGACGTCGCTCCGAGCACGCCGTCGCCCCCGACGAGCGCCTGGCTCACGGGCCGGTCGGCCGCCGGCAGGAACGCGGCGAACGTCGACGGGTCGACCGCGATGGTGTCGAGCGGGATGCGGTAGGGGCCGTGAGGACGGTCTACCTCGTCGCCCGCCGTGTTCCACGACCGGACGAGCCAGGCGTTGTCCTGGGCGACGGTGGTGATACGGCCGGACACGGGGAGGTTCTTGACCGCGTCGTCGAAGCCCGCGGGAAGGCCTCGGGGCACCCAGACGAGGAAGGTCTCCGGCGGCATGCGGCTGTGCGCGAAGGATCGATCCGGGCGGTCGGCGGTCCGTGCGGCGTCGCCCTGCATCGAGAGGGTGACCACGACGCCGAGCACGAGCCCCGCGATCGCCGCGGCGGCCGGCCGTACAGCGTGCCTCACGCCGCTGCGGGTGACCTCGTTCACGGTCTCGCTCCGATCCCCCGCACCGGCATCGAGCTCGCGATCGCCATGAGCTCGTTCCGCGGGAGGTTGGTCTCGAGGAACAGCGCGGTGTCCTCGCCGAAGATCGCGAGCCGCCGTCCGAGCCCTCCTCCAGGCGGCTCGAAATAGGCGACGCCCGAGTCGAGCGTCACGCGGACGGCGTCGGCGCCCACCGGACCGAACGGCCCGGCGCCGGACCATCCGGGGCGCTCGCCGACGCGCAGGTAGTCGAGCCCATCGGCGTACACGAGCAATGAGCTCGGCGCACCGGCCGTCTCCGGCGGAGCCATGGCGGTCTCGAGCTCGAGGCTCCCGGTGAAGGTCGGGGTGGCGGGCCGGTATCCGATCCGGTCCGCCAGCGACGGCAGATCGAACGCGTGCGTCGAGGCGTCTGGTATCTCGAACAGCGACGGGTCGGGCTCTCCGGGCCGGATCGACGTGGCCCGCACGTCCAGGATCGGCGCGGTCGGTGGCTCCACGGGCATCCCGAACCGCAGCTCCCAGTCGCGACGGGCTTCGCTCGACACCGGGAAGACCGTGATGCGCAGTGGCAGCCACGAGCTCGCATCGAGCAGCATCTCCACCCGGTCGCCTCCGAAGAACGGCCGCCACGTGCCTCCGAGTCGAAGGAACGGGAACATCGGCGCCGCGCGGTCGAACGAGGACCCGACGCGCACCACCTCTCGATCGCCGAGCTGCTGGGTACCGAGCACGTGGATGCCCCTCGCCGACCTGAACGTGCCGACCGGCACGACGAGATCGGCGGGGAGTGGCGCCGCGAGGGAGTACGGCGAGGTGGTGCTCGCCGTCACGCGGGTCTGGGGACATGCGTCGGGGGAGAGGCCGCTCGGACATCCCGTCGGGCCCGAGAGGAAGGTGGCCGGCATGTCCTCCACGTAGGTGATGTCGGTGGGCGTCCACGCCGGCGACGGGTACTCGGTGCGGTCGTCGACCTCGAGGCGGAACCGCTGCGGAGCGAGGAACGCCACGTGCATATCGAGTCGGCGCTCCGGCACCTCCGGCGAGAGGCCACGTTCCACGATCTCGAAGGAGCCACGGAACGATTCGAGGCCGGGCGCCGCCGCGCGCACGCCTCGCACGACCGCCTGTGCGGAGATCGCCTCGCGGTCCGCCCCGCGGAAGGGGCCGCCCACGATCACGCTGCCGACCACGGCGCCGACGACGAGAGCCGCCGCGGCCGGCATGGCACGCCGCCACCGCGTCCGGTAGACCTCCCGGAGTCGGGGCGCACGTCGCTCCCGCTGGGGAGCGTGCTCGAGCGAGCCGACGATGCGCTCGACGAGATCGGGCACCGGGTCGGCCGGGCGGATGCGAACCGCGGTCCGGACCCGCAGCGAGCCTTGTGCGAAGGCACGGCACGCCGAGCATGCCTCGATGTGCGCGTCGACCTCCGCCTCGCGGCGCGCGCCGAGGTGCTCGCCGTCCATGCGGGCCGAAAGCGAGAGCTGCGCGCGGTCGCAGTTCATCGGGCGCGGTCCTCCCTCACCTCGTCGTCGGCGATCGCCGCGCAGAGCGCCTTTCGAGCTCGGAACATCCGGCTCTTCACGGTGCCGGGCGCGACCTCCAGCACGTCGGCGGCTTCCCGGTAGCTGAGGCCGAACACCTCGACCAGCAGGAACGTCTCGCGGTGCTCGGTTGAGATCGATCGCAGCGCAGCGTCGAGCACGGCGCGGGAGGTGGCGTCGGTCACCGATCCTTCGACCTCGCGCTCCCCGTCCCGCACGAGCGGGAACCGCCCGGCCCGGAGCGAATCCATCGCGCAGTTGCGCGTGATGCTGAACAGCCACGACCCGAACTTGCGGTCACCCCGGAACCCCTCGATGAAGCGGAAGGCCCGTAGGAACGCGTCCTGGGTGACGTCGGCGGCCAGTTCCCGGTCGCGGGTGAGGTGCCAGGCGAACCGATACACGTCGGCCTGGTACTCGCGCACGAGCTGCTCGAACGCGAACAGGTCGCCTCGGCGCGCCCGATCGAGCGTGCGGGGGTCGGCGTCGCGCACCCGTCTCCTTCCGTGGCCGGTTCCGTGGCCGGCCCCTTCGGTCGATGCTCGGTCGGTTCCGTCGGCCACGCAAGCCCCGGGCCCGTCGGCAGGCCCTCTGTGAGGGGACCGACGCAGGCATGGGAAGGTTCCCTGCGTCGTTACCGACGCGGAGCGCGGCTCAGTCGGGGAGCGGCTCGAGCGAGAGGATCGGCGGGAGCCCGGGGGTGGGCACCGTCGCCGTCGGCTCGCCGGTCTCGAGGTCGACGACCTCGATCCGCTCTCCGACGGCCGCGAACAGGGTCGCGCCGTCGAGCGCCATGCCGAGGCCCGAGATCGGGCCCGGTGCGGGCCACCGATCGGCGAGCGTCATCGAGCGGGTGTCGATCGCCGACAGCATGCTGCCCTCGCCACCCGGGGACGCGAACAACGTGACGCCGTCGGGGCTCACGGAGACCGAGGCACGGCCGCCGCCCGTGCCGAGGTCGATACGGCCGGTGCGTACGACCTCGAGGCTCTCGGTGTCCATCACGGCCACCAGGCCCTGTCGGGCATCGACGACGTAGAGGGAACCCCCGTCGGGCGAGGGAACGATCGCCTGCGTGGTGCGCTCCCCGCCCCACATCACCTTCGGCAACCCGGCGCAATACGCCCAGCCGTTGCGGAGGTTCAACACGTGCACGAACGTCTCCTCGCGCCAATACTCGTCGGCGCGCTCGCCGGAGCTGCCCGACCCGGATCCGCCGGACCCGCCGTAGGGATCGGTGCCGCCGACGTCCTCGTACGCGTTCGCATAGGCGCCGGGCTCGTTCGAGTACAGGGTGTACATCTGCGAGGTGACCGGGTCGAACACCTGCCCGAGCCGCACTCCCGGCATGCGCTGGGGCGGGGTCTTGAACCGGCCGCGCACGGGCCGCACCGTCCCGGTCGCGAGCTCGAGCACGACCACCCGGTAGACCGCGGGCGTCTCGGCCGGCAGGTACTGGATCAGGAACAGCCGCTCGTCGTCGATCGAGAATGCCTCGGGCTCGTAGTTGCCGTCGAGCCGGAACCGCATCGGCGCCTGCCTGCCCGCCGGGTCGACGACGACGATGGGGGTCTCCGATCGAGGAACCGGGACGCCCGGCGCGCCCGGTGTGGGCTCCACCAAGGCGACGGCGTCGCCGGAGACCGAGCCGACCGCCACGTCGAGCTCGCCCCGCACGCTCACCGCTCCCTGCGCGGTTCCCGATCTCGGATCGATCGTCGTGACCGCGGTGGCCCCGCCGTCGACCGCCGCGCGATACAGGGCGTCGCCATCGGGCGAGGCCACGGCGCCGTGGCCGCCCGCGAGCACCGAACCCGACGCCGCGTCGATAGCGACGTCACCCTTCCCGGTGATCGCGACCAGCACCCCGTCTGGCGCGCCGGCCGCCTCGACGGCCTCGGGCGAATCGGTCGGGCGATCGGGGGTGCACGCGGCGAGCGCCATCACCGTGACGGCCAGGGTCGCGAGTCGGCTGATCCGCATGTCGTCCTCCTCTGGCTGTGCGCCACGGCGGCGCGGGCTACCCCACATACCGAGCTCGGACTCGATCGGTTCCCCGAGGCGTGTCGCCGGATGCGGTCGTCGATCGGCATGGAACCTCGCGGTCCGGGCGACGGTCTGCTCGCCGACGGAGGTCACGAGGAGGCATGAGCATGCGTGCACGGATCCAGGTTCTGTCGACGATCACGACGGTGGTCATCACGATGACGGTCTTCGCGGCGTCGTCGGCGTCGGCGAACGGGGGTGCCTACGTCGAGTTCGATGGCACCCACCACTTGCCGGGCGAGATGGTGACGGCCACCGTCTACGTCGCGATCCCGAAATCGAAGATGGGCCTGCTGGACCGCGGTCCCTTCTACGCCTACGTGCTGCCGCCGGGCACGGCGATCGACGCCGAGCGTGGCCTGCCTGCGGGCGCGATCGGGGTCGGCACCTGGACCGTCGAGCAGGAGAAGCAGCAGACCGAGCTGACGGTCACGTTCACGGTCCCCGAGACCGAGGGCGACTACTACTCGTTCGGCCTGTGCAACGACCCGTGCACCGTGAACGGGTTCGGGGAACCGGTGAGCGGCGTGCTCTCGGTCGTCGCCACGGCGCGGGAAGCAGCCCTGCTGGGCGACGTCGGCAGACTGCATTCGCAGCTCGCCGGCCTGAAGCGTGACATTCGGAAGCAAGCGAAGGGCGCCGACCAGCAGATCGCTTCGGCGTCGGCCGCGGTCGAGGCGAGCGAGGCGGCGCGACGGACGCTGACGGAACAGGTGTCGGCGCTCGAAGGGCGGGTGAGGGCTGCGGACGCGGCCGTCGAGGACGCCAGTCGGCCGTTCGCCGACCCGTGGTTCGCGGCGGCGGCGGCCGTGGGCCTCGTCGCGCTGGTGTTCGTCTTCGTCGGGCGCCGCCGCGACCGAGACGCAGCAGGGAGGGACGACGTCGTGCCCGAGCGTGGCTAGGCCTCCCGCTCAGCCGCCGGCCGGTCGCGCCGGAGCCGCGGCGCGACTCGTGCCCTCCCCCCGTCGTTCGCCCGTTTGCTATCTGCCTCGAAAGGGCGTCAACTAGGCTGTTGCTCCGGGAGGGGGGATGGTATGGACACGGCGTTCGTGTTCGATCCCAAGGGAAACTACAAGGCGGTCCAGAAGATCCGGGATGCGGGGATGATGCCCGTGGCCGGGCTTCGGTACGTGGCCTCGGTCACCGGCCCCTACAAGATCTTCCAGGTCGTGACCGTCGACACGCTCGACCAACTCGACGACCGGCTGGACTCCCTGCCCGGCGGAGGAGGGTCGGACGACCCGCCGACCGCGCTCGTGATCGGCAATGCGAAGGTCCGGAAGAGCACGTACCTGGCGCACACCGCTCTCGTCAGGATCGACGTGAGGGCGGCCGATCCGGCGGTGCTGATGGATCAGATCAAGGATGCGATCGGCCCCGACTCGGACGGCGGGGTCGAAGCCGATGTCGTGGAAAGCGACTTCGACATCCTGGCTTGCGTCGTCGCGGACGACGAGGATGCCCTCCGAGCGAAGATCCTCAACATCCGCGAGATCGAGGGCGTGAAACGGACGGTGTCGCTCCGCGTGATCGACTACGTGTCGACGAGCGAGAACGCCCCGGACGATCACAGGGTTGAGCCTGCGGGCTAGGGCCGTCAGGTCGATCGACCGAGCAGTTCTTCGGCACGGCCGAACTCCCTCACCGATCCCAGCCGATCGAATACGCGAGCGACCCCCTCAGCCAGCGCGCGTGCGCGCCCGTCCTCACCTGTCTTCATCAGCTGGTCGGCCAGCTCGAGGTTCGTGACCGCCGCCTCCCACTCGGCCTCGAGCGCAGCGAACCCATCCACGGCCGATCCCAGAAGTTCGACGGCTCGTTCCGACGCCCCCCGCGCGGCGGCGGCTCGACCATCGAGCCGCGTCGCGTACAGGGCGAGGGGAGGCTGCCCAGCCCACGAGGCATGGCGCGCCGCTCGCCTGACCAGCTCAGGGGCCTCGTCCCAGGCGCCTTGCTCGGAGATCACCTCGCACCATGCCTCGAGGACCTCATCTCGACCCCGCCGGTCCTCGGCGAGTGCCGGCCGTTCGAGCACAGCCCGAGCCTCTTCGTGCGCACCTCGCCGAGCGAGCAGACGCGCTTGCCACAGGGAGAGGACGGAATCGAGTCGTTCCTCGGCCTCTTCCAGCCACCGGACCAGCTGGAGGTAGCGACTGGCAGTCCCTCGCTCGCCCCTGGCGTCGTGGATGAAGGCAGCGATCGCCAGGTGCATCGGTGCGAACCCGGGCGGTGTTTCGCGCCGGTCGCCCAGAAGCTCGTCCGCGACCGCGACGTCGGCCAGCACCCCGTCCCAGTCCCCCAGCCGGAAGCGCGCAGCCGCTCGGAAATCGAGGCAGTACAGACCCTGGATCGGCGATTCGGGCATCGCCTCCGTGAAGCCCCGGCCGGCCAGCTCCACTGACTCCCGATAGCGACCGGTGCTCAACGCCCACCACGCGGCCATGGCGTGGATGTCTCCCACCTCGTAGGGATCGGTGAGCTTGGGCGCGAGCTCGAGGCGTCGGCGGATCGGGCCCTCCATCGCGCCATGGCGCCCCAGCGATTGATGCGCGGACGCGATCCCGTCGAGTGCAGCCGACTCGAGGTCCACGCGTTCCAGCCGCTCCGCCATCGCGGCCGCCTCCTCACCGGTCCTGATCGCCCGCTCCAGCTCGTCCTCATCGGACGGACCTTCGCGGAGCCAGTCGGGTTTGAACGATCCGGCGATGAGGAGCCGTGCGCGATCCTCGCTGTCGGTCGCTCCGGCTGCGGCCAGGCCGATCTCGAGGTAGGGCTCCCCCTCTTCTCGAGACACTCGATGGCGCATCGTTCCCGGCGCCCGGGTCACCATCTCGAGCGCCACCGCGCACAGACTCGCCAGGGTCCGCGAGGCGGAGCCTTCGGCCCCGCCAGGCTGTTCCATCAGGAGGTCGATCGCCTCCTTGAAGCATCCCCACGCCCGATCTCCCTCGTAGTCGTGGAAGTACGTCATCCCGAGCACTTCGAGAGCACGCGAGCGCTCGAGTGCTCCCTCGGCGAGCGACAGTGCGGTCTCGGCGAATCGTTCCGCCTGCTGCAGCGCAAGCTTGCTCCCCGCCTCGTTGGCCGCCAGCAGCGAGTACCGGTACGCGCGCTGCCGCAGCCGTTCCGTCTCGACAGGGTCGGGTCGAGCCTCAGCCTGGGTCGCCCGGTGCGCCTCCTCGTAGTGGTGCGCCAGGAGCTCCGCGAACTCGCGGTCCCGCTCCTGCGTCTGCCGTTCGATCCACTCCGCGATGCGGGCGTGCGCCCGCGCACGATCCCGTCGCGTGAGACTCTCGTACGCGACATCCCTCGTGAGGATGTGCCGGAACAAGAACTCCCGCTCTCCGACGATCGTCGAGCCGATCCTCGCGTGGACCAGGCCCCGGTCCTCCAGGCGCCAGAGCACGTCGTCGAGCTCGACTGCACCAGGATCCGGCTCGAGCAGCGACCGTACGGCGCCGTTCCAGAACGTGCGTCCGACGACCGAGGCCGATTGCAAGACGTACTTCTCGAGCGGCGTGAGCAGATCGATCCGTGCGGCCAGTACGCCCTGAACGGTGTCAGGGATGTCCAGCCGCTCGATCCCAGCCGGCTCGTCCAAGAGGCGCTGGACGATCTCCTCCAGGAAGAACGGGTTGCCGCCGGCTCGGTCGAGGATCAGGGAACGGAGGTCGCTCGCTATCGCCCCGTGCACCACGAAGAGATCGAGCAGCTCTCCCGACTCGGTCGCGGACAACGGCTCGAGCAGGAGACTCGAGTGGTTCCACCGCCCCCCTCCCCAATCCGGTCGTCGGGCCGTGAGCTCGGGTCGAGCGGGGCACAGGAACAGCAGCGGCCCTTCGCCGCGATCGGCCAGATCCTGGAGGAGAGCAAGGAAGGCGGGATCGGCCCAGTGGATGTCCTCGATGATCACGATGACCGCACCGGACCGGGCGAGGGCCGAGAAGAAGGAGCGCCACGCCGCGTGGAGCTCCTCGCGGACCTCACGCGGGTCGGCGGTCGAGAACGAGATCTCGGGGTCCTCCAGACCGATCGTGTACGCGAGGGCCGCGTTCGCCCGCGCCGGATCGGCGGAGAGCTCGGGTCCGATCAACTCGTCACCGACCTTGCGCACCTTCTCGATCGCTGTGCTCGGGGGGTCGGTATCGAGGATCCCTGCGTGTCCCTTCAGGATCTCACCAAGCGGCCAGTAGGTGACGCCCTCGCCGTAGGGAACGCATCGTCCACTGACGGTGAGCGGCGCCTCGGGAGAGGCCGCGATCCGGTTCCCGAACTCCTCGACCAGTCTCGTCTTCCCGACGCCGGCGTCGCCGTAGATGGTCACCAACTGTGGGCGGCGATCGGTCACGCACCGTTGGAACACGCTCTCCAAGATCGTGAGCTCACCGATCCTCCCGACCATGGCGGTCCGGTAGGGCCGCCCTTCGTCCCGTCGGATCGTGCCGGGTTGTGCAACGTCCGCGTCGAGCAACTCGAACGCCCGAACCGCCTCCTCCTTGCCCTTGAGCATCAGCGGACCGAGCTCCTTGAACATCATGCCCCGGGCCGCCCGCGTCGTCCGCTCTCCCACCAGGATCTGGCCGGACTCGGCGCCCTGCTCCAGTCGCGCGGCAACGTTCACCGCATCACCCGTGACAAATCCCTCCTCCGGGCCGGGAATCGCGCGCGTCACGACCTCACCGGTGTTGATCCCGATCCGCATCGCCAATCGGATCGCGTGGGCATCCTCGAGCGAGCGGTTCAGCTGTTCGAGGGCGCTCCGCATCCGCAAGGCTGCACGCAGCGCCCGGGTCGGGTCGTCCTCGTGAGCGGTCGGTACACCGAAGACGGCGAAGACCGCGTCGCCGATGAACTTCTCCACCGTCCCGCCCTCGGCCTCGATCTCCCGACGCATCGCGGCGAAGAATGAGTCCAGGACTTCTCGGAGGCCCTCGGGGTCGAGCCTCTCCCCGAGTCCCGTGGAACCGGCGACGTCGGCGAACAGGACCGTCACGCGCTTGCGTTCCTTGCCGGGCGGCAGCGGTTCCGCGATGCGGTGACCGCACTCCGGACAGAAGTTCACCCCCGCCGGGAGCTGCGCACCGCATTGTTCGCAGGCGGCGAGGGGTGCGCCGCATCGAACACAGAACATTGCGGCGGTGGGATTCTCCGCTCCGCAGATGGAACAGGCGCTCACCCCGCAAGTCTAGGGACGCACCCGAAGCATTCCTAGGCGGACCCCTATGACGGGTCGCGTGGCGGCGCCGCGCCGCGCCGATCCGGTTTGGTGACGCCTGGCACGCTCGCGTCCCCCGTCCAGGCGTCGCGTCGTCCCCTGGAGCGCGCCGAGAAATCGGCCGCTTCGGGGATCGACCGGCGGGGGATCGAGCCGGTAGCGTTCGCATCCCCTGGTGCACCGGCCCCTCCGGAGCACCGCTCTCCCTCGCACCTCCCCGCGCGACGTGTCGTGCGGGCTGCTCTCGTCGATCGGTGCTGGAGGGTGTGGCATGCAGGAGGTCGCCCGCGTGGTGCTCGCGCTCGAGGCGAACGAGGTCGCCGAAGAGGTGATGCACTTCCTCGATCGCAGCGGTGCGGCGCGCGTCGTCGGCACGGCCGCCGACGATCGTCAGCTCGCCGAGGCGGTCCGCCAGCTCGAGCCCGACGCGGTGGTGGCCCACCCGTCGTTGATCGCGCCCGGAGCCCTGCGCGGGCCCGCGGTGCTCGCGCTCGACACACACGAATCCGTCGCGTCGCTCCGCGCCGCGATCCGGGTCGGCGCGCGAGGCTTCTACCTCTGGCCGGGCGAACGCGACGCCCTCGCGGGCGCGGCCGCCGCGACGATCTCGGCGATCGAGCTGGGCGAGAAGCGGGCCACCGTCGTGACCGTGCACGGTGCCCGGGGCGGCGTGGGAGCCACGTTCGTCGCGACCCACCTCGCACAGGCCTTCGCCAGGCGAGACATGGAGTGCGTCGTGATCGACGGCGATCCCACCTACGGCGACGTCTCGGCCGCGACCGGGGTCCCCGCCGACGTCCACACGATCGCCGACCTGCTTCCGCTCGTGCCGGAGCTCACCCCCGTCCATCTCGATGATGCGTTGTGGTCACACGCGGCTGGGTTCCGCGTGCTAGCGGCGCCCGATCCGGAGCGCGCCTCCGCGGTGGCGCCCGAAGATCTCACCCGGGTCGTACAGGTGACGGCCTCGTGCTCAGACGCCGTCGTCGTGTCGGTACCCCGAGAGCTTGGCGGTCTCACGGGCGCAGGGCTAGCGTGCGCCGACCGGGTGCTCGAGGTGCTGTCGCTCGACATGCTGTCGTTCCGGGCAGCGACGAGGGCGATCGAGGCGTTCCAACCGTTCCGGTTGAGCGCGCGCGTCGGCTTCGTGGTGAACCGCGCGTCTCGCAGCGAGATCACCCCGGGTGACGTCGGGCGAGTGTTCGGCGCCGAGCCGCTCGGCGTCGTGCCGTTCGACCGCGCCGTGCCGCGCGCGCAGGATCGGAGCCGCCTGGTGCCGCCGCGGGGGCGCGTCGGGCGCGCATTCGCGAAGCTCGCCGACCGCGTGCTGGAAGCCGGTGAGGCCGCATGATCGCCGACCCGCTCGCCGTGGTCCGGCGGCAGCTGCGCGAGGAGCTGCGGCAACGCGTCGACGCCCGGGGGCTCGCGTCGGCGCCCCGCACCGAACGCCGGATGATCGTGCGCGACGAGGCGCTCGCCCTGCTGCGGGCTAGCGGCGCGATCCTTCCGCGGCGCGAGCTCACGCGCATGGTGAACGAGGTCTCAGACGAGGTCGTCGGGTTCGGTCCGATCGAGTTCCTGCTGCAGGACCCCGAGGTGACCGAGGTCATGGTCAACGGACCCGACGATGTGTACGTGGAGCGAGGGGGGCGCATCGAGAGGGCGCCGGACGGTCTATTCGAGGGGGAGGAGGCTGTCTTGCACCTGATCGAACGCATCGTGGGACCCTTGGGGCTTCGGGTCGACGAATCATCGCCTTGGGCGGATGCGCGACTTCCGAACGGTTCGAGGGTCCACGCGATCGTGCCGCCCCTCTCGCTCCGCGGTCCCGCCGTCACGATCCGCACGTTTTCCCGGGTTCCGCTCAGCGCCGGTGACCTCGTCGCGAGCGGCACGATGGGTCCTCGCATGCTGGCGTTCCTCGCGGCATGCGTGCGGGGGCGTGCGAACGTGATCGTGAGCGGCGGAGCCGGAAGTGGCAAGACCACGCTGCTCGGCGTGCTGAGCGGATTCATCCGCGACGGCGAGCGACTCATCACGATCGAGGACGCCGCGGAGCTCCGGCTCGCGAAGCCCCATGTGATTGTGCTCGAGGCGCGGCCGGCCAATGTCGAGGGCAAGGGCAGGGTCACGGTGCGCGATCTCGTGCGCAACGCGCTGCGCATGCGGCCCGATCGCATCATCGTCGGCGAGGTCCGGGGCGGGGAGGCCCTCGACATGCTGCAGGCGATGAACACGGGCCACGAGGGCTCTCTCTCCACCGCCCACGCCAACTCCTGCCGGCATCTGCTCTGGCGCCTCGAGACGATGGCGATGATGTCCGACGTCGACCTGCCAGCGGCCCACGTGCGCAACCAGGTCGCCTCAGCGATCGACATCGTCGTGCATCTGGCCCGCCTGCGAGGCGGGCGCCGCGTCGTGTGGGAGATCGCCGCGGTCGAAGGCACGCGCCGGGGCGAGTCCGTCGTCACGCCGGTCTTCCGGTTCCGGCCGCGCGAGGGGGCCTCCGGGCACTTCGAGGCGACGGGCACGATGCCCTCGGTCGTGACCACGCTCGCGGACCGCGGTGAGGACGTCGGCGACTGGATGTTCGCCCCCGAGGAGGACGCGTGATCGTCCTCGCGCCCGTGTTGCTCGGCCTCGCTGCGTGGCTCGCCGAGCGGGGATCTCGTTCGATGCGGCGTCTGCCGATGGAGGCACACATGCCCTCGGCGCGTGACCCGTCGAGCGGCGGTCGGCCGGCGTCTCGTCCTCCCGGCTGGGTCGCCTGGAGTGCGGGCGGCGCCCTCGCAGCGTGGGTGGTTTTCGGGCCGGTCGCGGCCGCCGCCGGAGCTCTGGGGGGCGGCGTCGCCCACGGCGTGCGTGCCCGACGCACGGCGCGGACGCGAGCGCTGGAGCGAGACGAGCAGGTGGTCGACGCCGTGATCTCGATCACGGCCGCCATCAGGGCAGGTCAGTCCGTTCCCCAGGCCCTCGCGTTTGCAGCGACCGAAAGCGCGGCTCCGGCGCGCGGGTCGTTGCAGCGGCTCCATGAGGCGCTCGACGTGGGTGTCCCGCTGGAAGACGCGCTGCGCGCGTGGACCGAGGAAGTCGACACTGACGACGCTCGGCTGGTCGCGGGGGTGCTGGGACTGCACCGGCGCAGCGGTGGCGACCTCCCATCGGTGCTCGACCAGGTCGTCGAGACCCTTCGCGAACGACGTGCGGCCGTGCGCGAGGTCCGAGCGCTCACGGCTCAGGCACGACTGTCCGGCACGATCCTGGGCGTGCTGCCGTTCGGCTTCTTCGCGTTCCTGTGGCTGACGTCTCGCAGCGACATCGAGGGCGCACTCCGCACGCCGGCAGGCCTCGTGGTGATCGGGCTCGGACTCGCGTTGGAGGTTCTCGCGTTCCTGTGGATCCGGCGCCTGCTCGAGGTTCGCTGACCATGATCCCCGCGATACTGGCTGCCCTCGCCGTCTCGTCCCTCGGCGCCGGCATCGCCGTTACGCGACGAAGCTCACCGATCCGAGCGCTCGCCCGCTCGGCGACGGGCGTCCCGTGCCGCGACCGAGGCCCTGCCCGGTCGCGGGTGCGGCGCTTCTCACGCCACGCGGCTCGGCGCTACCGGGCCGAGGTCGACGCCGAGATCCCCCAGCTGCTCGATCTGCTCGCGGCCGGGTCCTCGGCCGGTCTCGCAGCGCCGCTCGCCCTCCGGCGGGCGGCCGATGGGCTCGCTGGACCGCTCGCCGACGAGGTCCGCACGCTGGTGCGAGCCGTCGACCTAGGGGCCCGCTGGCGCGACGAGCTCGACGCGCTCGACGAACGACTCGACCTTCCCGACCTGAGGCGAACCGTCGCAGCCCTCACGCGCACCGAGACGCTCGGCTCGTCGCTGGCGCAGGCCACCGCCGAGCTCGCCGCGTCCGTCCGACAGGCGCGCCGCGCCGCGACGACGGAACGCGCTCGCACGGCACCGGTGAAGATGCTGTTTCCCCTGGTGTTCCTCGTCCTCCCCGCGTTCCTCCTCCTCACGGTGGTGCCGGTGTTGCTCACCACCGTGCAGTCGATTCGCTGAACGAAGGAGGTGAACGATGCAGGTGCTGAACTCGTGGTGGCTAAAGATGCTCACCTTCGTGAGGCGCGAGCAAGGCCAGACGACCGCCGAGTACGCCCTCGTGATCCTGGCCGCCGCCGCCGTGGCCGTCGTCCTGATCGCGTGGGCGCGGTCCTCCGGCCGGTTGCCGGCGTTCTTCGACCAGATCATCGATCAGGTGATCGGCGATGCCAACGCCGCCTGAGCAGCGGTGGTGCTCGCGTGTGCGCGACCGGCGTGGCTCGGCGGCGGTGGAGTTCGCCCTTGTCCTCCCGATCGTGCTCACGGTGGTCCTCGCGCTCGTGCAGGTCGGCCTGCTCGTGCGCGATCGGCTGCTCGTGGAGTCGGCGGTGCGGTCCGGGGCGCGCACCGCCGCGGTCGATCCGGGGGACGACGCGGTCCGCGAGGCCGTGTTGCGCGCGGCCCCCGCGCTCGACCCGGCGGGCGTCACGGTCTCCGTCGCTCGATCAGGGGCACAGGGGGAACCTGTAACCGTCATGGTCTCCTACGTCGACGCGGTCCGCGTGCCGATCGTCGCGTGGCTCTTCCCGGGCGGGATGACGATGCGAGCCGAGGCGACCGATCGGCAGGAGTTCACGTGACCGAAGGGTCGGAGCCGGGTCGAAGGCCCACAAAGGAGCACGGGTCGGTGTCGATCGTCGTGGCCGCGAGCGCGACGATCGCGCTGGTCGCGTCGCTCGGCGTCGCCGACGTGGGGAAGGCGTTGGTGGCCCGTGCACGAGCGAGAGCCGCGGCCGACGCCGCGGCCCTCGCCGCTGCGCAGGAGCTGGCGCTGCCGAGCGGGCGATCACCGATCGATCTCGCCCGCGACTACACCGATCGCAACGGCGGTGCGCTTACGACGTGCGAGTGCGCCCGGGGAACGCTCTCGGCCAGCGTCGACGTGACGGTGCCGATCGGCGAGCTGTTCCTCGCCTCCGACGGTCTCATCGTGCACGCGCGCGCCCGAGCCGTCGTCGAGGGCGGATCCTGAAC
>JBEVGU010000094.1:0-7213 GCA_040511595.1 Actinomycetota bacterium | reverse complement strand
GTGGTACTCGGACTTGATGGAGGCGAGCTGACTGTCGCTCGGCAGGTACGAGTTGATCCAGCCGATGACCTTGGCACGCAGGCGCTTGCGGAGCGGGGGCTGGTCGAACGACTGTAGCTGGATGAGCAGCTCGTTCACCATCGAGCCCCCGTCCGCCGAACCCATTATGGTTGAGGGGGCGCGCCCCGCGACACCCGACCCCGTGGCGGAGCCGTCGATCGCGCCGGTCGCGGCCTTGCTCACGCTGCCCCGCGACATTCCGATCGCGTCGATCTCCTCGATGAACCCGATCGCGCCGCCTTCCTTGCGAGCCGCCTTGCGGAGGGCTTTGAAGAACGATCGGATGCGGTAGGCGGTCATGCCCTGCCACATCGACTGGAACGCGGGCGCCGAGATGAAGAGGAAGGGCACCCCCGCCTGTTTCGCCATGGCTTTGGCGAGATACGTTTTGCCCGTGCCCGGCGGGCCCTCGAAGAGGATGCCGCGCCGCGGCGTGCCACCGAGCTCGTTCCTGAACGTGGCGTAGCCGAGGAACACGTCGAGCGACCGCACGACCTCGTCGACCTGCATGTCGAGGCCCTTGATGTCGGTGAGGGCCGATTCCACCTGCTCGGGATAGACCGTGATGTGGGGCGACTTTCCGTTGATCAAGGGAAGGGCGACCATGATCAACACGGGGATCAGGATCAGCAGCGGGAAGGCCAGGAAGACCCAGCCCTCGGGCAGCGACGGCAGGGTCAGCGGGTTGCCGTTCGCGTAGCGCCCGTACAGGTACCAGTCCACGAGGAAGACAACGACGAGCGCGCGGATGACCCGCTTGAGCTTGGTGCGCTCGCGCTGACGGAAGACGTCGGCACGACCCTTCTGCAGTAGCTGCGATCCCTGCAACAGCGCGGCCGCGCCGGCCGGTTCCTTGTTCGCCACCAGCGTGCTCCTCCCGATCGCAGGCCCGGGCCCCTGGCGATGCGTCCCGAGGGGACCCACCCTACGCCGGGAGCCCATCTGGGACATCGGTCCTTCGGCCCAGACGGCCGACCGAACGGTCCGGGCGTCCGCAGGGGACGGGGTCGGCGGAAGCGGCTGCGCTGCACGAGAGGAAGCGCGGTTCGCCCGGTCGGGCAGGCAGCCGATACAGTGCCGCCGTGGCGCGGAAGAAGCACCCTCCCATCAGCGCGAACGACAAGCGCACGATCGGTTCGATGCTGCGCGAGATCCGCCGCGCCGCCGGGTATCGCTCGGTCGAGCGCGCCGCCGAGGTGCCGTCGTGCCCCGCGTCGATGCAGACGATCTATGCCTACGAGCGCGGCGGGCTCGTGCCATCGTTGCCGCAGTTCCTGGAGCTCGTGGAGTTCTACGTGCTCCTGGCGCCCCTGCCTGCCGCTCCCGGTTCGGGCGCCAAGCCCGAGTCCGACCTGCGGGCGCTCGGGATCGCGGCCGTGGCGCGGGCGCTCGCCCAGCCGGCGTACCACGTCGCCCGGGCCCACAAACTGATAGCTCGCATGCAACCCGAGCTGGAACGGCGCGCGTGATGATCGAGCCTCTCGAGATCGACCACGTCGGCATCTCGGTGCCCGATCTCGACGCGGCCGTCGAGGCGTACGGGCGACTGCTCGGCATGGATCCGGTGCATCGGGAGCGGGTCGAGGACCAGGGGGTCGAGGAGGTGCTGTTCGCCGTGGGCTCCTCCTCCGTCCAGCTCCTGGGCGCCCTCGGCCCCGACACACCGGTCGGGCGGTCGCTCGCCGGCCGCGGTCCCGGCCTGCACCACATCGCGTATCGGGTCGACGACATCGCGGCCGCCCTGGACCACCTGCGTTCCGGGGGCGCTCGGCTCATCGACGACGAGCCGAGGCCGGGTTCACGGGGAACGCTGATCGCCTTCGTGCATCCGGCGACGGTGGGCGGCGTGCTCGTCGAGCTCGTGCAGTTGCGCTGAGCCGGCGCTACGGCAGGTCGGTGAGACCTTCCCGCGGCGTGTTGATCAGCACGCTCACGTTGCCCTCGGGCAGCCCACCGTCCGCCATGAGCTGGTGGACGTGCCCCGCCCGCTCGTACGGATAGACCGAGCCGAGCGTGGTGCGGATCCTCCCGTCGATGACCAGCTGGTTGAAGGCCTCGGCCTGGTCGTCGTTGAACAGATGGGACCCCTGGTAGCGCTTCTGCATCGTCCAGAGGTAGCGGACGTCGACCATCGTGTCGTAGCCGCTCGTGCCCGCGCAGATCACGACCATGCCGCCGCGTTCGGCCACGAAGATGGACGTCGGGATCGTGTCCTCGCCCGGATGGTCGAAGACGATGCGTGGCGAGGCCTTCTCGCCGAGCACGTCCCAGATCGCCTTGCCGAACGCCTTCGCGCCCGTGAACCATTCCTTCCACTCCGGCGAGTCCCATCGTGGCGGGACGCCCCAGTGCGAGAAGGCCTTCCGATCGATGTACCCCACTGCCCCGAGCTCCTCGGCGTACGAGCCCTTCTCGTCGCTGCTCACGACGGCGACGGGGCGCCCACCGGCGTTCGCAACGAGCTGCACAGCGAGCGAGCCGAGCCCGCCGCTGGCCCCCCAGACGAGCACGGCGTCGCCGGGCTCCACGGTGTGCGGGGGCCATCCGAAGAGCATGCGGTATGCGGTGGCGCCGGTGAGCGTCGGTGCGGCGGCCTCTTCCCAGGTGAGGAAGTCCGCCTTCGGCAGGCACTGGTGCGCCTGCACCTTGCAGAACTGCGCGAACGAGCCCCAGCACGTGTCGTAGCCCCACACGCGGAAGCTGCCCGCGAGCCCGGGGTCCTTCCCGGCCATGACCCACGGATCGTCGAGATCCCACTGACCCGCGTGCACGACGACCCGGTCGCCCACCTGCACGTTCGTCGCTTGGTCGCCCACGGCGTAGACCACGCCCGACGCGTCGGAGCCCACGATGTGGAAGTCCGTCGGCTCGCCCCACCTGGCCTGTGTCTTCGTGACGTCGACGGGCACGCCTCGGGCCGCCCACACGTTGTTGAAGTTCACCCCGCCGGCCATGACCATCACCAGGGCGTCGTGCGGCCCGAGCTCGGGCACGTCGATCACCTCGCTCTTGATCGCCGACTCGGGCTCGCTGTATCGATCGGGACGCACGAGCTGCGCATGCATCTGCGCCGGCACCTCCCCGATCGGAGGGATCTCGCCGAGCTCGTACAGGTCCTTGGCCATCTGCCTCACCCTCCACCGACGTCGGCGTCATCCGGGAACGCGTGGCACCCTAACAAGCGGTCAGCTCGTCGGGGTCTCGGCAGCGGGGAGCTCGGCCACCGGGCACACCGCGGCTCGGGGACACCACGAGCAGTACGCGCCCGGCGTGAGCTCGGGCGAACGCCCGTTGGTGAGGGAGGCGGCCGCCCTCGCCGCCCCGATCACGCGGTCGGCGGCGTGTTGCAGGATCTCCTCGGTGACGTCCTCGGCCTGCCACGTGCCGCTCTCGAGGAACAGCGACGCCGCTCGGTATGGCGGCACCCCGAAGCGTAGCGTCATCACCAGGGCGTAGAACCGCATGTCCTCGGCGAACTCCGGGTAGGCCGAGCCGGTCTTCAGATCGACCACCAGCCGGGTCGCCCGGTTCGGCTCGAGCCGGTCGGGCAGCCCCAGCACGAGGTCGATTTGCCCGGAGAGCACCAGATCGCCGCCGAGCAGCTCGGCGCGGACCCGCAGCTCGCTGATGGGTGCGAGCTCGCGACGGAGCGGCTTCAGCGGCGGGAACGTGCCCTGGAATAGCGTCACCCGCCGGACGATCTCCATCAGCGCGTCGTCGTGTTCGGACACGGACAGCTCTCGCCAGTAGTCGGCGAAGCGTTCCTCGCGCTCGAGCACCCGATCGACGGCGATCTGGGCGACCTCGTGCGGGTCCATGCCGTCACGGGCTCCCACCTCGACCTCGATCGCCTTGTGCAACAGCACGCCGTGGGCGCTGCGGGCCGAGTGAGCGAAGGGTGGGGCCTCCCCCGCGAGGACGGACCGGAACAGACCCTCGCACCGCCCGTGCTGGTTGAGCTTCTCCTTGCCGAACCACAGGGGCTCGCCGAGCTCGAGCTCGCGCGCGGCCCCTTCGATGCGATCGCGGAGCCGTTGAGCGAGGTCGGCCGCGAACGTCGGCCGGTCTCCGGTGCCGATCAGACCGTCGAGGGTGCGGCGCTGAGGATCGGTGAGCTGCACCGGGGCATGGTATGCAGGAGGACCGACATGGCCGAGACCCCGGACGAGATCCTCCGCGCCCTCGCCGACCCGCAGCGGTTGGCGATCGCCGGCGTGCTCGCGGCCGGCGATCGCTCCGCCGACGAGATCGCCGCGGCGACCGGAGTCACGGTCGCCAGGGTACACAAGCACCTGAACCGCCTCACCGCGACGGGGGTCGTGCGGGTGAGCGAGGACCGGCACACGTATCGGTTGGATCCCGAGACCCTGCGATGGGCCGCCGAACAGGTCGGTCCACCGCGGGAAGCCGGTCTCGCACTCGGCGCCGCCAACGAGGACGAGGAAGCGGTGCTGCGCACCTTCTTCCGCAACGGACGTCTGACCGAGATCCCGGCGAGAGAGTCGAAGCGGCGCATCGTGCTCGAGCGCATCGCGCTCGAGTTCGAGCCGGGCGAACGCTACGAGGAGCCTGAGGTCAACGCGATCGTCGGCCGATTCCTCAACGACTACGCGTCGCTCCGGCGTTACCTCGTCGACGAAGGGTTCCTCGACCGGGAGGGCGGCGTCTACTGGCGCACGGGCGGTCGCGTCGATCTCTGACCGGGCCGAACGACGCGACCCGACGGGTGACGTGACAGCATGTCGACGGCGCCCGCAGCCCGGTGCTAGGGTGCCCGAGTGCCGTCACCGGCACCCCTCCCCTTCCTTCCCCTGCTCGGTGGCGTCCGTCGTCACGACTCGATCCGGGGGCGAGCATGAACGGGAAGCGAATCGAACGAGCCGCGAGGGCGACGCTCTGCGCCCTCACGATCGGGCTCGTGCTGATGGCCGCACCGGCGGCCCAGGCGCATCACGCTCCGGGGCCTTGCGACTTCCACAGGGCCCCCGACGAGTCGGTCCGCCAGCATTCGAGGAAGCAGATCCGCTGCGCCGCGGGGCTATGGGACGTCCCGGGGGGAGCCGCCGTCGCGCTCTGCATCGCGCGCCGAGAGAGCGGGCTGATCCCCTGGGCCGAGTCGGCCGACGGCATGAACAGGGGCTTGTTCCAGCAGCACGTCCGGTACTGGGACACCAACTACGACACGTACACGCGCCCGGTGTGGAGGCTCCGTTCGACGATCATCAACGGGCGGACGAACGCGATCGTCTCGGTCCGGATGGCCCATTCCATCGGCTGGGATCCGTGGGGCGGGCGCCGCTGCGCCTGACATCGCGTCGAACCGGAGCCCTGCCTTGGCCCGCACGACTAGACTCCGCCCGATGGTGACCACCGACGAGGGGCTGCCTGCGAGCGGGGCCGGCGGAGAGCAGCCGGACCGCACGGTCGAGGACCGCATCGCGGAACTCCGCAAGCGCAGACGCGCCACGGCGAGCCCGGGTGGACGAGACGCGGCCAAGAAGCAGCACGACAAGGGCAAGCTCACCGCCCGCGAGCGGCTCGACGTGCTCATGGACGCGGGGTCATTCGTCGAGACCGATCCGTTCGCGGTCCATCGCTCCCACGACTTCGGCATGGAGCGACGGCGTCCGCCCGGCGACGGCATCGTGACCGGCTACGGCACGATCGACGGACGAAAGGTCTTCGTCGCGAGCCAGGACTTCAGCGTGTTCGGCGGCTCGATGGGTGAGGTGCACGCGCAGAAGGTCACGAAGGTCATGGACCTCGCGATGTCGACGGGCGCGCCGTTCGTCTCGATCAACGACTCCGGGGGCGCGCGCATCCAGGAGGGCGCCGCATCGCTGGCCGGGTACGGCTACATCTTCGAGCGGAACGTTCGAGCGAGTGGCGTGATCCCCCAGATCAGCGTCATCATGGGACCGTGTGCCGGCGGCGCGGTGTACTCCCCCGCGATCACCGACTTCACGTTCATGGTGCGCGAGACCTCGCACATGTTCATCACCGGTCCCGACGTGATCAAGACGGTCACCGGTGAAGACATCTCGATGGAGGCACTCGGCGGCGCGATGACCCATGCCACTGAGTCGGGCGTGGCGTCATTCATCGGCGAGGACGACGAGGACGTGCTGAACCGGGTGCGATACCTGCTCAGCTTCCTGCCGTCGAACAACCTCGAGGATCCGCCCGCGTACGCCGCAACCGACGATCCCGGACGTGTCGCGGAGGCCCTCACCCACATCGTGCCGGACCGGGCCAAGGAGCCCTACGACATGCACGAGGTGATCCGCTTCGTCGTCGACGACGGGGAGTTCCTCGAGGTGTTCCCGCTGTGGGCGATGAGCATCGTTATCGGCTTCGCGCGCCTCGACGGTCACAGCGTGGGCGTGATCGCGAACCAGCCGAAGGTGCGCGGCGGCACGCTCGACATCGATGCGAGCGAGAAGGCCTCCCGGTTCGTGCGCTTCTGCGACGCCTTCAACATCCCGATCCTCACGTTCGTCGATGTGCCGGGGTTCCTGCCGGGGAAGGAGCAGGAGTACAACGGCATCATCCGCCACGGCGCCAAGCTCCTGTACGCCTACGCGGAAGCGACCGTGCCGCGCATGACGGTGATCACGCGGAAGGCCTACGGCGGCGCCTACCTCGTCATGAACTCGAAGCACCTGCGCGCCGATGTCTCCTTCGCCTGGCCCACCGCGGAGATCGCCGTGATGGGTGCAGAGGGGGCCGTCAACGTCGTGTTCCGCAAGGAGATCGAGAAGGCGGCCGATCCTGCGAAGAAGCGGGCGGAACTGATCCGCGAGTACCGGGAGAAGTTCTCGACGCCCTATGCGGCCGCCGAGCGAGGATTCATCGACGACGTGATCGAGCCGGCCGAGACTCGGAAGCGCCTGGTCCAGGCGCTCCGCATGCTCTCCACCAAGCGCGAGACGGTGCCCGCGCGCAAGCACGGCAACATGCCCCTGTAGGGAAGGCGATGTCACCGATCCGAGACGAGGGCGAACGCCGCATCGAGATGCCCGGCGACACCACGCCCGAGGAAGAGCGCGCGATCTTGATGGCGCTCGAACGGTACTTCGTGGCCGAGAGCCCGCGGCCCGCGCCGTGGGTCCTGCAGGGTCGCATCGACGCCACCGGCCTGGGGGCGCTCCAG
>JBEVGU010000093.1:0-13713 GCA_040511595.1 Actinomycetota bacterium | reverse complement strand
TGCAGCGGGTCGCCGTCGTGCGAGAGGCCGATCCCGACTACTACACGCAGGCCCGGGACGTCACCGACGTCGAGGTGGACGAGGTGCTCGACGCAACGAACATCGGCGACGTCGGGCAGCACTTCGGCGCCGTGCGCGTGACGAACCAGGTCGTGAGCTACGTGCGGAAGTCGGTCTCGACGAACGAGATCATCGAAGAGTTCCCGTTGCCGCTGCCGCCGGTCGAGCTCGAGACCCGGGCCGTGTGGTGGACGATCCCACCGGCCGTGCTCGACCGGGCGGGCGTGGGACCCCGCGACGTGCCGGGGGCGATCCACGCGGCCGAGCACGCCGCCATCGGCCTGCTGCCTCTCGTGGCGACGTGCGACCGCTGGGACATCGGGGGCGTCTCGACGCCGATGCATCCCGACACCGGGCTCACGACGATCTTCATCTACGACGGGTACCCCGGCGGCGCCGGCATCACGGAGCGCGGAGCGCGGACGAGCGAACGGTGGCTGCGCGCCACGCTCGAGGCGATCCGGCAGTGCCCGTGTTCCCACGGCTGCCCGAGCTGCGTGCAGAGCCCGAAGTGCGGCAACGGCAACGAGCCGCTCGACAAGCAGGGCGCGGTGGCGCTGCTCGCCGCGTTCCTCGGGGAACGCTGGGGCTAGGTCGCCGGTGGCGCATCCTTGCTGCCGTGGTCGGGGATCTTGCCTTCCAGGCACGGCAGGTCGTCGAGCATGGTCGACGGGTAGACGGTCAGGAACGCGGGCTCGTGGGCCACGTCCGCCGAGACGGGGTACTGCCCGCCCTCCACGTCGCCCTTGGTCACAGTGAGCAGGAAGGCGGCGATCTCCTCGAGGGTGGCGCCGTTCTCCGCCATCTCGTCGCGGTCGACGAACACGTGGGTCGGTTGCGTGAACTCGACGATGCGGGTGTCGTCCTCGTCGTGATCGAACTCCGCCTGGATCACGTCGGCCACCGCGGTCGGCGAGATCACGGCCGCCCCGCTCACCTCGGGGTCGGGCGTGTGCCCGTGATCGGCCGTGAGTGCCATGGCCCACTCGCCGTCGCCGACGTGCTCGTTCAACAGATCGATCAGCTTCGGCAGATCGGCATCCTGCGCCTCGATGCTGTCGCGCATCTCGACGCTGTTCATCGAGTACGCATGACCGATCTCGTCGATCAGCTTGTAGTTGATGAAGAGCAGGTCGGGCGTGTCGTCGTCGCCGAACCCTTCCCGGTCGATGACCTCTCCGATCAGGCGGGTCTGGAACGGGATGCGCGCGGGCGTGAGCAGCGCCTCCTCCGCCCTGGCCCCGTCGAGATGCAGGTCGTGCCACCGTCCGTCGACGCGCCCGTCCTGGCGGTCGGTCTCCTCGAAGTAGTCGGTGATCGGCGGCAGGTCGTTCACGTAGGCCGGCAACCGGTAATAGGGCGCGACATTGCTCGTGAGGTTCCAGCTGATGCCTTCGGCGCCGAGCGTCGCCGCGCCCTCACGCTCGCGCAACACGGCGATGTCCCGGTCCCCCCCGCCCCACAGGGAGCCGTGGCTCATCATGCCGAGCTGGATCGCGACGGTGGCCAGCGTGCCCACGATCGGACGGTTGCCCTCGTGCCGGTCGTAGAGATCGGCGAACGTCGCGGCCGTGAGGTAGCGGGAACCCGCCTCCCACGGATCGGTGAGCCGGTCGCCGATGCGCAGCGTGTGCGCGACCAGCCCGTGGGTACGCGAGAAAGCCCCGGTGCCGATCGTGGCGTGGATCTGGGCGGTGCTCGGGGGCGAGGATCCGACCTCGGCATGCTCGTACCACGTGCCTCGGTCGATCAGGCCGCGCAGCTCGGGCCACGCCTTCGGCCACGCATCGAGCACGTCGCGGCCGGCGCCGTCCCAGACGACCACGACGACGAGCTTCGGCCGGTCCGCGGGTACCAGGGCCTCGGTGAGCGGCTCCCCGTCGGGCGCGTCGAAGGGGAAGCCGACGAGCTCACCCTGCGTCGGGGCGACATCGGCGAGCGTCACCGGGCGGTCGACCACGCCCCGCGCCGCGATGTGCCCGGGTCCGTACAGCAGCAGCGGCACGTCGGCCACGTAGTCCCATGGCCCGGAGTGCGGCAGGCCCCCGTGCCCGACGAAGTCCGGTTCGCGGGTCAACAGCTCGAGGTCACCGGAGCGATCGGCGCGGTGCCCTCGCCAGGTGCGGACGAGGAGCTCGGTCGGCGCCGAGCAAGCCGTGTCCATCAGGTGCCGCTCGAGCCCCTGCTCCTGAGGCACCCCCGGCGTCGGGGCCCCGACGACGACCGAGGTCACGAGGACGACGAGCGATGCCGTGAACGAGCGACGCCTCACGCGGCCGTTCCCGGCGCCGGCGGAACGAACGCGCCGTAGTCCTCGCCGCCGAACGTCATGACGACCAATCCGATGTTCTTGGCCTCGGGCACCGGGGGGCGCTCGACGGTGAACTCGGTGTCCTCGCCCGACGGGAGAAGATCCGCATCGACGACGGTCCACCGGACCCGGCTGCCGTCTCGGGCATCGAGCACGAAGACCCCCGGCCGCGGCAAGGGCTCTCCGGTGTCGTTCGCGACCGTGAGGGAGGAGTCCTGCTCGTGCAGCGTGAGCCGGGCCTCGATGCCGGCCGCGTCGGTGAAGACGTAGGACTCGGCGCTCGTGATCGGAGGTGGCGAGGTCTGTGCGGACCCGTCGTCGCCGGTCGGAGGCGCACCGTCCTCGCGAGTGCAGGCGCCGAGCGCGAGCACGACCACGGCCACGGCGAATGCGGTCGAGCGCCTTCGGATGCGGGCGGATCGGCGAGCGGGCTCCATGGAGCGCGGCAGTCTAACAGTGGGTCTGTGACGGACCTGTCGCGGAGCTTTGCCATACTCGGGCCACACATGGACCAAGCCGAGGCCACCTACGTCGCCGTGATCGGCGCGAGCGACGCCACCGATTGGGAACGAACGACGGCCGAGGAGGTGGGGCGTCGCCTGGCCCGGGCGGGCGCGGTGCTCGTATGCGGCGGGCTCGGCGGGGTCATGGATGCCGCGGCGGCCGGTGCCGCGGCGGAGGGAGGCACTTCCGTCGGCATCTTGCCCGGCACCGACCGGTCCGGCGCAAGCCGGCACCTCACGGTCGTGGTGACCACCGGCTTCGGCGAGGGGCGCAACGTGCTCGTCGCGCGCAGCGCCGATGCGATGATCGCGGTGGGAGGCGAGTTCGGCACCCTCAGCGAGGTCGCGCTCGCGCTGAAGATGGGGACCCGCGTGATCGGCCTCGGCACCTGGGACCTGCGTCGCGATGACATGGAGGCCGATCCGGTGATCCGGGCCGAGAGCGCCGAGGAAGCCGTGAGGCTGGCGCTGGGGGGAGCGGCGGGGCCGCTGGCTCCCACCGCCTGAACCGCCCGAGCCCGGCCGACCCGGCTGAAGGTCCGTAGCCGGTGCGGCCTAGGGGGTTTGCCGTATCGCGTCCCGACGTTCCGGCGTCGTAGCGTGCGCTTCCGGACCTGCAGTGGCCAGCCGTCGCGCTCGCCGATGCCGTCGCGACCGCCTATTCGCGCGGCGCCGGCTCGAGCGCCGGGTGGCTGCGGGGCTCGGCGAGGTGGGATTACCCCCCGCCGGTGTGTGTCTGCGGCCCGCTGAGCGGGACGACGACGGCACAGCGCCGAGCTCCATTCCGTCCCGGTCGTGGGTCGTCGGGGGGACCACCCACGACCGGGAACCCATCTCGAGGAGCCTCGAGGAGCGCGTCGATCGGATCACGCCGCCTGCCCGGAGGCGACGTCATGCGGCGGCTCGCCCGCGTCGGAGCACCCTGCCGACCAGCCGCAGGGCCGTGGCGCGCTCGTCGGGGGCCAGTCCCATCGCGAACACGGCCACGGCGTACACGCCGGTGCCGACCGAGGCCGAGACCAGCAGGTTCACGAGCCACTTCGCCTCGGGCATCAGCGCGTGCACCCCCGCCATCACGACGGCACCGACTACGGTCGGCGCCACCAACCGGAGGTACGAGGCGTCGAAGGGCCAGATACCGAGGAACCGCCGCACGAGCAGGAGTCGCGCGATCGCGCTGAACGTCAGCGTCGCCGCCTGGGCGATCGCGGCGCCGCGGATGCCCAGCGCGTCGGGGCGAGCCAGCGCGAGCGCGAGCCCGATGTCGATCGCGAATCCGCCGACGTAGACGAGGAGATCCCAGCCAGTGCGTCCGGCCATGATCAGGATGAACCCGACCGTGCCCACCATGACCGGCACGATCATGCCGACGATCAGGATGCGGAGGGCGGCTTCCCCTTCCACGAAGTCGCCGCCGAAGATGCGCAGCACCGAGCCGGGCATCACCGCGAGCACCAACAGCACGGGGATCGTGGCAGCGAGCGTCCACCTGGTGACCTGCTTGTAGAGGCCGTCGAGGGTGGCGCGTTCCCCCCGATGGTGCAGGTCAGCGACGAATGGGCTGAAGGTCAGCGATACGCTCGTGAGGAACAGGAACAGCGCCTGCCCCGCTCGCAACACCGCGCTGTACACGCCGACCTGGGCCTCCCCCGCCGCGCCGCGGTCACTCATGAGCAGGGAGAGTACGAACAGGTCGGTCCAGAAGATGAGCTGGGAGAACAGGGTGCCCGGAGCCCGGAGCGCACCGAAGCGCACCAGGGCGCCCGTGTGCTCCTCGGCGATGCCCGCGCCGGTCACTTCGTGCGGGAACCGCCGCTGCTCCTTCACCCAGCCGTAGGCGGCGATCACGAAGGCCAGCACCCACGAGGCCGCGAACGCCCAGCTCGCCCATCCGGCCGTCGTCGACCAGATCGCCCAGAAGCCGAGCGTGAAGACGATCCACCCGATCGGCTGCGCGGTCCACTGCGAGTACAGGGTGTATCGCATGATCTTGAGGCCCCGGGTCGCGCCCATGTACGTGAAAGCGAGAGCGGCGAACGGCACGGTGACGGCCGCCGCTCGGAACGCCGGCGTCGCCACCGACTCGCTGCCGCTGAATGTGCGGGCGAGCGAGGGCGCGGCGGCGAACACGAGCACTGCGAACGGCACCGAGACCGCCGTCGCGATCAGCCCGGCCCGGCGCACGAGCGTCCGGCTGCGGGCGGCCTCGTCGCGACCGACGAGGATCGCCACCAGTCGCACGTTCGCGACGTCCATGCCGAAGCGGGTCGCGGCGGCCGCGATGAACGCGAACTGCGTGGTGAGCGTGACGATGCCGAACGACCGGTCACCCAACCGGCGGGTCATGATCACTTGCGCGGCGAAGGTCGCGGCCGCGCCGATCGCGAGCCCGAGCACGTTCTGCCCCGTGTTGCCCAGGATCACCCGCTGGTCGGAGCCCTGCACGCCGGCCGCGACGGGTTCCGCCTCGGTGACCTCGACCGCTTCCTCGGTGACCTCGGGATCCATGACCGGCCAAGTATCCCGGACGGAACTACCGCGGACCGTCAGGAAGGTGTGGAGACCGGATGGTTCGGGCACCTTGTGAGGGGCGCCTGTACGGCCAGGGCGCTGGGTTCATCTCTTCCAGGGGAAGGTGGGCCGGAAGCGCCGCGCGAGCCGATCAGCGTTCCAGCCCAGGCGGCCGCGGCAGGCCGAGCGCCGCGAGCACCTCGGCTGCGGCGCGGCTTCCGCTCTCGACGCCGCCGTTCAGGAAGCCCTGGCTGTAGGTCGACGTCTGCTCGCTCGCAGATGCACGGATCCCTGTCGGTGCCCGGTCGCGCCCCAGAACGACGTGAGCTGCCCGGGGAGGAAGGCAGCGTAGGAGCCCTGCACCCACGGGTCCTGCACCCAGTAGCGCTCGTCGCCCTCGGGATAGTCGATCGCGTAGAAATCGATCACGTTGCCCGCTCTGGGTCGAGCCCGTACCCCCCGCGAGCCCGTTGGGTCTAAGCGGTAGAGCCATGTGGACGCGAACCGACCGCCTGGGCATACCAGTCTGCCGCGGACATCGTCGAATGCGACGATCTCGGGGCGGGCCCTTCCCCGTCGCGAAGGAGCCGGTCGCCGCGAGCGCCACCACCTCGTCGATGGCTGGGACCATCAGCCGGAACTCGTCCAGAGCCTTCACGGTTGCGCGCGATTCGGCCGGTGAGCGACGTCCTCCGGGCACGGTCGACCCTACCTCGGTCCCGACCGCCAGAGATGGATCGCGGCGTAGGCGCGCCAGGGCCGCCACCGCTCGGCGTGCTCCAACATCGACCGGGCGTCGTCGGGCAGGCCGAGGGAGGCGAACCCTCGCCGCACGCCCAGATCGCCGACCAGGAACGCGTCGCCGTCGCCGAGCGCCCGCATCGCGATGTAATCGGCCGTCCAGGTGCCGATGCCCTTGATCGACCGGAGGGCCTGGAGCGTCGCGTCGAGTTCGGCGTCACCTGAGAGGTCGATCTCTCCGGTCGCCACGGCGCCGGCCAACCGTCGGATCGCGTCGGCGCGGGTTGCCGGCATGCCGAACGCATCGGGCGGGGCGTCGGCGAGCTGCTCCGCGGTCGGGAACAGGTGGGAGACACCACCGATCGGCGGGTCGATCCGATCGCCGAACCGGTCCACGATGCTCCCCAGCGTCGTGCGAGCGCCGGTGACGGAGACCTGCTGCCCGACGATCCCCCGTACGGCGAGCTCGAACCCGTCGGTCGTGCGAGGCACGCGCGTGCCGGGCGCGGCCGCGACGAGCGGCCGCACGACCGGGTCGGTCATGAGGACGCCGTCGATCGCTGACGGGTCGGCGTCGAGATCGAGCATCCTGCGAACCGCCCGCACGACGTCGTGTTGTCGCTGCGGCGCACCGTCGCCCACCGCCGTCATCCGCATCTCGAACGCGGCGGTGTCCGGCACGGTCTCCAGCTGGACCACGACCGGGTGGCCGTCGGTCGTGCGCATGGAGCGCGCGTACCCGGCGCCGTCCGCGCGCTCGAACCCCGCGACCGCCCTCGTCGCGAGGAACCCGAACAACCGGTCGATTGCAAGCGGCGGGATGTACGCGAGCCGCGTCACCTCGACGTCCTTCACGCAGCGGAGGGTACAGAGCTTGCGTACGGCAATGGTAAGTAGTAACTTACCGAGTCATGACAGGAGCAGCAACGGCCGAGTCCGCGTTCGACGCGCTCGGCGACCCGACCAGAAGGCGTGTGTTCCGCCTGCTCCGCGGGGGCGAGCGATCGGTGGGTGAGATCGCCTCGCACCTGCCCGTCAGCCGTCCCGCGGTCTCTCAACACCTTCGCGTGCTGAAGGAGGCGCAGCTCGTGAACGACCGACCCGAGGGCACCCGGCGACTGTACTCGGTGCGACGCACCGGCCTCGAGGTCCTGCGCGCCGAGCTGGAGACCATGTGGGACGAGACGCTGGCCGCGTTCGCCGCGGCCGCAGACGCCGGGGAACCTCCCGGTGCCCCGACCCTCGGCGAGCCGACGCTCGGCCGCCGCGAGAGAAGGAGCGATCGATGATCGAGCCGATCCGCCGCAGTATCACCGTGCATCGCGCACCCGAGGAGGCGTTCCGCCTGTTCACGACCGAGATGGGCACGTGGTGGCCGCTCGACACCCACGGGCGCTCCGACGCCGACCGGGGCGAGAAGACCGAGCGCCTCGTGTTCGAGGATCGACACGGAGGACGGATCTACGAGGTGCTCTCGACCGGCGTCGAGGCCGACTGGGGGGTGGTGACCGCGTGGGAACCGCCGTCGCGCGTCGTCATCGACTGGAACCCGAGCCCCGAGGACCGGCCCTACACGGAGGTCGAGGTCACGTTCTCAGCCGCCGGCGACGGCACGCGGGTCGATCTGGAGCACCGCCAATGGGACCGCCTCGGCGACGAGGTCGGCTCGCGGTGGCGCGCGGACTACGACGTGGGATGGGTCCACGTCTTCGACGAGCGCTTCGCTCAGGCCGCGAACTGATCGAGATCGTCCGGGCCTGCCGTTCAGGATCGTCGAGGCGGGTCGGGGCGGATCACCAGGTTCACGAGACTGCCCGAGACCGCTCCGAGCGCCGCGCCCCCCACCACGTCGAGGGGCAGGTGCGCCCCCACGTACATGCGGCCGAGGAGGACGGCCACTCCGAGCACGAGCGCGGCCGCCGCCCATCGCCGTCCCAGATGCGCCGCGACCACGACGGTGAGAGCGCCCGCGACGGCGGCGTGACCCGACGGGTACCCGAGGCTTCCTGCGCCGAACACCTCCCGACCCTCGACGCCGTCCAACAAGGCCGCGGGTCGCCCACGTTCCACGAGGCCCTTGATCACGCGGGCGAGGAGGTAGACGCCGACACCCGCGAGCAGCATCGCGGCCGCCAGCCGGAACCGTCGGAACAGGAGGGCGACCACGGCGAGGGCAGGGATCGTGATGAACGTGCCGTACTGCATGACCGGCCACACGACCGAGTTGAGGCTCTGCGGCAGCTCGTTCACCGCTCGGAAGAGATCGACCTCCGCGTCGGTCAGCGCGGCCGTCGCGGCCATCGTGCTGAGCACCAGCACGATCGAGGACACGCCCAACACGACGAGCCATGTCCGCCGGTCGATCGACGCAGCATCGGCCCCCGGATCCAACCGCGGCCCCGCCGACGCTTCCTCGGTCATCGCCCCCCCGAGGCCTCTTCCCGGCTCAGACCGCCCGGCGGTAGAGCCGCACCGCGATCGTGCCGAACACCGCGATGATAGCCACACTCCACGCCAGCGAGGCCATCACGTCGGCCGCGGCCGGTCCTCCGAGCGTGAGCCTGCGCACGGCCTCGGCCGTGATCGAGACGGGCTGGTGCTCGGCGAACCACTGCAGCCACGTCGGCATCGTGTAGGCGGGCACGAACGCCGTCGAGGCGAACACGAGCGGCGCGAGCACCGGGAACGACGCCGCCTGCGCGGTCTCGGGATCGCCCACCGCGAGCCCCACCGTCGCGAAGATCCACGACAACGAGAACCCGAAGAGGAGCACGAGCAGGGCCCCCCCGACGAGACCGAGCACGTCGGTGTGGATGCGCCATCCCACGAGGAACCCGACGGCCATCATCAGCGCAACGACGAAGACGTTGCGTACGAGGTCCGCGAGCGTGCGCCCGGACAACACGGCCGAGCGCGCCATCGGCAGGGCATGGAAGCGTTCCATCAGGCCGCTCTTCATGTCCGTGGCCAGCCCGATCGCCGTGGCGATCGCGCCGAACACCACCGTCTGCACGAAGATGCCGGGCATCAGGTAGTCGACGTATGGCACGCCGGGCGGAAGGCTGGCCGCGAGCGCACCGCCGAAGACGTAGCGGAACATCACGACGAAGATCACCGGCTGGATGGTGGAGAAGACCACCAGCTGCGGGACCCGCCGGTACGCGATCAGGTTGCGTTGGACGATCGCGAACGTGTCGCGCAGCAGGCTGAACGGGATGCGACGATCGAACGCGCTGTCGGCCGTGGGAGCCACCGTCGTCGCGCTCATCCCTCACCTCCGGAGCTCTCGCCGTCCGTGGCCTCGGCGCGATGGCCCGTGAGCGTCAAGAAGACGTCGTCGAGGCTCGGCTCCCGCACCGACAACGTGGCGGGCTCGACCCCGTCGCTGCCTGATTCGAGGCGATGGAGGATCTCGACCAGCACCTGCGCCCCCCTGTTCGACGACACTCTCACGGCCGTCCCCTCGCGTTCGACCTTCCCGACCCCGTCGCCACCCAGCAGCGCGAGCACGCGTTCGGCCACGGGCTCGTCGGCAAAACCTATCTCGACCACGGTGTCGCCGAGGTCGGACTTCAGCCGCGCCGGTGTGTCGTTCGCGATCACGTGCCCGCCGTCGATCACGGCGACGCGGTCGGCCAGCTGATCGGCTTCCTCCAGGTACTGAGTGGTGAGCAGCACCGTGGTGCCGTCGTGCACGAGCTCGCGGATCATGCTCCAGAGCTCGTTGCGGCTGGTCAGGTCGAGCCCGGTGGTCGGCTCGTCGAGGAACAGCACGGGCGGGCGCTGCATGAGCGAGGCCGCGATGTCGAGCCGGCGGCGCATGCCGCCGGAGTACGTGCGCAGCGGTCGATCGGCGGCATCGGTGAGCGAGAAGCGCTCCAACAGCACGGCGGCGCGCGGCGCGATGGTCAACCGCGGGAGCTGGCCGAGCACCCCGACCATGCGCAGGTTCTCGCGTCCGGTCAGGTTCGCATCGACCGCCGCGTACTGGCCAGCGAGGCCGATGCGCAGACGCACCGCGGCGGGCTCGCGAACGACGTCGTGACCGAGCACCTCGGCGCGTCCGGAGTCGGGCCGCAGGATCGTGGACAGCACCCGGACGGCCGTGGTCTTGCCCGCTCCATTCGGCCCGAGCAGGCCGAAGACGGTGCCGCGCTCGACGGTGAGATCGATGCCGTCGAGTGCCGCGAGGGCGCCGAATCGCTTCGAGAGCTGCTCGACCAGGATCGCGGGGTCACCCATGATCGGACCTTCTCACGGTCACTCGGCAGCGTCAGCCGACTGGATCTTCCGACGCGGCGTAGGTCGTCGCGCCGTGCAGGTGCAGCGAGACGTACGGTTCGTCGCCCACCACCCAGCTGTCGTGCCCGCCCGGGATCGCGAAGAGGTCGCCGGGTTCCATGACGAACTCCGTGCCGTCGACCATGCGGACGGCCGCCCGACCCGACACCACCATCCCGACGTGTTCGACGTCGCACGATGTCGCTCCCGTGGCCGCGCCGACATGCTCGGACCACTTCCATCCCGGCTCGTAGCTCGCCCGGCCGACGGTCATGCCGCCGAGGGCGACGAGCTCGAAGGTGCCGAGCGGGAACTCCCGCCGCTCGTCGGGCTCCTCGAAGCGCTCGATGGCCAGTTCCATCCTCCGAGCCTACTTCCACGCGCGCCGCCGCCCGGACTAGGCTCGCGACGCCCGCCGAAGGAGGGGACCTCATGAGCTTCGACGTGCTGGGCGACCTCAACTGGCTCGCCGTGATCGTGGTGGCGATCGCCTACTTCGCGATCGGCGCCGTCTGGTACGCGCCGCCGGTGTTGGGCAAGACGTGGATGGCGGCTGGCGGCATCACCGCCGAGCAGACCGAGGGTGGGCCGGGGGCGGCGGTCTACGCCGTGCCGCTCGTCGGCAGCCTCCTCTCGGCGATCGCGCTCGGCATGCTCGCGGAGGCGACGGGAACCGACACGCTGGGCGAGGGCCTGGTGCTCGGCGCGGTGACCGCCGTGGGGTTCGCGCTGGCGATCTCGTTCGTCACCGCGACGTTCGAGTCCACGAAGCCCAAGCCGATGGTGTGGGGCGCGGTGAACGCCGGATACCACATCGTCGGGAACCTGGTCGCCGCGGCGATCATCGGGGCCTGGCAGTAGCTCCGCTCTCAGGCTCCGGGGCTGCATCCCCACGGCGGACGAGCCGCCGTGGGGAGCGGCCCTCGCGGCTAGGGAGCCAGCGGCACCGAGACCGCCCGGCCGTCCATCGGGTGGCTCGGGTCGGCGGCGATACCCATCAGCCGCAGGATCGTGGGCAGGATGTCCACCGTCCGGATCCGCGTGGCCGGCTTCGCACCCGCCCGCAGCCCCGGCCAGTCGAAGACGATCGGGATGCGCTGGATCGCCCGCTGGTGTCCGCCGTGGTCGCCCATCACGCCGTACGACGTGTCGTCGCGGAGCAGCCCGACGACGTCCGGGCCGTTGCCGTCGGCCGCCGCCATCGTGTTGACGAGCCGTTGCGCGTTGTTGCGGAACCAGGCGCGCTCGCCGGGCGTCGTGGCGCTCAGATCGCGCGTGCGCTCGGCATAGTGGGCGCCGGTGCGCGAGTACGTCGCGATCACGTCGGGAAGGTCGGCCAATGCCTGCGCCGCCTCCCGCATCTTCGCGGCCGCCGTGTCCTCCAACCACACCGCGATGTGTCCGTCCTGGTAGGAGAAGTCGAGGTTGCCGCCGAGCGCCGCGACGAGGTCCGCGATGGCGGGGCTCGGGTCCAGGTAGGTCTCGTCCGCATCCTCGCCGTAGTACCAGTTGAAGTTGCTCCGGCCGGCTTCGTCGATGCCGTGGAACCGGTTCGCCGTCTGGCCCGCGTGATCGGTGGTGAGCACGACCAACGTCTCGTCGGCGATGCCCTGGGACTCGAGCTCTCCCAGGATCTTCCCGACCTGGCGGTCGGCGATCTTCGCCGAACGCGGCAGGTGTGCGAAGGGGTAGATGTCGTCGCCGACCCCCGAGGGTCCGGTGTCGTCGGTGCCCCACATATGCGCGGTCTTGTCGATCGCGGGCATGCTCACGAGCATCCCGTCCCAGTCGCCGTCGTTGCGCATGACCTTGATCGCGGCGTCGGCGGCCCAGACGTCGCCGCCCAGGTGCTTCGGATCGTTCCCCCGGATGTACCGGGCACCGTCGGCCGGGTACATCCACGCCGGGGCGGTCGTGTCGGTGCCGAACGGGTTCGAGACGTTGACGTAGAAACGGCCGCAACTCGCCGAGACGTATGCCGGCACGTTGACGCCCGACGGAGGACGCCAGCTCTCAGACGTGCCGTCCCCGTCACAATCGAGCGTGGCGGAGCTTCCCAAGCGGATGACGATGTCGTTGTCCACGCCGTCGAGCGCGGGCTGCCCCGCGGGACACGACGACGTGGTCTTGTTGCCGATCGCGACGAACTTGCCGTCGCTGCTTCCCGTGCCCAGGTAGTCCTCGAGCTTCGGGTATCCCTGAGCGGTGATCAACGAACCGAACTGGTCGCAGCTCAGGCTGCTCGACACGTAATACGCGCCCGCACCGCCGCCGAGGGTGTCGTCGACGTCGCGGTAGACCTCGTTGGTCCATCCCATGTGCTTCGGGAACTGACCGCTCGTGATCACGTTGTGGCTGATCACGGTCTCGGCGGCCATGTGCCCCAGCCGAGCTCGAGGGAAGTTCACGCCCCCGCGCATCAAGCCTTTGACGTTCCGCATGTCGAAACGCTGCACGTAGTCTGGCCGCATCTGATCGAGGATGATGATCAACACCCGTGTGGGGCGATCGGGCGTCGCCGTCGCCGGGGTGGGCGCGACCGCCGCCAGCCCCATCAACGACAGCGACACGATCGAGGCCAACACCTTCCAACGCGTCCGCATGCCGCGCCACCTCCCTCGCACGATCTACAACATGTGCATACCTGAACGGCGTTCAGCTGTCGAATCGACCGGGCCTCTGGCCTTCGGAACCGGCTAGTCTCGCGACGTGGACGTCCTGCTCCCCTCGACGCTCGACGAGGCGCTTGAGGCCTTGGCCGAGCGTCCGGAAGCACGGCCGATCGCCGGCGGCACCGACCTGATGGTGGAGCTGAACCGGGACGCTGGGCGACCCGAGGCCATCGTCGACCTCTCGCGCGTGGCCGAGCTCGGCCGATGGCCTGCGAGCGACGGCGGCGACGTTTCGGACGACCGGGAGTTCCTCGGGGCGGGCGTCACCTACTCGCGCATGCTGGCCGAGTCCCCCCACGACGACGCGCTGCCGCAGGCCGCACGCGCGGTCGGGTCCCCACAGATCCGCAACCGCGGCACCGTCGGCGGGAACCTCGGCACCGCCTCGCCGGCGGGCGACCTGTTGCCGGTCCTGGCGGCGCGCGACGCCCACGTCGAGCTCGTCTCCGCCACGGGGAGGCGGTCGTTGCCGTGGCACGAATTCCTCACCGGTCCGAAGACCACGGCGATCGCGCACGGTGAGCTGATCGCCGGCGTGCGCTGGCGCCGGCCCGACGGCCCCTCGGTGTTCGCCAAGGTCGGACCTCGCAACGCCATGGTGATCTCGATCTGCAGCGTCTGCGTGCAGGTCGAC
>JBEVGU010000092.1:0-6412 GCA_040511595.1 Actinomycetota bacterium | reverse complement strand
GGGTGGCTCCGTAGACCCGGGCGATCGCGACGATGCTGGAGCAGCAGGGAGTCGGGCACGGCGACCGCGTGGCGTTCCACGGGAGGAGCGATCCCAAGCCCTCAGGTCGCCGTTCGCCTCTGCGGCCCGGAGCGATCTAGGTACCGATGCACCCAGGCTGTGGGAGTACGAGGTCGTCGCGGTGCTCGAGACGATGCCCGCGATATCTGAGCCGCGGGGGCGCCGCACGAGGCCGCGCCGAGAGACCTGGCCGGGTCCTCGCGTACACATCGGGCACGACGGGACCGCCAAAGGGGGTCATGCTCTCCCACGCAAACGTGATGTGGAACGTCGTCCAGATGCTCGCCGTGTGCGCCGTTCGCGCGCACCGACGTCGGCGCTGGCGGCAGCGCCGCTCACCCTACATGGGCCCTGGGCGTGACAGTGCTCCCGACCCTGTTCGCGGGTGGCATGATGGTGGTGCCGGTGGTGGTTGAGGGTCCGACGGTGCTCGACACGTCCGACGGGGCGCGCATCAGGATCCTGTTCGCGAACCCCGACCTGCTGGAGCTGATGGTGCATGTGCCCGAGTGGCGCGACGCCGATCACTCGAGCGTGCGTACGGGCGTGGTCGGGGGCGGCTCACGCACGGGCCGATGCTCGGCGCCTACCTGGATCGAGGGCTGGTGCTGCGGCACGAATACGGCCTGATCGACGCCGCGCCGGTCGTGTCGCTGCTGGACGAGCGAGAGGCCGCCGCTCGCCGGGGATCGGTCGGCACGCAGCTCCCCTTCGTGGATGTCCCGCGCCGAGCGGCCCCGCGGAGCGCCGTGCGGCCCGGACGAGATCGGCGCGTGGTGGATCCGTGGCTCGAACATCTGCGCTGGGTACTGGGGTCGCCCGCCGGTGCACGAGGCAGGCGGTTGGTTCCCGACCGGCGACGTTTGGTCGATCGACGCCGATGACTACCTGACGTTCGTCGACCGAGCGTCGTCCGCCATGACGATGGATGGAGCCGTCGTGTAGCCGGGCGATGGTCGAGCGTGCGCTCTATGGCGTTCCGGGCGTGTCCGACACCCCGCGGTCGACGTCGACGGTCGGATCGTCGTCGCGGTCGTCGGGTCCGGCCGACCATCGACCACGGCCGCGCGCCCGCCGAGTCCGCGACGCCCTGCCCTCACGGGATGTGCCGAGCGAGGTCCGCGATGTCGAGGCCATCCCGCGGAAACGCTGCCGGCGAGGTGCGGCGCGCCGATCTCCGCGCGATCCTACCGTCCGGAACGCCGGCCTCCTCGCGAAGAATGAGATCCGGGCTTCGGCGAGGCGACGCTCAGGCCTGCGGGGTATGAAGCAGCAGGGTGATCCGATCGCGAAAGCCGCGTCGCTGAAGAACTTGATCCGATCCATGCCGGTCTGGTCTTCCAGGACCCCCGACTTGGACCGGATCCTCGTGAGGGCTACCGCCCGACGTTCGCGGTGCACACGCCGAGGGTGAACACCCGGCGCAGGTCCTCGAAGACGTGGGGTCGCATCGTCGGCGTGGTCTGACCGTTGATCGACACCACGACCGAGCGGCGGCCGTCGCGGGAGGCGGCGAAGAACTGCGTGTACCCGGCGGTGTTGCCGGTGTGGCCGAACATCGTGCCGCATCGGGTGCGGTAGCGGAAGATCGCGAGACCGGCCGCGTTGCGGCCGGGTCCGGTCGGCTCCGAACCGCCGGCGATGAAGTCGAACTGCTCGGCTTGGGTGCCGGCGCCGAAGAGCGTCCGCCCGACGTACCCGCGGATGAACCGGTTCTGTTCGAGCGGCGTCGAGACGATGCCGCCCGAGGCCCAGGCATAGCCGGCTGCGAAGAGCTCGCTCACATCCACCGGGGCGCCCTGGTCGTCGAAGTCGTAGCCGCGGATGTACGGCGTGGGCATCTCCACGCCGCTGGGCAGGCTCGTCTCGCGGAGCCCCAGTGGTCGCAGGACCTCGTCACGGAGCACGCGCTCGTACCGGTGCCCGGTGACCTTCGCCGCCATGAGGGCGACCACGATATTGTCGGAGTTCGAGTACAGGTACTCGGTGCCTGGATCGAACTCGAGGTCTTCGTCGGCGACGAATCCGAGCAGCTCCCGCGGACCGACCGGATCGTCCAGGTGTGCCACGACGTAGTCCAAGAAGGCTTGGCTCGCCGTGAAATCCGGCAGCCCGCTCGTGTGGTGCAGGGCCTGAGCGAGCGTGACCTCGCTCCATGCGGCCGGAGCCCACGGCAACAGCTCGCCGATCGTGTCGCCGAGCGAGAGCAGGCCCTGATCCACCAACGCGAGCGCGACCCCGCCGCTGTAGGCCTTGGCCGTGCTCGCGATGCGCATGTGCTTCCAGGGTTGCATCGCCGCGCCGGTCAGCACGTTCGCCACCCCCGCACGGAAGACGCGCAGGTCGGTTCCCCGCTGCACGAGCACGATCGCACCGGGCGGTCCTTCGGGTCGTTCGGTGAGGTGATCGATCGCTCGCTGGAGCACGCCGCCCCCCGATCGCGATGGACGAGCGGTCGCGGACAGTGCCGATGCGAGCAGAACGGCCAGAACGAGCGACGAAGTCAAGGCGATGCGTCGGGGGGACATGGCGCGATGGTAGAGGTCCGATACCCGGCAGGTCAAAATCACCACGGGCGCCGACCGCTCGCGGATGGACCGCTCGCTCCGTTCGCGTGGTCGGTGTGCCCGCTGATGTGCTCAGGAGGGGATCGCCCGGGCCTCGATGGAACAGATCACGGCGACAACTGACGGGCGGCTGGTCCGCCGGGCCGTTCTGAGGTTCCCGCGGCGTCGTCGTAGGGTGGGGGGCGTGGTTCGCGCGCCCGAAGACCTGGAGCTCCGTCTCGAGGAGCACCGCCGTGAGCTCACGGCGTATGCCTACCGCATGCTGGGGTCGGCGTTCGAGGCCGAGGACGCCGTGCAGGAGACGATGCTGCGCGCCTGGCGTGGCTTCGAGGCGTTCGAAGGCCGCTCGGCGCTGCGGTCGTGGCTGTACCGCATCGCAACGAACGTCTGCCTCGACATGCTGACCGGGAGGGAGCGGCGCGCCCGTCCGATGGACCTGGCGGAACCGCGAACGGCCGACGAGCAGCTCGGCCATCCTCTGCCCGAGGACACGTGGATCCTGCCGATCCCCGACGGGCGCGTGCTGCCGGCCGGCGGCGATCCGGCCGAGCTCGCCGAGGCGCGCGAGACGATCCGCCTCGCGTTCGTCGCCGCGTTGCAACACCTGCCACCGAACCAACGGGCCGTGCTCGTGCTTCGTGACGTGTTCCGCTGGAAGGCGTCCGAGGTAGCCGAGTTGCTCGACACGTCGGTCGCGGCGGTCAACAGCGCGCTCCAGCGCGCCCATGCGACGCTCGAGTCTGCCGATCTGAACGGGACGGAGGCGAGCCGGCCCCTCGATGCCCAGCAACGCTCGCTGTTGGCCCGCTACGTCGACGCGTTCGAGCGCTACGACATGGACTCCCTCACGTCGCTGCTGCGGGAAGACGCGGCCTGGTCGATGCCGCCCTACGAGCTGTGGCTGCGAACGCACCAAGACATCGCGGCCTGGTGCCTCGGCCCCGGCATCGGATGCAAGGGCTCGCTCCTGATCCCGGTCGAGGCGAACGGTTCGCCTGCGTTCGCCCAGTACAAGCCGAGCCCTGCGGGCGGGCGGGAACCGTGGGCCCTGCAGGTGCTGGAGATCTCAGGTGGTCGGATCGCAGGGATCAGCTTCTTCCTCGACACGGACCACCTGTTCCCGTTGTTCGGGCTGCCCGACCGCCTCGGCGCCTGATCGTTGGATCACCGGGAGCAGGTCGACGAGGCCGACGAGCGCGAGCAGGTCCTGCACCTCCCCGCAGGCGTTCCGCAACCGGATCCGCCGCCCCACCCGGAGCGCCGTGAGCTGCAGCCTGGCCAGCGCATCGATCGTCGCCGCATCGGGCTCCTCGAGCTCGGTGATATCGAAGATCACGGGGCCGGACCCCCCGCGTCGGAGCAGCTCGTGGACGCGCGCGCACAGCGCCGGGATGTCCCCGCGCGCGATGGGGCCCCGCAGCGCCACGATGGTCGTCATCCGCCGGTGCAGACCGATCGGGCGGCTCGAACTCATCGCACCGATCGGTGGGAGAGGTGCGCGACCGATGAGTCCTCGATCGGTGCGCCGTCTCACTGACACCGAGCACCGAACCTTCAGGAGTGCACGATGTCGACCATGAACGGGAACGCCGCCGAGGGTGGGCCGACGCCCCGGGACATCCAGCGCACCTACCTCGTCTTGCTGCTCGGGAACACGCTGGCCGCATCGCTCATCTGGGGCATCAACACGATCTTCCTGCTCGATGCGGGCCTCTCGAACCTCGAGGCGTTCGCGGCCAACGCGTTCTTCACGGCGGGCATGGTGCTGTTCGAGGTGCCGACGGGCATCGTCGCCGACACGGTCGGGCGCCGCGCCTCCTACATGCTCGGCACGATCACGCTGAGCGCCTCGACGCTCCTCTACGTGTTGCTGTGGCAGGTCGAGGCACCCTTCTGGCAGTGGGCGGCGGTCTCCGTGTTGATCGGCCTGGGATTCACGTTCTTCTCGGGGGCGGTCGAGGCGTGGCTGGTCGATGCGCTCGTCGCCACCGGCTTCGCGGGCGAGTTGGAAGCGGTGTTCGGGCGCGGTCAGATCGTCTCGGGAGCAGCGATGCTGCTCGGTTCGGTCGCCGGCGGGTTCGTCGCCCAACAGGCCGGCCTCGGCGTCCCGTTCGTGCTTCGGGCGCTCATCCTCCTCGTGATGCTGGGGGTGGCCTTCCGGTTCATGCACGACACCGGCTTCACGCCGGAGCGTGGCGGCCGCCCGCTGGCCGAGATGCGGAAGCTCGTCTCCGCCTCGATCGAGTACGGCTGGCGCGTGCCGGCGGTCAAGTGGCTGATGGTGGAATCGCTGTTCACCGGTGGTGTCGGCATCTACGCGTTCTATGCGTTGCAGCCCTACCTGTTGGAGCTCTACGGCGATCCTCAGGCCTACCAGATCGCCGGTCTGGTGGCCGCGATCGTGGCCGGCGCGCAGATCCTGGGCGGGCTTGCGGCTCCTCGGATCCGCCGGCTCTTCCACCGCCGCACGTCGGCCCTGATCGCGACGGCGGGACTCGGCGCGGTCGCGCTCGGTCTGATCGGCGTCGTCGAGAGCTTCTGGACCGTGATCGCGCTCATCGTCGTGTGGGGTCTGCTGTTCGCCGCCTCGTCGCCGATCCGCCAGACGTATCTCAACGGGCTCATCCCATCGCGGCAACGGGCCACGATCCTCTCCTTCGATTCGATGATGGACTCCACCGGCGGGGTCTGGGCCCAGCCCGTGCTTGGACGGGTCGCCGACGTGTGGGGCTACGCGCCGTCGTACCTGGCGGGCGCGGGGATCTCGCTCCTGTCGCTGCCGTTCCTCCTCTTGTCCAGGCGACAGAACGCTCCCGCGGACACGATCGAGGTCGCCGGGTCGGAAGCCGAAGGGCTCACGGCATGAGCCCCGGCCCGCCTCGCGTGCTCCCACGGGCGTAAGCGTGAAGCATCCCGTGGGCCGACGACGCTCCCTCGATCGCGCGCGCACCATGGGTGATGCAGGCGTTCGCCAGGAAGCCTGGAGGAGGTGTTCGATATGGAGATGACGATGGTGGCCACGTGGGCGGGAGGCGGTCCGGGACCGTGGTTCCTCTTCTTCCCGCTGCTGTGGATCGGGCTGGTCGTGGGCGCGATCTTCCTGTTCAGGGGGCGGCGCGACCGGTGGCATTCGCACTCGGCCGAGGAGATCCTCGCCGAGCGGTACGCCAAGGGTGAAGTCACCGCCGAGGAGTACCGCGAGCGACTGAGCGTGCTGCAGCGCAAGGGCGGTTGAGCCGTGCGGCCGCGAGGGAACCTGATGCTCGTCGACGGGGCCCTCGCGGCCGGGCTGGCCGTGTTCCTGCTGGTGGGCACGTACTTCGCGTCCGAAGGCCAGCCGGCGCGCCGGCCGTTCGACGCGTGGACGGTCGTGCTGCTCCTGGTCGTGGCGGGGGCGCTCTGGGTGCGGCGCCGGTACCCCGTCGCGGTTATGGGGGTCGTCTTCGCGGCGACTCTCGTGTACTTCGCGCTGGGGTACGCGAACGGCCCGATCTGGCTCGCCCTCGTCATCTCGTACTTCACCGCGGTGGCTCAGGGACATCGGGTGGCCGCCGCGGTCACCGCAGTGATCGGATTCGCGATCTTCCCGTGGCTGGACTTCCTGCTGCGTGACGGCGACGCGCCCTCGCCGGTCGCCCTGGCCGGATTGGCAGCTTGGCTGCTGGTGGTGCTGGGCGCGGGCGAGATCGTCCGCATCCGCAGGGAGCACGTCGCCGAGGCCGCGCGCACGCATGAGGAGGAGGCGCGCCGGCGCGCCAGCGAGGAACGGCTCCGCATCGCCAGGG
>JBEVGU010000091.1:0-5200 GCA_040511595.1 Actinomycetota bacterium | reverse complement strand
GTTCCCGACTTCCTGGAGGTTCCGTGTTCCGTAAGGGCGATACCGTGGTGCATCCTGAGCACGGCGCGGCAGTGATCGAGGAACTCCGCGAGAAGGAATTCCTTGGGGAGACGCGCACGTACCTCGTCCTGCGAGTTGCCTACGGCGACCTCACGCTCATGATCCCGACCGATTCCACCGAGCAGGTCGGGTTGCGGTCGGTCGTCAGTAAGAACGAGGTGAAGAAGGTCCTCAAGGTGCTGACCGAAGAGGAATCCTCCATGGCCGCGAACTGGAGCCGCCGGTTCAAGAACAACATGGAGAAGCTCCACTCCGGTGACCCCTACCAGGTGGCCGAGGTGCTTCGGAACCTGTCGATCCGCGACCGTGAGAAGGGCTTGTCCGCGGGCGAGAAGCGCATGATCACCAAAGCCCGGCAGATCCTGATCTCCGAGCTCTCGCACGCCACCGGTAAGTCCGAGGAAGCCGCCGAGGCCATGATCGACGAGGTCCTCGACGACGCCCACGGCGCGAAGATCGCCGCCGTCTAGACCTCGTTCACCCGGGCGGAGTTCCCTTCGCCCTCATTGCAGCTTCAGGGTGTCTCCGTGCACGCCGATGCCTCCAACGGACCTCGGGTCGGTTCAGGCTGTCCGCCGGCCGAGCGACCGTCGGACGCACGAGGAGGTGGACGAGGGGCCATGAAGGAGCGCGAGCGTGAGCCCGACGCGCGAGGAGCGGCCACGCGTGGCTACCTCGTCGAGGGCGTCCGCCTGCTCTTCATCGCCTTGCTCGCCACAGGCGGGTTCCTCGTCGGCGGCGCGGTGGCGATGGGAAGCACGGGCCGCGCCCTCGCGTTCATCTTCCTGGGGGCCGCTGTCGGGTTCGTGATCGGCGGGGTGGTCGGCCGCCTCACGCTCCGAGCCGTGAGCGGCATGGAGCGTGAGCTGCGCCGCAAGCCGGCTCCCCAGCTGGCGGGCGGGGTGGTCGGGCTGGTCGTCGGCCTGGTGGTCTCCGGCCTGATCATGATCCCGTTGCTGCTCGTGCCGGGAGGCGCGGCGTGGCCGGCGATCGGCTTCGTCTACCTGGTGTTCGGCTCCCTCGGCTTCCGGCTCGGTGAGGCGAGGTACGAGGACATCTTCGGTCTCGTCGGCATGAAGCCGCGAGCCTCGGTCGCGGGGCGCGGCGACCTCCACGTGCTCGACACGAGCGCCCTCATCGACGGACGCGTGCTCGACCTCGTCGCGACCGGGTTCGTGAGCGGCACGGTGCTCCTGCACGAAGGGGTGCTGCGCGAGCTGCAGGCGATCAGCGACTCCGGCGATCCTCGCCGGCGTCAGCGGGGCCGTCGCGGTCTCGACGTGCTCGTCGAGCTACAGAAGGCGCCGACGGTGCAGTTCCAGCTGTTCGAGGAATCGGGCGTGATGGACGTCGATGCGGCCCTCGTGCGGTTGGCCCGTGAGCGAGGCGCGTCGCTCATCACCGTCGACCACAACCTCGCGAAGGTGGCCGAGGCCCTGCGTGTGCCTGTGGCTCAGATCAACGCCCTGGCCTCCAAGTTCCGGGTGCCGTACTCGGCCGGCGACGAGATCTCCGTGCGCCTCGTGAAGGAAGGTCGCGAGCACGGTCAGGCGGTCGGGTACCTGGACGACGGGACCATGGTCGTGGTCGAGAAGGCGGGCGAGATGATCGGCTCGACCCCCGAGATCCGGATCACGAACGTGATCCAGACGACGACCGGCCGCATGGTCTTCGCGGCGCTGCTGCCCGAGGCCGGCGCGGTCGCGGACGGGAACGGTCGCTCCTAGCACCCCCCGAGATCTCGGCGCGCTCGTCTTCGAGCCGGGTCTGCCATGCTTCGCGCATGGAACGCGATCCCGAACGTGTGGTCGCCATCGTGCTCGCGGCCGGCGTCGGGCGACGGGTGGGCGCCCCGGAACCGAAGGCGTTCCTGACGATCGGGGGTCGGCCCATGCTCGCCGTGACGGCCGGGGCGGCGGTCGCCTCGCCGGCGGTGGGGTCCCTCGTCGTCGCCGCGCCGCCGGGCTGGGAGGATCGGGCACGGGAGTGCCTCGAAGCCTGCGGGAAACCGGTGACGGTGATCTCGGGTGGCGCCACCCGGCAGGCATCGGTGCGGGTCGCCCTCGACGCCTTGGCTGCGGGGACCGAGGTCGTCGCGGTGCACGACGCCGCGAGGCCCTTCGCCCCTCCCGACCTTTTCTCGGCCGTGATCGACGGCGTCGACGAGCGCTTCCCGGGCGTCGTGCCGGTCGTCCCGGTGACCGACACAGTGAAGCAGGTCGCCGAGGGGCAGGTGCTGGGCACCCTCGACCGCGAACGACTCGGGCTCGCCCAGACACCCCAGGCCTTCGACGTGGCCACCCTTCGCGATGCCCACGGCCGAGCGGCGGCATCGGGAGTCGTCCTCACCGACGACGCCTCGGCCCTGGAGCGCGACGGCTGCATCGTCCGGGCGATCGCCGGGGACCCGATGAACGTCAAGATCACCACCCTGCTCGACCTCGCGCAGGCCGAGGCACGGATGGGCGGAGCCGATGGGTGAGGCATCGGCACCACGCGTGGGCATCGGCTTCGACGCGCACCGGTGGGACGACCACAGGCCGCTGTGGTTGGGAGGCGTGCGCTTCGACGCGGAGCCCGGGCTCGCGGGCCATTCCGACGGTGACGCCGTCTGCCACGCGATCGCCGACGCCCTGTTGGGCGCGGCGGGGCGAGGGGACGTGGGCGAGCACTTCCCCGAGACCGACCCCACGGTCGGAGGCATCAGCGGCCATTCGCTCCTGGAAGGCACGCTGGCGCTCGTGCGGGAAGCCGGGTTCGCGTTCGGCTCGTGCGACGTCACGGTGATCTGCGACCGTCCGGCGATCGCGCCGCGGCGGGAGGAGATGCGGGAGGCCGTGGCTCGGGCGCTGGGGGCCTCGGTCGGCGCGGTCTCGGTGAAGGCCACGCGACCGGAGGGACTCGGCCTCGCCGGTGACGGGGTCGGCTGCCTGGCCGTCGCGATCGTGACGTGAGCAGGGAACGCGATCGACGCCGAGCAGGCGGGCGGCCGCCCGGCGAGGTGGTCGCGGGGCGGCGTGCGGTGGCCGAGGCCCTGCGTACGGGTCGGGCGACCGAGGTGCTGACCGTGTCCTCGCCGACCGTGCGGGAGCACCTGCGCGACGTGATGGAAGCGGCGCGAGACGAGGGGGTGCCGGTGCGAACGGTGCCGAGGGCCAGGCTGGACGCTCTGGCCGACGAGCATCGGGGGATCGTCGCCCGCATCGCGACCGACGTGGAGGCGCTCACCGAGCGCGATCTCGCCACGTTCCCCTTCGGCGAGGATGCCGTCGTTGTCGTGCTCGACGGCATCACCGACCCGCAGAACCTGGGAGCGGCCGCCCGTTCGGCCGAGGGCGCCGGCGCCGGGATGCTGGTGACCCGGACGCGACGTGCGGCCGACGTGACGCCGGCCGCGGTCCGGGCCTCGGCCGGGGCGCTCCTGCATCTGCCGCACGCGCGGGTGGCGAACATCGCGCGGGCACTGGAGCGTCTGCAGTCCGCGGGCTTCTGGGCCATCGGTCTCGACGAGCGTGCGGATGCGACGGTGTATGACGAGCCGTGCCCGTCCGGCAAGGTCGCGGTGGTCCTGGGCAGCGAGGGGGAGGGCCTGACGCGGCTCGTCCGCGAGCGTTGCGACGCGTTGGTGTCGCTCCCGATGCGAGGCCAGGTGGGCTCGTTGAACGCTGCCGCGTCGCTCGCCGCGGTGCTATTTGCGTTCGTGGTCCCGTCCCGTGGTGACGGAGGCTGACGATCGGAACATCTGCAGGACAGGCGGAAGGTAGACTCGGACGTCCGCCGGCGTGGCGCAGTCCGGTAGCGCAACCGACTTGTAATCGGTAGGTCGTCGGTTCGAATCCGACCGCCGGCTCCGCAAGACCGCAGGTCAGCGGCGGTCTTCGAGCGCCGAGACCTCGCCTTCCAGCCTCGCAGTCCGCACAGAATCCGCCGGAAGCCTTGCCGCGCCTAGCGACCCCGTCGCCGACGAGCGCTCGCGCGACCCTCATCGGACCTCGCCAAGGGCAAATGTATGCGGAACGCACCGTGACCGGGGTGACGATGCCCTCCTGGGTCCGACGCCCGCACCGTCTGACCGCGGTGAGGCGGTTGCTAGTTGGCCCCGCCGTGCATCTTCACGCAGACCCAGCCATCCGGGCATCGATGCCTGCCTCGGGTCGATCGGGCGGGTCTAGGGTGGGTCGCGGAGACGACGAGCGAGGGGATGCCATGAGCGAACCGATTATCGAATCCGCCCGCTTACACGAGGTGGGATGGCGGGTCCTGGCGTACACCGAAGCCACGCACTTCCGGACCGGATCGCTCGCGGAGGGGGCGGCGCTGGCGGAGGCGATCTGCGAGGTCGCACGCACCGCGAGCCGGCAGCCGGACATCGATTTGCGGTCGAAGGGCGTGACGGTCCGACTCCAGCGCGATGAGAGCGGAGAGCTGACCGAGGCCGACCTCGCGCTCGCGGGTGCGATCTCGAGCAAGGCGAGCGAACTCGGCGCAACCGTCGACTTCACCGGCTTGCAGAGCTACCAGGTCGCGATCGACGCGCTCGTCATCCCCGACGTGCTGCCCTTCTGGGAGGCGGTCCTCGGGTACGAGCGCTTCGGCGACGCGCTGATCGACCCGCAATCCGAGGGGCCGACGTTCTGGTTCCAGCAGATGGACGAGCCGCGCCCGCAGCGCAACCGGATCCACATCGACCTCTACGTCCCCGAGGATCAGGCGAACGCCCGAGTCGACGCGGCGATCGCCGCGGGTGGCCGCATCGTCTACGACGCCCGCGCGCCGTTGTGGTGGACCCTCGCCGATCCCGAGGGCAACGAGGTGGACGTCGCTTCCTGGCCGGATATGGACTGAGAACTGGACGACGGTCACGGGTCGTCTCCGAAGGTCGACGCGGAGGAAGGTGAGCCCGGAATCTGGGAGTTCGCCCCGGGAGAGGCGGTTGGTTCCGGAGGGCAACCCTTCTGTCAGGAGCGTAGTAAGGCCACATATACGTTCTCGAAAGCGTGACGGGTATGACGGTGCTGGGCGTGGGCGGGCACATCGTCACGGTCGAGGCGCACGTCGGACGGGGGTTGCCGTCGCTGACCCTGACGGGGCTCCCGGGAGCCGCAGTGCGAGACGTCGTCGAACGCATCCGCCCCGCCGT
>JBEVGU010000090.1:0-11566 GCA_040511595.1 Actinomycetota bacterium | reverse complement strand
CTCGTGAAGGTGCCCATGGGCGATCGCTCGCCCGACCCCGTCTCCTCGAGCCACACCGCGTAGGTCTCCCCCACGGAGAGGCCCGAGGTCGTGAGCTCCACCCAGGTGCTCCTGGGGTCCTCGTGGATGACTGCCTCGCCGAGCACGCCGGGCTCGCTGGCGACCAAGGCGACGACCTCGCCCGCGGGGCCCGATGGTTCCCAGGGTCGCAGAGCGACGAGGGCAACGATCAACACGAGGGCCGCGGCGGCCGCGATGGTGCCGACCCGAGCGCCGAGGGTGCGGCGGCGCGCGCGATCGCGCGCCTCGCGCTCCCGCTGGATGCGCGCCAGCACCTCGTCGAGCATCTCCCGCGGAGCCTCGGCCGGCGCGCCGACCCGTTCGGGGTCGGCGAGGGGCAAGAGGCGCGCGATGGGCGCGAGCTCGGCGGCTTCCTCGCGGCAGTGGGGGCAGCCCTCGAGGTGCGCCGTCACCGCGGCCGCGTCGTCAGCGCCGAGGTGGCCGAGCACGTATGCGCCCAGCAGGGGCCGCACGTGTTCACCCGGTCGAGGAGTCATCCCATCCCATCTCCTCCAAAGCCAGGCGCAGCGCTCGCAAGGCGTAGTACACGCGGCTCTTCACCGTTCCCTCGGGGATGCCGAGCTCCGACGCTACCTCCGCATAGGGGCGGGCCCGGAAGTATGTCTCGAGCACCACGCGCCGGTGGTCGTCGCCGATCCGGCGCAGGGCTTCCTCGATCTGCCACGAGAGCAGTGCCTGCTCGAACCGGTCCTCCGGTGAGGCCTCGTCGTCGGTCGCCCGCTGGAGCGCCTCGTCGGAGGTGGGCTCCGGCCAGATCGCGCGAGCACGGGCCAGATCGATGACGACGTGCCGCAGGATCGCGAAGAGCCACGTGCGGACCGTGCCGAGCTGTGGATCGAATCGATCGCCGAAACGCCAGGCCCGCACGAACGCTTCCTGCACCGCCTCCTCCGCGAGCCCACGGTCGTTGAGCGACCGCACGGCGAACCCGAACATCTCGTGAGCGTGCGCCGAATACGCCGCCCGGATGCCGGTCTCGTCGAGGTCGAACCGCGCTGCACCCATCGCTTCATGTCAGGGTACGGGCGCGGGCACGGCGAGGTTCGATCACGATAGGACTGAACGCGGGAGGTCGGTCGCCCGTATCCCCACCGACACCAGGACCGAAAGGAGACGGCACGATGCGGATCGGTGCGATGCGATCGGTGGTGGTCGGGCTGTCGCTCACGCTGCTGCTCGCGGCCTGTGGCAGCGACAACACGGGCGACGGCGGGAGCACGACCTCGCAGGAGTCGCCGACGCAGGCGGCGTCGGCGACGGAGTCGGCTGCGGCGGATTCGGCCACGGTGGACGTCGGCAGCTCGGACCTCGGCTCGATCCTCGTCGATAGCGAGGGGAACACGTTGTACCTGTTCGAGGCCGACACCGACGGGTCGAGCACGTGTTATCAGGACTGCGCGGCAACCTGGCCGGCGCTGATCGGCGACGCGCCCGTCGCCGGGAGCGGCATCGACGATTCGCTCCTGGGGACCACCAAGCGCGACGACGGCTCGATGCAGGTCACCTACGCCGACCACCCCCTCTACCTCTACGCCCCCGACACGGCGCCCGGCGACACGAGCGGCCAGGGCGTGGGCGACGTGTGGTTCGTGGTGAGCCCCAAGGGCGAGGCCGTGACGGACAAGGCGGCCACTGGCCCCGGCTACTGAGGTTCAGGTTCGAGCGATTTGGCCGCGGAGGCGGCTCCGGGCTAGGCTCCGGCCGGCAATGGCTTCCTTCGATCGCGACGTGATCGTCCTGGGTGGCGGGCACAACGGGCTCACGTGCGCCGCCTACCTCGCGAAGGCCGGGCTCGACGTGTTGGTGCTCGAGCGGCGCGACGTCCTCGGGGGTGCGGCCGCGACCGAGCGAATGTGGGACGGCTACGAGGTCTCGAGCGCGTCCTACGTCGTGTCGCTCATGCCGGACCGCATCGTCGACGAGCTCGAGCTGAAGCGGTTCGGCTACGAGGTCTCCATCGTCTCCCCCGACTACTTCGTGCCCTTCCCGGACGGCTCGTCGCTCACGCTCTGGGGAGACCTGGCGCGCGACGTCGAGAACATCGCGAAGCTCAGCGCGTCCGACGCCAAGGCCTACGTCGGCTTCGACGCATACTTCGAGCGGATCGCTGGCCTCGTGAGGGATCTGCTCTACGTCGTGCCGCCGAACATGAGGCTCACCGAGGTCCTCAGCTGGGCGCGGACGGGGGCGCGGTTCCGCGGATGGACCGGGCGCGACGTGCACGAGCTCGTCCGGTTGTTCACGATGAGCGCGGCCGACTTCCTCGACGAGTGGTTCACCGACGACCGCGTGAAGGGGGCGCTCGCGACGCAGGCGATCATCGGAGCCTGGTGCGGTCCGATGACCCCGGGGTCGGCCTACGTGTTGATGCACCACTGGATCGGCGAGATCGACGGGCATCTCGGCGCCTGGGGATGGGTCAAGGGCGGCATGGGCGGCGTGTCGGCGGCGATCGCCGACGCCGCCCGGGCGGCCGGCGCTGAGATCCGAACGGGGCAGCCGGTGGCGCGCGTCGCGATCAACGCGCAGGGCCGCGCGGTCGGCGTGGAGCTCAACGACGGGTCGATCGTGCGCGCCGGGCGGGTGGTGTCGAACGCCCATCCGGTCACGACGTACCTCGACCTGATCGGCCGCGCCTACCTGCCCGCCGACGTCGTGCGCGACGTCGAGCGATTCCGCACGCGCAGCGGCAGCGTGAAGGTGAACCTCGGACTGTCGGGGCTGCCATCGTTCCCGGCGTGGGACCAGGATGGCGACGTGCACCGCGGCCTGATGGCGGTCTCCCCCTCGATGACCTACCTGGAGCGGGCGTTCGACGACGCGAAGTACGGGAAGCCCAGCACGCACCCGTACGCGGAGGTGATGTTCCCGACGGCGCACCAGCCAGGGCTCGCGCCCGAGGGCAAGCACATCATGATGGCGTTCACCCAGTACATGCCGTTCGACGCGCCGAACACGCCGCGGGCCCACGACGCCTGGGCGAAGAAGATCGTCGACGCCGTGGGCGCCTCCGCGCCGGGGTTGGCCGAGTCGGTCGAGCACGTCGAGGTGCTGACCCCCAAGGACCTCCAGGAGCGCTTCGGCCTGCTCGGAGGGAACATCATGCAGGGGGAGCTCACGCCCGACCAGATGTTCTCGTTCCGCCCGATCCCGTTCTTCGGCGACTATCGCACGCCGATCGAGGGCCTCTATCTGTGCGGGGGCGGCACGCATCCCGGCGGCGGCGTGATGGCGGTGCCGGGTCGCAACGCCTCGACCGTGGTGCTGCGCGACGCGAGGTTCCAGCGGATGACCGCGCGCGTCGACGACGTGATCGACCGCGTCCGTGGCGTCCTCGCCCGCGACTAGCTCGACGAGCGCGACCGGCCGCCCTGCCCGGCCCCACCCGACCGGCTCGGGCGCACCGCGAGGTCGACCGCGCACCCGACGGCGACGCCCAGGGCGGAGCCTCCGATCACGTCCAGGGGCAGATGCGCCCCCACGTAGACGCGCACGAGGGGCACGAACGCGGCGAGGGCGAGCAGCTGGCGGCGCCGGCGACCGGAGACGGAGGGCCACGCGGCGACCGTGAGCGCCGCGGAGACCGTCGCGTGCCCCGACGGGAAGCCGCGGTCGCCCGTGATCGTCCCCCGGAGCCGCACGTCGGGCAGCGTGGCGAGCGGGCGTCCCCGGGAGGCGAGGGGCTTGACGGCCTTCGCCGCGACCCAGGCGGCGGTCCCGCCGGTGAGCAACGTGAGCGCCAGGCGGCGGTCGCCGCGCGCCAGCGCCACCGCTGCGACGGCCGGAACCGTCCCGTACGTGCCGTACTGCATCGGGAGCCAGACCGCCGGAAACGCGGCGTCCGGCAGCGAGTTCACGATCCGGAACAGCTCCCGCTCCCGGCGGGAGACGCCCCGACGGGCCGATGCGGTGGCGACCGCCACGACGACGCCGGCGACGAGGAACGTCAGCCGGCGCGCTCTAGGCGACGTAACGCTCCCGGAGGAGCCGCAGCCGCTCCCGTCCCGTCGCCGTGAGCCGCACCTTGAACTGCGGGGACGGCTCGACCAGCTGCTGGTAGAACCCCGCCATGCCGCGCCGGTTGTAGCCGTGGCGCTCGCCGATCTCGAGGAACTGCTGCCGGGACACCTCGCCTCCGAGGCCGTCGAGCTCGTCGAGGACGGCGAACATCATCCTCGCCCACCGATCCTCGGCGCCCTGGTCGAGACCGAGGTCAAGGCGCGCACTCCTCGCTTCGTCGGTGGCCGCCCGGAGCAGGCGTTCCACGCGTTCGAGCCGCCGTTCGACGTCCAGGAGCTTCATGTCGGTCATCCAGCACCCCCTCGTCGGGTCGGACCGAGCCTACTCCGCCCCGGCCCACGCATGCCGGACCGATGTGTGCCTGCGATGCTGACGTGACGTCGATCCGAGGGGAGCGTCGCATGGAGCCGTGGTCGTCCGACCTGCGCGGGCGGTTCGAGGAGCACACGTTCGAGAGCCACGCCCTGCAGGGGAATCCGCTCGGCGATCCGCACGAGCGTCCGCTCTGGGTCTACCTGCCTCCCGAGTACGACGACGCGAGCGACGAGCGGTTCCCGTCGGTCTACCTGATCATGGGACTCACCGGACAGCTCGATATGTGGCGGAACCGCACGCCGTTCCGGCGGAACCCGATCGAACTCGTCGACGGCCTGTTCGCGCGAGGCGAGGCGCCGCCCACCGTCGTCGTCTGGGTGGACTGCTGGACCTCGTTCGGCGGCAGCCAGTTCCTGGACTCCCCCGGCACCGGCAACTACCTGACCTACCTGTGCGACGAAGTCGTTCCATGGGTCGACGGGCGCTACCGCACGATCGGCGACCGGGATCACCGAGGGATCCAGGGGAAGTCGAGCGGGGGATACGGGGCGATGGTCCTGCCGATGCTCCGTCCCGACGTGTGGGGCGGGCTCGCGACCCACGCCGGCGACGCGCTCTTCGAGGTCTGCTACCTGCCGGGGTTCCGGGAGTCCGTGCGCGTGCTCCGCGACCGGTACGACGGCTCGTTCGACCGCTTCTGGCAGGACTTCCGAACGCGGGTGCCGTTCTCGAAGGACGGCGACGAGTCGCTGCTGAACGACTGGTGCATGGCCGCCTGCTACTCGGCCGACGACGACGGCACCGTGCGTCTTCCGTACGATCCGGCGACCGGCGAGCTGATCGACGACGTCTGGCGCCGGTGGCTCGACCTGGATCCCGTGCGCATGGTCGCCGGACATGCTGACGAGCTCCGGTCGATGCGCGCGATCTACATCGACGCCGGCAACAAGGACCAGTTCTACCTGGATCTCGGGGCGGAGGCGTTCCGCCGCGAGCTCGCGTCGATCGGGGTGACCGACGTCTCCTTCGAGCTCTTCGATGCGACGCACAACGCGATCGAGTACCGATACCCGATGAGCCTGCGGTACCTGGCCGAGCGGCTCTCGGCGCCCTGAGACCGCTCCCTTAGCCGGTGGACGCCGTCGTGAGGAGCAGCTTGCCCGTGGTGGTGCCGCTCGCGAGCTCGCGGTGGGCCTCGGGGGCGAGTTCCAGTGGGAACCGCCCATGCACCCGGACGTCGAGCGCTCCGCTCGCCACCATCGAGAAGACCGCGTCGGCGCGGCGCAGCAGCTCCTCCCGGGTCGCCGTGTAGTCCCCGAGGCCGGGCCTCGTCAGGAACACCGACCCGGGGTCCTGAAGCCGGCGGATGTCGAACGGTGGCACCGGTCCGCTCGACTGGCCGAAGACCACCAGGGTCGCCCGGCGGCCGAGCGATGCGAGGCTGTCCTCGAACGTGTCCTTCGCGATCGAGTCGAACACGATGCGGGCGCCGCTGCCGTCTCCACGGGCGCGCGCGACCTCGGGCAGCTGCCGCGTGCCGCGAACCACGACGTCGGCCGCGCCGGCCTCTCTCGCCAACTCGGCCTTCCGTTCGGTCGATGTCGTGCCGACCACGATCAGCCCTCGGGCCGCCGCCATCTGGGTGAGCAGCAGTCCCACGCCGCCGGCGGCCGAGTGCACCACGACGACGTCGCCTTCCTCGAGCGGCGCGATCGAGTCGACCAGGAAGTGGGCCGTCATCCCCTGCAGGAGCACCGCCCCCGCCGTCTCCGTCGATATCCCCTCGGGCACCGGCACGAGCCGATGGGCGGGGACGAGGGCTGACTCCGCGTAGGTGCCACGGACCATCGCGAAGGCCACGCGGTCGCCGACGGACGGGTCGGTCACACCGGGGCCGAGCTCCGCGACCGTTCCGGCACCCTCGGTGCCCGGCGTGTACGGGAGCGTCACCGAGTAGGCGCCCGAGCGTTGCTGGATGTCGATCATGTTCACGCCCGCGGCCTCGATCTCGACAAGCGCCTGCCCCTCGGACGGCACGGGGCGCTCGACGTCCTCCAGCACCATCACATCGGGATCACCCTGTTCGTACACACGGATCACCCTCATCTGCCCTCCTCGCTCGACCGGTGCACGCACGGTACGCGAAGCACCGGTCGGCGAGGCCGTCTTCAGGAGCGGAGAGCGCCTGCCGCCGCGCGATCAGGGCCGTGGGATCGGCGCGATCCAGTACTCGGTGGCCGCCGTCGGCGGCGTCGTGAACCTCGCGTTCACGAGGTAGAGGGCATGCCCGAAGGCGTCCACCGAGGTCGGCACGTCGAAGTCCGGATCGGTCGTGACCGAGAGCACCCGGCCGGAACTGAAGTCCTCGGACAGGCGGACCTTCGCCACCTGGTTCAAGAAGCCCTGCACGACGTAGACGATGCGGCCACGCAGGAGCACACCGTCCCCCGAGTCCACGGTCTCCCCACCGAGGTCGATGGCACGCGTGCGGCCCGACGGACGCGCCTCGAACAGCTCGCCCGTGTTGGACTGGACCATGACGAACCTGGACCGACCGCGGTCGACATCGATGCCGTTCGCGTTGAACCCGGTCTCGTACTCGATGTCGCCGGAGAGCGGCCGCGACTCCACCGTCCCGCGGCCGGCGGGGAGCCCGTCGTCGCGGATCGGCACCCGGTAGAGGAACGGCTCGAACGAATCGGTGAAGAACGCGGCCCGCCGGGTGACCACGACGTCGTTCACGAAGCCACCCGGGTCGAAGTCGTACGTGCGGATCAAGCGGCCGTTCCGGCGGTAGACCCACGCCATGCCGGTCTCACCGCCCGCGACCCAGACGAGCCCACCGCGCACCTCGATGCCGGCCGCCGACCGACCTGCGGCACCGGGCGCGAAGACGCGAACGGCGCCCGTGTCGACGTCGCCCACGAAGATCGTGCCGTCGGCGATGGACCCGGTGAAGAACGTCCCGTCGTTCGTGACAGCGAGCCCTTCGGGCTGCGAACCGTCGGGGAGCGGGATGCGTTCGGGGAGCGTGCCGGCTCCCGCGGACGAGCCGGCGACGCCGAGCGAGAGCACCGCCAGCATGACGATCGAGACACGAGTGAGCTTCCGATGACGCATGGAACGACCCCTTCCTCCCGGGCGGATCCGATCGTGCGCTTCCTGAAATGTTGCCCCCAGGGAGCGAGGGCAAACATACCCGCGGACGGCCGTAAGCTGCAGGGGTCACCTGATCGCAGGAGGTCGAGCGATGGCAGACCCGAAGGAAGCGTGGAACGACGTCGGAGAACGGTTCGCGTCCTGGGGCAAACGGGTGTCCGAGCGCTACCGCGAAGCGGGCACCACCGGCGAGGAAGCCGCTCGCGAGGCCCAGCACAAGCTGGAGGAGGCGGCCCGAGAGATCAGCGACCAGCTCGGCCGCGCCTTCACCGCTCTCGGCGATACGCTCCGCGACGAGGAAGCCAAGAAGGACCTGCGGGAGGCCGTCGGAGCGATCGGCGAAGCGGTCGGCGTCACGGTGTCAGAGGCCGGGGAAGCCGTTCGTCGACGGACCGCCTCCACCACCTCCGGTCCCGCCGGCGAGTCCCCACCGGAGCCCGAGCCCGGGCCTGGGTCGAAGCCGGAGCCCGAGTCCCGGCCTGAGGGCGAAGGCGACGGCCCGACCGCGAGCTGAGCCCGCGACGGCCGAACGGGCCTCTGCGATCAGGCCTCTCGGGTGCCCCAGAAGCGAGCGAAGAGGATGACGAGGATCACCGCGACGATGATCGAGCCGATCCACGCGATGCCGTCGTTGTCGGGGAAGACGGCCTCCCACAGGATTCCCCCGATCACCGCGGCCACCACGCCGAGCACGATCGTCACGAAGATGCTCATGCTCTGACGTCCCGGGACGAGCAACCGCCCCAGCGCGCCGATGATCGCGCCCGCCAGGATGTAGACGATGATGTCGCCGATGCTGATATCGATCGCTGCCAGCATGATCCCTCCCCCGTAGGTGGTCCTCGGATCGAGGACCACCCTATCCCGTTCGGATGGCTCGCGTCGCAGGGGTAGGGTGATGGCGACCATGCGACGGCACGCCTTCCCTCCCTCCGTCTCGACGGTCGTGGCCGCGACGCTGCTCGGCATGATGCTCATGGCCTGCTCGTCTCCGGCCGGCGATCGGCAGACCGAGTCGGCATCGATCGCCCCGGCCTCCACGACCGCCGCGCCGCCGCCCGCCACCCAGTCCCCCACCGCGATCGCCACAGCCTCACCCTCCACCCCCTTCGAGGTCTCGGCGGAGCGAGTCTCGATCCGGCCGCCGAGCGGTGCATCGTTCCGCGTCCGCGGGACCTATCCGTGGAGCCCTTCTCGGTGCGTCCGACCGGACCGGCCGAGGCTCGATGGGCGCTACCCGGGCACGCTGTGGATCCGAGCGGCCGACGACGGCTCCGTGACCGTGGCCGTGACGCTCACGTTCCGTCGGTACCTCGAGGGTATCGCGGAGGTGCCGCCGACGTGGCCGATGGCGGCCCTCGAGGCCCAAGTGATCGCCGCGCGCAGCTACGTGCTCTCGCGCACGGGGTGGGAGGGAGCGCAGGGCGAGAGCCTCGACGGCTCGATCTGCGGCACCGCCGACTGCCAGGTCTACGGCGGCATCCCCGACCCACGCCCTCCCGGCATCCGCCGGTGGTACGAGGCCGTGCGCCGCACGCGAGGGCAGGTGCTCCTGTACGGAGACCGCCCGGCCGATACGGTGTACTTCTCCACCTCCAACGGGCGCACGTACGGCAACGACGAGGTGTTCGGGAGCTCGCCGCTCGCCTATCTGCGACCGACCGTCGAACGGGACGATGGCGCGTCTCCGCTGTCCAACTGGCGCGTGGAGCTGCCGTTCGCGGACCTCGAGACCGTGCTCCCCGCGGCCGGGCTGTGGCCGTCCGGTGTGCGGATCGCCTCGGCGAGCGTCTCCGGCTCGACGATCCGCATCGCGGGCGGCGGGCGGACGGCATCGCTCGACGCCTCGGGGCTCAGGGACGCCGTGAACACGTGGGCGCCGTGCTTGCTGCCCGGCCGCTACCCGAGCGGAGGCCTTCCGATTACGATCCCCTCGGGATGGTTCGGCGTGTCCTCAGGCGCCCGATCGCTGGTCGTGCAGGGACGCGGATGGGGTCACGGCGTCGGCATGGTGCAGTGGGGCGCGTACGGGAAGGCGTCGCGTGGCTGGTCCGCCCGCCGCATCCTCGCCTTCTACTACGGGGGACTCAAGCCCCGGCCCTACCCCGAGCCGGGGTCGATGCAGGTGGTGGTCGCGACGGGCCTTCGCTCGTTGACCGTGGTGCCGTCGCGGGCCGGCGCCAGGCTCGGCGAGCTCACGCTCTCGACGAGGAAGCTCCGGATCACGGGTGGCGAGCAGGTCACGGTCTCGGGCCGAGGCTCGTGACTGGCCTCGGCCACACGACCGAGCGTGTGCCTGAACGGATCAGCCTCGCGTGACGCGCGGGTCGTCTTTGAAGGGCACGGTTACGATCTGGTCACCGCTCTTCAGCTTCTTGACCTTGAAGCACTCCGTCGTTCGAGCCCCCTTGCACCGCTTGAGCTTGATGACCGGGCCGCCGAACTCCTTCTGGTAGAAGATCATCGCAGGCCCCGTCCCGCGCACGACCGACTTGTCGAAGAACAGCGAGCCGACCGTCACGGGGGTCGGGCCCGTCGTCCCGCCGCCGGCGACGGCGAGCGACGAGCCGCCCTCCACCGTGAATTGGAAGTTGCCCGCACTGCTGCCGATGCGAGGCGTCGAGCACAGCGCGTCGCCCTCCTGGGTGCCGTCACACCTCTCCTCGACGATCGAGCCCGACACGGTCTGGCCGCTGACGTTCTGCAGCCCGAGGGCGAACGGGTCGGCGGGCGAGACTGGGTTGGCGGGCGGTCCCTGGACGGTGCTGAGGGTGCCGCCGGGCGGCAGGGTGCCCTCGTCGCACTCCGACCCTTCACCGCATGTCGTGCCGCTGACGCCGAACGTCGCCGTGACGTCGTGCGGCGCGTCCATCGTGACCTCGCACGCGCCGGTCCCGGTGCAGTCGCCCGACCAGCCGTCGAACGTCGATCCCGGGTCAGGCGTGGCCGTCAGCGTGACCGCCGTGCCTTCCTCGTAGCCCTCGCTGCAGCCCTCGCCGCAGTCGATGCCGACGGGGTCGCTCGTCACCGTGCCCGAGCCCTCGCCCGACTTGGAGACCGAGAGCGTGTGCACGGCCACGAAGCTGTTCTGCTCGAGGAAGACGGCTGAGTCCAGATTCGAGTCGCCCGCATCCGCGATCGCCAGCTTCATATGGTTCGTGCCCGGATCGACGGACGCGAGACAGGTGAGCACGACGGTCAGGCCGTCCATCTGCGTGTCGAGGTGGGCGTCGGTGTTGTCGATGAACAGGGAAGCGTTGGAACCCGCGTTGACCGTGTCGACCGTGATCGGCACGGCCGGGTCGCCGACCTCGGCGCAGTTCGTGCCATTCACGAAGAAGCCGAACGAGTCGTTGAACCCGCCGCCGACGAACTCGTTGTACTCCTCGGACGAGAAGACGTAGCTGAACTGCACCTGGTTCGTGGTGGGCACGAAGTCGAATTCGAGCACGGCGGCGTCGGACGTCGTCGCGCCGGACAACGAGTTGAGGTCCGTGTCGCCCGGCGTGCCGTTGTTGGTGCCTGCGCCCGTCTGGTTGTTGGGCCCGATCACGGTGGCGATCACGCCGGAGCTCAGGACAACGCCGCCGTCGAAGCCGACGATGCCGGCGCCTCCCGAGAACGTCCCTCCGGCCGAGCCGTTGCCTGTGAACGTCGCACCGGAGACGGCGATGCCCGGTCCGGCGAGGCTCTCTGCGAGCTGAGTCGGTGTCGCCACTTGGGTCACGACCGCTGCGGAGGCCGGCGCCGCGAGGACGACCATGGTCGCGCAGACGAGCGCGAACGCGGCGCCGACCGTGAACGGGCGCACGCGGGAGCGGATGCCGCGCGATGAGCGAAGCAAACGAGGGGAGGCCACCATTGGATCCTTTCGATTCGGGGAGAGATGTTCGACGCCGCAACCTATCGTCCTGGAACCACGTAGGTCAACCGGGCTAGGTCGCCGACCTCTGACCGGCCGGATCCCAAGCGGTCACTGCCGTGGAATCTA
>JBEVGU010000089.1:0-14306 GCA_040511595.1 Actinomycetota bacterium | reverse complement strand
GGGTCACCGTTCGCCTCGGGATCAGGGGCTTGCCGCCGGCGGCCGACGGGGACCCTTCCTCCAGCACGACCGGCACGTCGGTCACGACGACGTTGCGCGTGCGCAGCAGGCTGGCCTTCAGCCGCACGAGGTCACTGCTCCGAACCAGGTAGGAGAAGAGGCCCTGGGGTCGGAGCAGCTCGGGCACCACAACGGTCACGAAGTCGTCGGGCCGGCGGTCGATCGACTCCACCACCGCCCGGACCTGCTCGGTCAGGTCCGTGTGCCGGATCGGCATCAGATCGGGGATCCCCGGGCCCACGAACGTGCGCCACCTGGCCTGCACGTCGTCGGACACCTCGTCGACCCGGCTCGGGAAGAGCGGCCGGATGTCCCGCGGGCGGAACGACCGCAGATAGCCGACCGCCTCGGCAGTGGCGACGTCGAAATCGCGCACCAGCAGCACGACGTGGTTGGCTCCCTCCGCGCCCGGTCGCACCCGCCCGGCTCCGAGCTGGCGCTGGACGTTCACGTAGTGCCGGTGGATCGAGGAGAAGACCGGGACGAGCAGCGCCATGATCAGGATCGAGAGCCACGCGCCGGCGCCGAACTTCGAAGCGACCACGACGACGAGCACGACCCCGGTCACGATCGCACCGACGCTGTTGATCACGATGGAACGGCGCCGCCCGGGCCTCGCTACCTCGCCCTTGCGTCCTTCCGAGATCCAGTGCTTGACCATCCCGGTCTGCGAGAGCGTGAACGAGGTGAAGACCCCGACCACGTACAGGTGGATCAGCGCGTTCAGGTCGGCGTCGAAGAGATAGATCATCAACGACGCCAGCCCGCCCAGCACGATCACGCCGTTGCTGAACACGAGTCGATCGCCCCGGTTCACGAACTGGCTGGGCATGTAGCGATCACGAGCCAGGATCGACGCGAGCCGCGGGAAGTCCTGATACGCCGTGTTGGCGGCCAGGATCAGGATCGCAGCCGTGAACGCCTGCACCACGAAGAATCCCACGCTGCCGGCGCCGAAGACGGCCAGCGCGATCTGCGCCACGATCGACCGCTCCTCGCTCGCGATCACCCCCTCGACGTGGGTCGACAGCCACGAGATGCCCATGAACATCGCGATGGCGATCGCCCCCATGATCGCGAGCGTGTCGGCAGCGTTGCGCGCCTGGGGATGCCGGAACGCCGGCACCCCGTTCGAGATCGCCTCGACGCCGGTGAGCGCGGTCGCCCCCGACGAGAACGCCCGCAGCACCACGAACAGCCCCACGGCGCCCGCCGCCGTGGCGGCATCGTGAAGCGGCTCGACGTCGATGGGCACGGCGGGACATCCGCCGAGGCAGCGAGCGAAGCCGAACGCGACCAAGGCCCCGATCGAGAGGATGAAGCCGTACGTGGGGATCGCGAAGAGCGTGCCCGACTCGCGTGCGCCCCGCAGGTTCGCGACCGTGACGAGGCCGACGAACACGATCGACAAGAGGACCCGATGCTCGTTCGCCCACGGGATCGCCGACCCGATCGCGAACACCCCGGCCACGATCGAGACGATCACGGTCATCACGTAGTCGAAGAGGAGCGCGGCCGCAGCCACCAGCCCCGCCAAGGCCCCGAGGTTCTCCTTGCTCACGATGTAGGCGCCGCCGCCGCTCGGGTACGCCCTGACCGTCTGTCGGTACGAGACGACCACGACCGCCATCAACGCGGAGATCGCGATCGCGATCGGCATGACGTACGCCTGCGGCGCGGACGAGGCAGCGAACAGCACGATGAGGATCTCGCCGGTGGCGTACGCGACCGACGACAGGGCATCGGAGGCGAACACCGGCAACGCCAACACCTTGGGGAGCAGCGTGTGCTCGAGCCGCCCGGTCGAGAAGGCGCGGCCGAGGACCACGCGCTTGACCACACCGCTCGGAGCGACGGGGAGCCCGGCTCTGGCCATGCAGCCGCCAGCCTACGCCGTCGGCGCCTCGCGAGGGTCGGGGCGGGGCGAACCGGTCGGCGCGTCGGGACCGATCTCGGGCGCCGAGAGGTGGAACGGGACGCTCGTGACCACCACGGCCGGCTCGAAGAGCAAGATGCGCTTGAAGAACAACGCGGTCTGATTGTGAAGCAGGTTCCCCCACCAGTGCCGGGGCACGAGCTCGGGAAGCACGACCGTCACGATCGTGTCGCCCCGCGACGTGTGACTGCGGATCTCCTCGAGCAGCGGAGGGCCGAGGTCGCGGAACGGCGCCTCGACGAGCACGAGCGGCACGTCGAGCCCCCGATCGTGCCAGGCCTCGACGACGCCGTGCACCTCGTCGGGATCGGTCACCATGAGGATGGCCTCGATGGCCGTCGGGTGCAGCGACTTCCCGTAGATCACCGCGCGCACCGTCGCGTCGTGAACCGCGGAGACCGGCACGAGCACGACGTGTCGTTCCGGCTCCAGCGCGCGGCCCTCGAGCCAGCTCGGCCGCCGTTCCGAAGGCACGAGCGGCACGTCCGTCACGACGACCCGGGGCTCGAACAGCAGCGCCGTCTTCAAGAGGAAGGCTTCCCGGTGCCTCACGAACTGCCAGACGGTGTTCCGAGGCAACAGCTCGGGGATCACGACCGTGAGGAACCGGTCGCGTTCGTGCCGCGGCATCGCCCGGACGAACCGCCGGACGGCGCGAACGAGGTGCCGGTCAGCGCCTTCGAGCCGTTCGAGCGAGCCCATGCGAGGCGCGACCACCGACCACTCGGACGCAAGGCGCTCGTACTCGGCCGGAGGGCCGATGTACAGCGCGGTGAAGGTCTCGGGGCGCACCGCGCGCAGGTACGCCACAGCGTCGCGCGTGGCGAGCCCGAGGTCGGGCACCAACAGGAGCATCGTCCCCGTGGCGGCGTCGCGGCCCGACAGCCGCCGGGCCTGCAGCGCCCGAGCGACATGCTCGTAGTGCCGATGCACCGCCCAGAAGAACAGCACGATGAAGGGCATCGCGGTGATCACGATCCACGCGCCCTTGGCGAACTTCGTGATCGTGACGACGACGAGCACAACAGCGGTCGTCGCGGCGCCGATGCCGTTGATCGTCGCGCTCCGCTTCCAACTCCCCTCTCGGGTTCGGAGCCACCGCCTCACCATGCCCGCCTGCGAGAGGGTGAACGCCGTGAACACGCCCACCACATAGAGCTGGATCAGGTGCGTGAGGTTGGCGTCGAACACCCAGATCAGCAGCGCCGCGAGCGACGCGAGCACGACGACACCGTTCGAGAAGACGAGGCGGTCGCCGCGGTTGCGGAACTGGGACGGCATGAACCGGTCGCGGGCGAGGATCGACGCGAGTCGAGGGAAGTCCTGGAACGCGGTGTTCGCCGCGAGGACCAGGATGCCCGCCGTGAAGACCTGCAGGATCAGGAACATGAACCCGCCGCCGAACACCGTGTCACCGATCTGTGCGAGCACGGGCAGCTCGTGAGCGACGTCCTCCGTGACCCGCACGTGCAGGAGCTGGGAGAGCGCGGTGATGCCCAGGAACATCGTGACCGACATGGCGCCCATGACCGCGAGCGTCGAGGCGGCGTTCTTCGATTGCGGCCGCCGGAAGGCCTGGACCCCGTCCGCGATCGCCTCCACACCGGTCAGCGCGGTCGCGCCAGATGAGAACGCGCGAGCGATCAGGAAGAACGACAGGGTGTGCTCGATCTCGATCGGGAGCGTCGCGGTCGCCGCGACCGGGCACCCCCCGAGACAGCGCACGAAGCCCACCGCGAGGGTGATCGCGATCATGAGCACGAAGCCGTAGGTCGGCACCGCGAACAGCGCCCCTGCCTCCTTCACGCCGCGGAGGTTCGCCAGGGTCACGAGCACGACGAGTCCGATCGCGATCGGCACCCGCAACGGCACGAGGGTCTGGGGAGCCACCGAGGCGATCGCCGTGGTGCCCGCCGTGATGCTGACGGCCACCGTGAGGACGTAGTCGGTCAGGATCGCGGCCGCCGCCACCAACCCCGGGACCGTGCCGAGGTTCTCGCGCGCAACGATGTAGGAGCCGCCGCCTCGGGGGTAGGCACGGACGGTCTGGCGGTACGACGTCACGACGATCAGCAGGAGCGCCGAGATCGCAAGCGCGATGGGGAGTCGGAGCGACAGCGCTCCGGCACCGGCGGCGACGAGTACCAGCATCATCTCCTCGGTGGCGTACGCGTTGGAGGAGAGAGGATCGGAGGAGAAGACGGGCAACGCCAGGAACTTCGGAAGCAGCTGGTGCTCGGCCTTGTCGGAGGCGATCGCGCGGCCGACAAACAGCCGCTTCAGAGGGCCACCGCCGACCCGACGAGGGGTTTCGAGATCAGCGGACACCCGGGAATCCTCCCACGAACCTCCGCGACGGTCGCGTCACCCGGAAGCTTCAGCCACCCATCGATAGCCGACGCCGGGCTCGGTCACGATCAACGCGGGCGCCTGGGCGTCGTCGCCGAGCTTCTTCCTGAGCGACCGAACGTACGTGCGCAGGTAGGTCGTCTCGGTGCCATACCCCTGGCCCCAGACCTTCCGCAGGAGCCACTGGTGCGTGAGCAGCTTGCCGGGGTTCGTGACGAACGCCTCGAGCAACCCGTACTCGGTGGGCGTCAGGCGCACCTGTTCGTCGTCGAGCGTCACGAGGCGCTTCGGCAGGTCGACCTCGAGGCGACCGTACCCGAGCACCGGCACGGCGGGCTCGTCGGGAAGCGTGCGGCGCATCGCCGCCCGCGCCCTCGCGAGCAGCTCTTCCATGCCGAACGGCTTCGTCACGTAGTCGTCGGCGCCGGCGTCGAGCGCGGCGACCTTGTCAGACTGCGACTCGCGCACCGACAGCACGATCACCGGAACGTCGCTGAACGCGCGCACCCGCTTGATGACCTCGGTGCCGTCGATGTCGGGGAGCCCGAGGTCGAGCAAGACCAGGTCGGGAGCCTGTTCGGCCGCCCCGACCACGCCTTCGGTTCCGGTGCCGACCGTGGCGACGTCGTAGCCGTGGGCCTCGAGGCTCGTCCGCAGAGCGCGACGGATCTGAGGCTCGTCGTCGACCACCAGGACCAGGCTCATGGGCTCGCCGTCCCTTCGGAGACGGGCTGGGCGACGCCGTCGACCGCGTCGGCGTCGTCGACCGGATCGACACCCAGGACCAGGGGCTCGTGCACGGGGATCTCGAACACGACCGACGCGCCTCCCCCAGGGTCGTCTTCGACCCAGATTCGACCGCCGTGCGCGGTGACGATCGCGTTCGCGATCGCCAGGCCCAGCCCGGTGCCGGGAGAATCGGGGCTCGACGCTCCACGGTAGAACGCCTCGAACACGCGCTCCCGGTCCTCCGGCGCGATGCCGGGGCCGTGGTCGCTCACGCGCACCACGACCCGGTCGCCAGACGGCATGACCGATAGCCGAACCGCATCGCCCGGCGGCGAGTACCGAGCGGCGTTCTCGAGCAGATTCGTGACGACCTGATCGAGCTGCATCTCGTCGACCGCCACCGGCGGCACGTCGTCGGCGATCTCGAGCACGATCCGCACGTCGCCGAGGCGCGGCGCCAAACGCGCGACGACGGCCTCGGCGATCTCGTCGAGCCCCGCCTCATGACGCGTAGGAGTGAGCCCGCCGGCCCGGATGCGGGCCAGATCGAGGATGTTGCCCACGAGGCGGTTCAACCGATCGGTCTCCTCGAGGATCGTGGTGAGCAGCTCACGCTCCTGCCCGGCGTCGTGTTCGACGCTCGTGTCGAGCAGGCTCGTGACCCCCGCCTTGATCGAGGCGAGCGGGGTGCGGAAGTCATGCGTCACCGAGCTGAACATCGCGGCGCGAAGCTGGTTCGTCTCCGCGTCGAGCTGCGCCAGCCGCGCCCGGGCGTCGAGCCTGGCCCGGTCGAGCGCGGCGGCCGCCTGCTTCGATGCCGCCTCGAGCAGCAATCGCTCCTGCGGCCCCAGGGGCCGTCGGTCGGCGGGGCGCTCGACCCGGAGCGTGCCGAACGAGACGGGGCCGACCACCAGGGGCACCACGGCGTCCGGCCCGCCGGGGGTGAGCTCGGGCTGCTCCGCCCGAGCATGTAGTTGCGTGCCGTCGAGCTCGACCCGGACCTCAGCAGTCGCCAGCCCGAACGGCTCGAGCAGCACCCGGACGAAGTCGTCGAGCACGCGATCGGGCACCTCGCCCGACACGAACTTCGACGAGAGGTGGCCCAGCAGCCTGGTCTCACGCTCGCGTCTGGCCGCCCGCGCTCGATCCTCGGCCGCGCCGCCGACGAGCAGCCCGACGACGAGCGCGACGGTGAGGAACACCAACCCAGTCAGCACGTCCTCTGCGCCTTCGAATCGCAGCCGGAATCTCGGCGCCCCGTAGAGGAAGGGCAGGGCGATCGACGACAGGATCGCCGCGAGCAGCCCGGCCCACAGCCCACTGGAGACGGCTGCGATCACGATCGCGAGCAGGAACAAGGCGATCGCGGCCGCCGGCCCGTGGGGTGCGACCGCGATGGAGGCCATGCCGGCGGCCGCGGGCGCCACGACGCCTACGAGGACGTCGCCGGCGGTCAGCCCACGGAAACGCCGCGAATCCTGATCGGTGCCCTTGCCCATCGCGCGATCCATCGTGCCATGCGTATCGGCACGGATCGCTCTTCACGTGATCTTCACGTCCGGGCCCCGATCCTTCACGCACCGCTCACGGAGGCCCGACGAGACTCACGTCAGGAGTTGCATCATCCTCCGAACCAAGCCCGGAGGCCGGACGGCGCCCTCCAGCCCGCCCGACCTCCGGGCCCCGTCCTGTCCGGGCCCTTCCGGGCCGATCCCGCAGACCTCCTGTCGCGACGTCAGCCGTGGGGTGGTCTAGGATGCCCCGCGGTGCGAGTGATCATCATGGGCTGCGGCCGCGTCGGTTCCGAGCTGGCGAACGAATTGAGCGACGACGGCCACGAGGTGACCGTGATCGACAAGAACCCGGAGGCCTTCTTCCGCTACCCGCCCGGAGAGAGCGTGAGGACCGTGGTGGGGCTCGGGTTCGATCGCGACGTGCTCGAAGAAGCCGGGATCAAGGACGCCGACGCGTTCGTGGCCGTCTCGAGCGGCGACAACTCCAACATCGTCTCGGCTCGGGTGGCGCTCGAGAACTACCACGTCCCCAAGGTCGTCGCGCGCATCTACGACCCGCGGCGGGCCGACATCTACGAGCGCCTGAACATCCCGACGGTGGCCACGACGAGGTGGGGCGTGAAGCAGATCCAGCTGATGCTCTTCCACGACCGCCAGGAGATCAGGGAGGCGATCGGAGGAGGCGACCTGCTCCGCATGCGCTTGCCGGTCTCCGGGCACATGGTCGGCAAGCCGGCGACCGCGTTCAACGTGCCGGGGAAGATCCTGGTTGCCGGGGTCTCACGCGGTGGGAGCGGCTTCATCCCCACCGGCGAGAACGCGCTGCAGGCGGGCGACTACCTCGTGGTGATGCTCACGAAGGACGGCCTCGACACGCTCGACGAGGTGTTCGAGCCTGCCACGGAGCACTGATGAACGTCATCGTCACCGGCGGCGGTGCGGTCGGGCGTCACCTCGCGGTCGACCTGGTCGAGCGCGGCCACGCGGTCACCCTGATCGAACAGAACCGCAGCCTCGTCGCGAAGCTGCAGACGTGGGCCCCCAAGGTGCGCGTCGTGAACGGCGACGCGTGCGAGCCGTGGGTGCTCGAGAGCGCGGAGACCTCCGCGGCCGACGTGCTCGTCGCGGTCACCGGCGACGACGAGGACAACCTCGTCACCTCATTGCTCGCGAAGCAGGAATTCGCCGTGCCCCGTGTGCTGGCCCGAGTGAACAACCCGAGGAACGAGTGGCTGGTCACCGAGCAATGGGGTGTCGACGCCGAGGTCTCGCCTCCAACCATCCTGACCGCCATGGTCGAGGAGGCCGTCACGGTGGGCGACCTGGTCCGCTTGATCAGGCTCGAGGGCGGCCGCGTGTCGATCGTCGAGATGACCTTGCCCGAGGGATCCCCCTCGGTCGGCCGGGCCGTCTACGAGCTGCGGCTGCCCGGGGATTCGGTGATCGTCGCCATCCTCCGCGAGGGACATGTGGTGATCCCACAGCCCGAGACCGTGCTCGCGGCCGGCGACGAGGTGCTCGCCCTCGCGAGCGGCCCGGTCGAGGGGGCGCTCCGCGACGCAGTGGTCGGCGCCGACATACCGGGCGGCATCCCGACCGACGAAGGGGGCGGCGCCTCCGCCGCGACGTAGCGGGGACCCGCGGTCACGACGGATGCTCGATGGCCGCGCGGAGGGCACGGTCGCGTTCGAGCAGCAAGGCGAGCTGGTTCCCGAACGCCTCCAGGATGCGCCCTTCCGATGGGCTGAGGGGCTCGCGGATACCCCGCATCACCAGCAGCCCGAGATTGCGGCGGCCAACGTTGAGCGGCACGCGCTCGACGCCGTCGCCGCCGCCGGGCGGCACCGTCCCCGGCTCTCCACCGACCGTCGCACGCTCGACGAGTCCTCGATCGGGGCCCTCCTGCACGTAGAGCGCGCCGTCGAGGAACCCGAACGTCGCAACCACCACGCGCAGCATGCCCTCGTAGGGGCGCGAGCCGGGCTGAGGCTCCACGAGCACCCGACTCAGATCCTGCTGACGCCGGAGCTCCTCGGCGCGGGCCTCGGCCGCCCTCGCGCGCGCGTCGGCCCGGGCGACGAGCAGCGAGATGAGCACCGACAACCCCAGGAACACGAAGAGCACGATCACGTCGTGCGCCTTCGCGATCGCGAACGTGTCGTAGGGAGGCAGGAAGAAGAAGTTGAAGGTCACGAAGCCGAGCACCGAAGCCACGATGCCCGGGCCCAGTCCCCCGAGCCCGACACACGCCACCACGAGCACGAGAAAGCCGAACCCGGTCGCGACCGGGTCGACGCGGTCGCGGATCGCGAGGAACGACACGACGAAGAGGGCCGTGCCGACGACGGCGAGCACGTAGCCGGCGATCGTTCGACCCGGGACGCGCGCCCGGAGCGCCGGTCGCGACGTCCGCGTGATCGCGTCGTCGTGGCGATCCGGCCGGTCGGGCAACTGGGTGGCCGTCATCGGGGGGGCTCCGGTTCGAACCGGTAGCCCATGCCGGGCTCGGTGATGAAGTACCTCGGCTGCGCGGGATCGGGCTCGAGCTTGCGCCGGATCTGCGCCATGTACACCCGAAGATAGTTGGTCTCATCGTCGTACTGCGGGCCCCAGACCTCGTGGAGCAACTGGCGCTGGCTCACGAGCTTGCCGGGGTGCCGAACGAGGATCTCGACGACGTGCCATTCGGTCGGCGTGAGGCGCACGTCACCGTTCGGCGTGTGCACCCGGGCGGCGGCGAGATCGACGGTGAAGGCCTCGGTCGAGACCTCCGGCTCGCCCTGCATCGGACGGAGCCGACGTTCGGCGGCCCTCAGCCGAGCCAGCAGCTCATCCATCCCGAACGGCTTCGTGACGTAGTCGTCGGCACCCGCATCGAGCGCTCGCACCTTGTCCTGCTCCTGATCCCTCGCCGAGAGCACGAGGATGGGCATACCGCTCCATGCCCGGATGCCGCGGATCACATCGACCCCGTCGATGCCAGGCAACCCCAGGTCGACGATGGCCACATCCGGTCGCCACTTCGCGGCCGATGCGAGCGCGTCCTCGCCGTCGCCGGCCGTCGACACGTCGTACCCGCGAGCGCCGAGGTTCGTGCGGAGACCCCGCAGGATCTGCGGCTCGTCGTCGACCACGAGCACCCGGGTCATCGCCGCGCCTCCGCCGCCGAAGCGACGGCCGAGGCACCCACTCGAGCCTCGGGGAACGCGATCACCATCGTGAGCCCACCACCGGGCGTCTCCTCGAGGCTCAGGGTGCCCCTCATCGCCTCGACGAACCCCCGAGCCACAGCCAGCCCGAGCCCGACCCCGTCGGCACCCGAGCGGTCGCCGAGTCGCTGGAACGGTTCGAACACCCGCGCCTGATCCTCGGCCGGGATGCCCGGCCCGCGATCGATGACCCGCAGCTCGACCCTGCCTGCGGCCGCCGAGGCCTGGACGTGGACGGGGATATCGGGAGGGCTGAACGATCGCGCGTTGGCGACGACGTTGGCTACCGCCCGCTCGGCGAGCGCCGCATCGAGATCGATCCGGGGCAGGTCCTCGGGCACGTCCACCTCGACGTCGCGGCCCCGGCCGGGAAGGCTGGCAAGCGCTCGCAGCACGACCTCGTCGAGGCCGACCCGCTGCGGCACCAGGCGCAGGCTGCCGCTCTGGATCCGGCTCATGTCGAGGAGGTTGCCCACGAGCTCGGTCAGTCGGTCCGTCTCCTCCTCGATCGTGGCGAGGAACTCGGCACGTGCATCGGCCGTCCACTGCACGTCGTGCTGGCGCAACGAGCTCACGGCGGCCTTGATCGAAGCCAGCGGTGTGCGCAGATCGTGGGAGACCGCAGACAGGATCGCCGCACGAAGGTCGCTGACCTCGGACACCCGCCCCGCCGTCGCCGCCTCGCGGGCCAAGGCTCGCGTGCGCACCGCGGCGGTCAGTTGCGCCGCGAACGCAACCAACACGCGACGTTGTTCGGCACGGAGTCGACGCCCCCGCAGGACCAGTACCCCATCGTCTTCGAGCTCGATCGTCTCGTCTCCCTCGACGGGCGATGCGATCGCAGGCACTCCCGTCGACGCCTCGACCCGCCAACCGCCAACGCCCATGGGTGTCAGCACGGCGGCGGCGTCGAGCCCGAACGTCGACCGCAACTGGTCGAGGAGCGTGGGCAGGGGATCGTCGTCCGCGGCCAGCCAGCCCGCGAGCCGCGCCAGCGCCTCGGCCTCGGCCCGACCGCGCAGCGCATCCGTCCGCGAACGAGCCGCGCGATCGACGAGCGCGCTGACGACCACGGCCACGAGGACGAAGGCGAGCAAGGCCAGGATGTTCTCGGCCTCAGCGATCGTCCACGTGTGGATGGGTGGCGTGAAGAAGAAGTTGATGAGCAACGACGCCGCGACCGCTCCGGCCAACGCCGGCCAGATGCCGCCGATGGCTGCGATGGCGATGACGAGCGAGAGGTACAGCAGCACGTCGGCGGGCAAGCCGAGGTTCTCCCGGAGCGATGCGAGGACCACCGTGAGCAGTGGAAGCCCAACCCCTCCGACGGCGAAGCCTGCGATCTGCCGGGAGGCGGGCAGCCCGCCGAGCGCACGGCGGCGTGGCGGGGCGCCACCACCTGCCGGCGCCTCGTTCGAGATCACGTGCACGTCGACGGGTCCCGATTGACGGATCACGCGATTGATCACCGAGCCGCGCACGAGCTCGGTGAAGCGTGACCGGTCACTCGCTCCGAGCACCACCTGGGTGACGTTCTCGGCGCGAGCCACCTGCAGCAAGGCGTCGGGCACGCTTGCCCCGAGGACCTCCCGGAACGTGCCGCCGAGCATGTGGACGAGGTTCCTTGTGTGCTCGAGCGCATCGGAGTCGGTCACGCCGTCCTCCGGAACCACATGCACGGCGACGAGGTCGCCGCCCCGGCGGGTCGCCATGCGCGAGGCGCGCCGGATCAAGGCCTCGTCCTCGTCGGCCCGCCCCGTCACGCCGACGAGCACACGTTCGCGTGTCTCCCACGGTCCCTCGATGTCGTGGACCTGCATGTACTCGTGCAGCGACTCGTCGACGCGGTCGGCCATCCACAGCAGTGCGAGCTCGCGGAGCGCGCCGAGGTTCCCTTCCCGGAAGTAGTTCCCGAGCGCCGCGTCGACCTTCTCGGGTGGATAGACGTTGCCGTGCGCCATGCGGCGTCGCAGCGCGTGCGGCGTCATGTCGACCAGCTCTTGCTGGTCCGCGGCGCGCACGATCTCGTCAGGGATCGTCTCGCGCTGGGGCACACCCGTGATGCGCTCGACCACGTCGTTCACCGACTCGAGGTGCTGGATGTTCACCGTCGAGATCACGTCGATGCCGGCCCTGAGGATCTCCTCGACGTCCTGCCAGCGCTTGGCGTTTCGGCTTCCGGGCACGTTCGTGTGCGCGAGCTCGTCGATCAGGGCGATGTCGGGGGCCCGGGCGACGACGGCGTCGACGTCCATCTCCTCGAACGTCGACCCGCGGTACCCGATCGTCTGCCTAGGCACAACCTCGAGATCGGCGATCTGCTCGGCGGTGCGAGCTCGCCCGTGGGTCTCGACGAACCCGATCACGACGTCGGTGCCACGGTCGCGCCGACGGCGACCCTCGTTCAGCATCGCGTAGGTCTTGCCGACGCCGGCTGCGAATCCCACGTAGATGCGGAGCTCACCGCGGCGATGGTCGCTCATGGCAGGGACGCCAACTCTTCCAGCGCGAGGTTCAGTTGAAGCACGTTCACGCGTGGCTCCCCGAGGAACCCCAGCGTACGGCCTTCGGTGTGTCGCTCGATCAACGCGATCACCTCATCGATGTCGAGCCCCCTGGCCTCGGCGACACGAGGGGCCTGCAGACGAGCGTACGCGGGGCTGATGTGCGGGTCGAGGCCACTCCCGCCACCCGTGACCGCATCGACGGGCACGTCGGCACCCACGCCGTCGGCTGCCTCGATCGCGACGAGTCGTTCGGACACCGCGGCGCCGAGCTCCGGGTTCGTCGGCCCGAGGTTCGACGGCGCGCTCGCCGAGGGGTCGTAGGCGTCGGGACGCCCGACGAACCACTCCGGTCCTTCGAAGGCCTGGCCGATCAGTGACGAGCCGACGACCACGCCGTCGCGGGCGACGAGGCTGCCGTCGGCCCGGTCGGAGAAGGCCACCTGGCCGACCCCCCAGATCGCCAACGGATACAGCAGGCCGACCACCACCGTCATCACCGTCAGCATGCGCAGCGCCGACACGATCGCACGCCCCATCTAGCTCACCACCAGTCCGACCAGCAGGTCGATCGCTTTGATGCCCAAGAACGGGGCAACGATGCCCCCGAGTCCGTAGATGCCGAGGTTCCGACGCAGCATGGTGGCCGCCGACGTCGGCGTGTAGCGCACCCCTCGCAACGCCAGTGGGATCAGCGCCACGATGATCAACGCGTTGAAGATCACGGCCGACAGGATCGCCGAGCTCGGGCTCGACAGGCGCATCACGTTCAGCGTGTCGAGCCCCGGATGGACGGCCGCGAACATCGCCGGGATGATCGCGAAGTACTTCGCTACGTCGTTCGCGATCGAGAACGTCGTGAGCGAACCGCGTGTGATCAGCAGCTGCTTCCCGATCGCCACGATCTCGATCAGCTTGGTCGGGTTCGAGTCGAGGTCGACCATGTTGCCGGCCTCCTTCGCCGCGCTGGTGCCCGTGTTCATCGCCACGCCGACGTCGGCTTGGGCGAGGGCAGGGGCGTCGTTCGTGCCGTCGCCGGTCATCGCGACCAGCTTCCCCCCCTGCTGCTCGCTCCGGATCAGCGCCATCTTGTCCTCGGGCGTCGCCTCCGCGAGGAAGTCGTCGACCCCGGCCTCGGAGGCGATGGCCTCCGCGGTGCGTGGGTTGTCGCCCGTGATCATCACGGTGCGGATCCCCATGAGGCGGAGCTCGTCGAACCGCTGGCGCATCCCCCGCTTCACGATGTCCTTCAGGTAGACCACTCCGAGGACTCGCCCGTTCTCGGCGACGGTGAGTGGGGTGCCGCCTTGGACCGAGATGCCTGCCACGATCGTGTCGATCTCCTCGGCGACCGAACCGCCCTGTTCCTCCACCCACCGCCGGATGGAATCGGCGGCGCCCTTGCGCAGTTCACGGCCGTCGAGGTCGACGCCGCTCATGCGCGTGTGCGCCGTGAATGGCACGAACTCGGCCCCCTCGAGGTCGCGCCCGCGCAGCCCGTAGCGCTCCTTGGCGAGGACCACGATCGAGCGTCCCTCCGGGGTCTCGTCGGCGAGGCTCGTGATCTGGGCCGCGTCGGCCAACTGCTCGACCGTCACTCCCGGCGCCGGCAGGAACTCGGCGGCTTGGCGGTTCCCGAGGGTGATCGTGCCGGTCTTGTCGAGCAGCAGCGTGTTCACGTCACCCGCCGCCTCGACCGAGCGCCCCGACATCGCGAGCACGTTGCGCTGCACGAGGCGGTCCATGCCGGCGATGCCGATCGCCGAGAGCAGCGCTCCGATCGTGGTCGGGATCAGACAGACGAGCAGGGCCACGAGGACGACGATCGTCTGCCGCGCGCCGGAGTAGATCGCCATCGGCTGCAGCGTGACAGTCGCGAGCAGGAAGATGATCGTGAGGCTCGCGAGCAGGATGTTCAGGGCGATCTCGTTCGGCGTCTTCTGTCGCCCGGCACCCTCGACGAGCGCGATCATACGGTCGATGAACGTCTCGCCCGGGCGGCTCG
>JBEVGU010000088.1:0-4121 GCA_040511595.1 Actinomycetota bacterium | reverse complement strand
ACGAGTGCCTCCCCGTCCAGCCACAGCCAGCGATCGTCGGCGAATAGCTCTTCATCCGTGACCGGCTCGAGCGCCGCCAGCAGTCGAATGAATGACTCGTTGAACGCCCGCCGCGTCAGCTCCGGTGGATCGGCCATGTGCTCGCGATGCGTCCGCTCGTTGAGCGCGTCGGTGCTGTTGGCGGGATCGGTCGCGTCGTACGGCTGGCGGTCCGCTCGGAGGCCCTCGATGACGCGCACGGAGTGGTCGTGCCACCAAGCCATGTGGGCGAGCAGGTCCTTGCCGGTCCAATCGTCCATCGCTGGCTCGAGCAGCCGTTCGTCGGGGACGTGCTCGATCGCTCCAGCCACGCGCTGGTGTGCCTCCTGGATCGTGCGGATCAGCTCCGGCTTGTCCACTAGGTCCCGCTGAGTTCGGCGTCCCGGAAGCACGATGTTACGTGCGCATCGACCAGGCCGCATGCCCGCATGAACGCCTAACACACCATCGGCAACGAACGATTCGCCCGGTCAGCGCCAGGGCTTCTCGCGTCGCCAGACCCTCGCCTGGCCCGCCGAGGGGGGGTACGCGAGGTCACCTCGGCCAGGTGCCTCAAAGCACCGACCCGGCAGGGCGTTCGGTCTACGGTCGCCTCGAGACTTGACCGAAGGACGGAGCCGAAGGGAGGGAACGATGAGCACCAGGGTCGGAACACTGCAAGCACCCAGGGCGGGCGGTCCCATCTTGCTCGCTGCGTTCCTCGCGTCGTTCGTCATACTGATAGTCGCCATCTCGCTCCAGCGCGACCAAGGGCGGCAGGGTGAGACGACGTTCGTCGGTCGCCACATGGTCAACACACCGAGCGAGCTAAGCGCCGGGATCGTCGGCGGGGCCGAGCAGACGTTCGTCGGCGGCACGGCGGCCAACACGCCGAGTGAGCTGAACGCCCCGATCGGCGCAGGGAGGCCCAAGACGGTCGCAGGCGGCACGTTGGCCAACACGCCCACCGAGCTCTCCGGCGGGATCAGGCACAAGTTCGTGAGTGACACGCTCGGGACCAATACGCCGACCGAGCTCACAGGCGGGTTCATCATGGTGAACGGACACAAGCGGACGGTCCCGCTGAGTTAACCCCCCACCGAGCTCGCGACACGATCGATACGTGGCGCCAGTGAGTCGTGATGTGGGACGCAACGCCGGGCGATCACCGCTTCAGGTCCGCGAGACCGACGCGCCGGGCAGACCCAGACGCCCGAACTAGCCCACCCGTTCCCTGACGGGGCGACGGGCCATCAAGCAGTGGTCGTCCGCGTCGTCTGACCGGCGACCGGACCGCGACGTCGTCCGTTTGCCCCCTCCCGAGGGTGAAGCGTAGCCTACGCACACTCGGCACCGTGGTTCGGAAGGGGGCGCATCGTGAACATCGACGAGGCCATCTCCAGGCGCGAACTCCTGCGGCGCGGAGGCATCGCCGTAGGTGTCCTGTCGATCCCCGGTCTCCTCGCGGCCTGCGGCTCGGAGCCGCCGGCCGAGCCCGAGGGCGGCGGCACGACCGCCGCGACGGGAGCGGAGTCGCCCACGCCGCAGCCCATCGAGGGCGCGAAGATCAAGGTCTCCACGTACGGCGGCTTCTTCGAGGAGAACTTCGCGACCTTCTACCCCGCCTTCACCAAGGAAACCGGCGTTGAGGTGGAGTCGATCTCGGAGCCGACCTCCGAGGTGTGGGTCGTCCAGCTCCAGCAGGCCACCGACGCGGGCGCTCCGCCGCCGGCGGACGTGTCCATGCTCTCGGGCGTCGGGATCCAGCGCGCGATCAACGGCGAGATCCTGGCGACGTACGATCAGGCCGCGATCCCGCAGGCCGCCAACCTCGCCGAGGGCTACGTCCGGGTGGACCCGGCGGGCTTGGTCGCCGGCGTTGGGGGCGTGTCCTGGTACATCACGCTCGTGTCGAACACCGAACGCGTTGCCGAGAGTCCGGACACCTGGACCGCTTTCTGGGACCCGCAGTGGCAGAACGAGCTGGCGCTCCTGAAGAACGCCGCGAACTCGTACTTGATCGAGATCTGCGCGGTCTGCTACTTCGGCGGGTACGACATCCTCGAGACCCAGGACGGCGTAACCCAGGTGCTCACGAAGCTCCAGGAGGTCAAGCCGAACGTCAAGCTCTGGTTCCGGGACGAGGCGCAGGCCCAGCAGGCGTTCAACACCGGCGAGGTCTCGCTCGGGCAGTTCTACCACGACATCACGACGTACGCGGCCTCGCAGGGCGAGCCCCTGAGGAGCGTGTTCCCGACGGAGGGCGCGATCTTGGACTCGGGGTTCTGGGCGATCTCGAAGACCACCGAGAACGTCACGGCCTGTCAGGCGTTCATCGACTACATGTGCCGGCCCGAGATCCAGGCCGAGCTCGCGCGCACGCTCGGGACCACGCCGACGGCCAAGCGGGAGCTGATGGACCTCAACGACGAGGAGTACGAGGCGGTTGGCGGCCCCGGTCCCGAGGTGGCACTGCGCCCCATGTACGAAATGTACGACGAGTGGGAGGACTGGATCGACCAGCAGTGGACGGAGATGATCCTGTCCTGATGTCCTTGCGGACGCCGTGCTCGCTCGTGGTGGCCTGAGGCTCGACGGACTCGTCAAGCGCTTCGGCGACGTCGAGGCGGTCGCCGGGGTGGACCTGGAACTCCCACCCGGCAAGCTGATCTCGTTCCTGGGGCCGTCCGGGTGCGGCAAGACGACGATGCTCCGCTTGATCGCCGGGCTCGAGCGGCCGACCGAGGGCAGGGTCCACCTCGACGACGGGGACATCACCGACCGACCGCCGCATCTGCGCGACATCGGTATGGTCTTCCAGACGCTCGCCCTGTTCCCGCACCTGTCGGTGGCCGGCAACGTCGGGTACCCGATGCGTATCCGCGGCGCACAGAAGCCCGAAATCCAGGCGCGCGTGGACGAGCTGCTGGGACTCGTGTCGCTCCACGGCCTCGGGGATCGCCGGATCTCCCAGCTGTCCGGAGGGCAGCGCCAGCGTGTGGCGACCGCACGGGCGCTGGCGCTCGAGCCGCGGCTGTTTCTGCTCGACGAGCCGTTGTCGGCGCTCGACGCCAACCTGCGCGAGCAGCTACAGGTCGAGCTCCGTCTGCTGCAGCAGAAGCTCGGCATCACCACGATCATGGTCACGCACGACCAACGCGAGGCCATGACGATGTCGGACCTCGTCGTCGTGATGAACCAGGGAAGGGTGGAGCAGGTCGGCGAGCCGCTGGACGTGTACCGGCACCCCGGATCCCCGTTCGTCGCGAGCTTCATCGGACGGACGAACCTCATCAAGGGCGAGGCCTCCGACGGCCAGGTGCGTGTCGGCGACCGGCCGTTCCACGTCGACGGTGTGGTCGGATCCGGGCCGGTCACGCTCTCGGTGCGCCCGGAGGACGCGCACCTGCAGACGACACCGGCCCCCGAGCGCAACGCGCTGACGGGCAGGGTGGTGTTCGTCCGCGACCTCGGCGAGCTGTTCGAGTGCTTCGTGGATTGTGGCCTGGACGACCCGGTGGTGGTGGCCGGCTCGCCGCGCGAGCGCGTCGACGTCCGGCAGGGTCAGTCGGTCAGCGTGGTCTTCCCGCGCGAGGCCTGCGTGGTGGTGGAGGGATGAGCGAGGTCCGACGGCCCACGCGGGGCTCGTGGGCCGTCCTGGCCTTCCCGCTCGCGATGCTCACGCTGTTCTTCCTGGCCCCGTTCGCGATCATGGTCGCGACGTCCTTCTACCACCGGATCGAGGGCGGGTTCTACGAGCCCGCGTTCGAGTTCGCGAGCTGGCAGCGGCTCCTGCAGGGCGTCTTCCTCGAGCGCACGCTGTTCTCGATCGGCATCTGCCTGTTGGCCGGCGCGGTGTGCATCGTGATTGCGTTCCCCTTCACGTACTTCCTCACCCGGATGCGACGTCGCTCGCACGTCGCCCTACTCGTGCTCATCATGTCGGCGTTGGTGCTGTCCGAGGTCATCGTCGGGTTCGCGTGGAGCGTGCTGCTCGGGCGGGCCGCGGGCATCTCGAACATCCTCGTGTGGCTCGGCGTGATGAGCGAGCCGGCCTCATACCAGCCGAGCTTCCTGGCGGTGCTGCTCGAGATCGGAAGAGC
>JBEVGU010000087.1:0-3324 GCA_040511595.1 Actinomycetota bacterium | reverse complement strand
TCGACCCCTCAGGGCCATCGGTCCTTGCTCAGTCGCGGCCCGTCCAGGTGGCCACGTCGACCTCGTTGCCCTCGGCATCGGCCAGGGTCCACCACGCCGGCGCATACTCGTCCGACACGAGGTGGCCGCCGGCCGCGATCGCCGCGGCGATGCGCGCCTCGGCCTGGTCGTGCGGCACGAAGACGTCGACGTGGATCCGGTTGCGCTCCGTGCGGGGCGCATCCATCTGCTGGAACCAGAAGGGCGGACCCGCGGAGCGAGGGTCCCACAGGTCCTCGTCGCCCACCTGCCGATAGCCGAGCACGGCGCGCCAGAACGGCAGCACGTCGGCATGCACGAGCGCATCGATCGTGACTTGGACGAGCTGCACGGCGGTGGCGTCGGCCGTGACGCCCAGGTCACGGGCCGCCGCCGAGATCTGCCGTGCCAGCTCGACGTCGCGCTCGCTCAGTCCCATGACGTCGTGCGACATCAGGCTCACGGTCACGCCGCCGTACCTGAGGTCGACGTCCGGATGGTGGTTCGCGGCGTCGGCGAGCCTGCCGATCGCATCCACGAGCGCGACGCCTGCCGAGAACGACTTCGTGCGGAACTGCGCCTGCGCGACATGTGCCACGACCCGCCAGTCCTCGACCCCGTCGGCCTCCTGGAACTGCCGCGGCGTGATCTCGTCGGTCATGAGGGCCTGTCCTGCCCCGCGAGCCGCGGCTCGGGGCAGGGCTCGTCGTGAGCGGTCATGCCCGAGACCCTACCCACCACCCTCGACCCACACGCAGGGTCGTCTTGCGCATCGACTTCAGTCGCTCTTCACGGGCGCCGCCGAGGAGCGCCCTCCACCGACCTCTCCGTAAGGTGGGCACCGACGCGAGAGGAGGGTCGCTCCGTGACGCCGACTGCCACGACCGGCACCGTGCCGGTGAACGGCCTCGAGATGTACAACGAGATCCACGGCGAAGGCCAGCCGCTCGTGCTGCTCCACGGCGCATTCTCGGCCATCGGCTCCTCGTTCGGCGAACTCTTGCCCGGCCTCGCCGAGCGTCGCAAGGGTGGTCGCGCTCGGGCTCCGGGGGCATGGGCGCGGCGGTGTTGCCCGGCACGTCGCACGTGTCCATCGTTTCCCGAGCAGATCTGTTGCTCCCAATCATCACACCATTCCTCGACGCACCGATGCCCGAGGGCGGCCCGTGATCGACCTCCGATCTTTCGAGGTGGCTGACCTGCAGGTCTACGTTCGCCCGCGAGATCGGGGGGGACATGTCCGACAGCGCTGACACGAGACGCACGCTCGGATCGTCGGTGCTCGATGCGATCGGCCGAACGCCGCTCGTCGAGCTGTCGCGCATCACCCGCGATCTCGACGGCAGGATCCTCGCCAAGCTCGACTACCTGAACCCCGGCGGATCGAAGAAGGATCGCATCGCGCTGCGCATGATCCGCGACGCCGAGGCGAGCGGCGACCTCTCGCGCGGCCAACCGGTGGTGGAGCTCACGAGCGGGAACACCGGCACGGGCCTCGCGATCGTCTGCGCCGTGATGGGTCATCCGTTCGTCGCGGTGATGAGTGCCGGCAACTCCGAGGAGCGCGCGCAGATGATGCGCGCGCTCGGCGCCGAGGTCATCCTCGTCGATCAGCAGGAAGGCTCGAGGGACGGCCACGTGTCCGGCGAGGACCTCGCGCTCGTGGAGCAGGTGGCCGCCCGTACGGCGGAGGAGCGTGGCGCCTATCGCGCCGACCAGTTCCACCTCGCGGGGAACCCCGCCGCGCACGAGGACACCGCCGCCGAGATCTGGGAGCAGTCGGGCGGCGAGGTCGACGTCCTCTGCGAGTTCGTCGGCACCGGCGGCACGTTCGCCGGAATGGCCCGGTTTTTCAATGCGCAGGATCCATCGATCGCCTGCTACGCCGTCGAGCCCGAGGGCGCGGCGGTCCTCGCCGGCAAGCCGGCGACGAAGCCGGGGCATCGCATCCAGGGCGGCGGCTACTCGATGCCGTCGCTGCCGCTGCTCGACGAGTCGCTGGTCGACGGCTTCATCCAGGTTCCCGACACCGATGCGATCGACGCGGCCCGACGTCTCGCGCGATCGGAGGGGATCTTCGCGGGCTTCTCGTCCGGTGCGGTCGTGCATGCGGCCGAGCGCCTGCTCGCCGGCCCGCAGGCGGAGAAGACGATCGTGGTCGTCCTCGCGGACTCCGGCATGAAGTACCTGAGCACCGATCTGTGGGATGGCGCTCGCGATCGAGGCGACGGGTAGGCTCGGCCGCGTGACCGACGAGCGGATCGAGGGGTTGCGCTCGCTGCTCGAAGGTCCTTCGCCTGCCGTGTTGACGACCTACCGGAAGGACGGCAGCGCGTTCACGACGCCGGTGTGGTTCCACTGGAACGACGGCACGTTCGAGGTCGTGATTGCCAACCGCGACGTCAAGCTCGGTCACTTGGCCCGCGATCCCAGATGCACGCTCGTTGTGTTCGAGGCCGTGCCGCCGTTCCGCGGGATCGAAGTGCGAGGCGTGGCCGAGTTGCTTCCGGGCGACGTGAGCGAGGTTCGAGCCGTGATCGCCGATCGCTACCTCGGACCGACCGACGGCCCCCGGTTCTCCGCGAAGCGGGCGTCCATACCTGGGGTCCTGCTCCGACTCCCATCGGACGACGCCCGTGTCTGGGATCTCGTCGGCATCTTGCCGGCGTAGGAGGTAGACCTCCGCTCCGCAGCCATCACGATCGGTCTTTGAGCCGCTCGATGCCGTCGAGCATCAGGTCCAGTGCGAACTCGAACTCGAACTGGTCGTCGCACCCTGCACCGACGACCGACCTGTCGTCGTGCGAGATCGTCGTGAAGATCTCGTAGATGTACGGGTAGACCCCGGCCATCGCGCCCCACATCTCCGCTTCGGCCCCCGGGTCGACGTCCGTGGTGTCGTTGAACAGCTCCTGGGTGAACCCGAACATCCGGCTGCCCATCGCGTGCAGCGCGTGGTGAGTCAGATCGAGCGAGAAGCCCCCGGTGCGGAACAGCCCGATCATCGAGTCCGTGTAGCCGAGCACGACCGGCGTGGGGGTGGTGCGCGACTCCATCACGTTCGATGCCCAGGGGTGGCGGAGGAGCGCGCGGCGGGCCGAGAGGATGCGCTCCCGGATCGCCGTCTTCCAGTCGGTGTCGCTGCGAGGCGGATCGATCTCGCCGACGACGACGTCGACCAGGCCGCTCAGGAGCTCGTCCTTGTTGGCGACGTGCCGGTACAGCGCCATCGGGACGACGTCGAGGGCCTGCGCGAGCTTCCGCATGCTCAGCGACTCGATGCCCCCCCGATCGGCCAGGGCCACG
>JBEVGU010000086.1:0-17244 GCA_040511595.1 Actinomycetota bacterium | reverse complement strand
AGTCGATATGCGAGCAGCTCGCCCGACGGTCTGAACAAGGTCGCGATCGACCAAGGCTTCGCCGAGAACGAGTCCGACCATGCAACCGCCGACAGCCCACTCGCCGGCTACGGCGTGCAAGGCGTCGACGACGAGGGGCTCTCCACCGGGCTGGCGGGCATCGCGGGCGTCTCGGTCACGTTCGGCATCGGTCTGCTGATCTTCGCCATCTTCAGTCGGCGAGGGAAGACCTCGGACGACCCAGGAGGATCCTCGGCGACGATGTCGTCCGGCGTCGCGACGTGACCGGCGGGCACGCTCACGCGCTGTACGTCCACGGCGACGGTCCGGTCCACCGGTTGCGACCGGAGTGCAAGCTCCTGGCCCACGTGCTGTTCGTCTTCGCCGTCGTGGCCACCACCCGGGAAGAGTTCTGGGCGTTCGGCGTCTACGCGATCATGCTCGTCGTGCTCGCCCAGCTCGCCGACCTGCGGCTCGCCTTCGTCGCGAAACGTCTCGTGATCGAAGTCCCGTTCGTGCTGTTCGCCCTGTTCCTGCCGTTCGTCGGGCAGGGCGAGCGCGTCGACGTGCTCGGTCTGCCGCTGTCCGTCGAGGGGCTCTGGGCGATGTGGAACATCCTGATCAAGGGAACGCTCGGCGTGGCGGCGAGCGTCATCCTGGCGGCCACGACGGCCGTGCCGGACTTCCTGCGAGGCCTGGAACGGCTCCACTTGCCGCGCGCGTTCACGTCGATCACCGGCTTCATGATCCGCTACTCCGAGGTGATCTCGCATGAGGCCGGGCGCATGAAGGTGGCCCGCGACGCTCGGGGCTACGACGCTCGGTGGCTCTGGCAGGCGAAAGGGTTCGCCGCCTCGGCGGGAGCGTTGTTCATCCGTTCGTACGAGCGAGGGGAGCGCGTGTATCTCGCGATGATGTCCCGGGGGTACCAGGGTCAGCTTCCCGACGCCGACGCCGGCCGCGCCGGCGCGGGGGCATGGGCAGCCGCGCTGTCGTTCCCGGCGATCGCGCTCGTGGTCGCCGTGACCGCATGGGTAGTGCGGCCGTGAGCACCGCACCCCCGGCCCCCGCGCTACGGGTCGAGCGGCTCGCGTTCGCCTATCCCGACGGCACGCAGGCCCTCTTCGGCGTGGATCTCACGATCGGCGTGGGCGAGCGGGTCGCCCTGCTCGGCCCCAACGGCGCCGGCAAGACCACCCTCGCGATGCATCTCAACGGCATCAACAGGCCCCAGCACGGGTCCGTGCTGGTCGGGGGCCTCCCGGTTGCCAAGGACAACCTCAAGGAGATCCGGCGACGGGTGGGGATCGTCTTCCAGGACCCGGACGATCAGCTCTTCATGCCCACGGTGCGCGACGACGTCGCGTTCGGCCCCGCGAACATGGGCGTGCGCGGGCCCGATCTCGACGCGTGCGTCGTGAGGGCGCTGGAAGCAGTCGGCATGGAAGCTTTCGCCGATCGCCCCCCGCATCACCTCAGCTTCGGCCAGCGACGTCGGGTGGCGGTCGCCACGGTCCTCGCGATGGAACCGCAGATCCTGGTGCTCGACGAGCCGTCGTCCAACCTCGACCCGGCGGGGCGCAGGGAGCTTGCCGACATCCTGCGAGGCCTCGACATCACGATGCTCATGGTCACGCACGACCTGCCCTACGCACTCGAGCTCTGCCCTCGAGCCTTCGTCATGAACGAAGGGGTCATCGTGGGCGACGGGCCCACGGCCGAGATCCTTTCCGATGAGGCGCTGATGGCCGCGAACCGGCTCGAGCTGCCGTTCGGGTTCTTCCCGTCGCTGGCTGAGGAGGGACGCGCTCGGAGAACGGGCTAGTCGGCGGCGAGACAATCGGCGCAACGCCCCGTGATCGCGAAGTGCGTGAGGTCGGCCTCGAACCCGTGATGGCGCCGGATCAGGTCCTGAAGGGCATGCGCCTCATCCAACGAGAGCGGATCGTCCCCGCCGCACCGCCCGCACGTGAGGTGCACGTGCTCGGCCTCGTCGGTCTTGTGGTACTCGGCGCCCGTCTCGAGGTGGGAGTGTGAGAGCACACCGACCTCCTCGAGGAGGGTGAGGGTCCGGTAGACCGTGGAGGCGTTGACGCCCGGCATCTCGCCCTGCACCTTTCGCGCGATCACGCTGGGAGCGATGTGCCCGTTCGTCCGCATCACCTCGGTCACGATGGCGCGGCGTTGCGGCGTCATGCGCAGGCCCCGGCCCCGCAGCTGGTCCATCACGCCGGTGTAGTCGCTGCCCGTTCGCTCCATGCGGCGATGCTAGCAGTTCGTTGCAGGTGCAACGAGGGTTTGCAGATGCCGAGGCGTGCAGAACGCCCGAGATCCGACGACGTCGGCATCCGTACCTCGACGTCGCGGAGCGCCGCGAGCCCTGGTGGCTCCCTGACCTGAGCCCGTCGCTCAGGTTCGCTGGGGAACGGGCGGGTGCAGGCCGAGCGCTCTCGCGGCCCAGGGAAGCGCTGTGGCTGCCTGCTTCCGTTGTAGTGGACGCACGTGGGGTGCCCCCGGGATCGAAGCCTGTGCGCCTCGCCAGCCGAAGTTGCCGGCCACCAGTGAGGCGATCGCGGCGACCGGCGGCTCGCTCGGGAGCACATGCTCCGGCGGCGGTCCGCCCTCGGCGTGCAAGCTCGGCAGCCAGGCTGCCACGTCGAACACGGGGTCGCCCGTGCAGGCGAAGTTCCAGTCGATCAACACTGCCCGGCCGTCACGGAAGCAGAGGTTGTCGCTGCGGACGTCGAAATGCAGCAACGCGTCGCCCTCGAAGTTCGCCGTCGCGGCCGCCTCCGAAAGGACCGGCAGATGCTGATCGAGCCACGCCGCGGGGCACAAGCCGAGCCCGAGGAACGGTTCTGGGTCGGCCGCGATCTCGGGCCACGCGTCGAGCGCGAACTGGCTGTTGCGCGCATCCGGCAGGCCCGGCGGCGGCTCACTCTCGGCGACCTCTCGGAGGGCCGCCAGCACCGCGTCCACTCGCTCGGATGACCACGGCGGAGGCCACATCGCGCCAGAGAGATCCTCCAGCACCAACACGGGACGCTCGCCGTCGTCGTACCACCCCAGGAGCACCGGCAGGTAGGGACGGGGGCCGGCAAGCGCGTAGAAGGGGTGTTCATCCCGGATCCACGAGGCGGTGTCGTCGGTGGAGCCGATCTTCACGAAGCGGGTCGTGCCGTCAGGCATCGTGACCACCCATCGCGAGGCAGCCGTCTGACCCCCACGCGTCACCGGCCGCCACGCGACGGGCTCGGCGCCGAGGGCTCGGGCCGCCCTCGCGACATCGCTCGCTTCGGGACGATGCATCGGGCGAGACTACCGGGGGATCGGACCGCTGAACGACCGGTAGCATCGTCGCCATGACGGTCATGGTCACGGGGGCTTCGGGGCCGATCGGGCACGCCCTCGTTCCTCTGCTACGCCGCAAGGACGAGGTACGCGCTGCGATCCGGCGTCCCGAGGAGGCGGAGGCCCTCCGCGCCCTCGGAGCCAAGGTCACGGTGGGGCGGCTCGACGATGCCGACGCGCTCGCCGAGGTGCTCGGCGGCGTGTTCACGCTCGTCCACCTCGTGGGAGGCCCCGACCACGCGGAGGAGGACGCCATGTGGGAGGCGAACCACGGGTCGGTGATCCGGGCGTTGCAAGCCGCGCGTGAGGCCGGGGTCCGCCGGTTCGTCCTCGTCTCGGTGCCGGGCGCCTCGCCCGAGGCGGCCGACCCCTTCCTGCGCGCGAAGGGCATGGCCGAGGAGGCGGTCACGACGTCGGGGCTCCAGCACGCGGTGATCAGGAGCGCGCCCGTGGTCGGCACGGGTTCGCTCTGGTTCGCGGCCACCGTCGCCGGCGCCCTCGATACCCCGCCGGTGGTGTGGGGTGAGGGCGACCGCTCATCTGCCCCGGTCGCGGTGGCCGACCTCGCGGTCGTGCTCGCCGCGATGGACGATCTCGCGGGCGAGGTCGCCGGCACCTGGGCGCTGGAGGGTCCGGACGTCACGACGGCGGACGGGGTGCTCGCCCTGCTCGCCGGGGCTGACGCGCGGCCCGAGCACCTCGAGGGTGAGGGGGCCCGTGCACGGCTCTCGCACCTGCTCGAGCGCGACGTATCCTCGCTCGTCGTCTCGGCGCTGACGGCTTCCGCCCGCGGCGACGCTCGCGACGTGGCCGCTGATCTCGGCCTCACGCGCACTCCGCTCGCCGAAGCGATGCGCGGCGCCCTGGCCTCGGCGGCCACGAGCGGCGCCGCCCGGTAGCATCGCGCCCACGATGGGGGAGCTCGTCCGACTCGACGTCGACGACGGCGTCGGTGTGGTGCGGCTGGACCGCCCGCCGGCCAACGCGATCGACCTGCAGATGGGGCTGGAGCTGCAGGAGGCGATCGGGGAGGCCTCCGACCGCGACGACGTGGGCGCCGTCGTGGTCTGGGGCGGGGAACGCATCTTCGCCGCGGGCGCCGACATCAAGGCCATGGTCGAGTGGGGACCAGACGGTGTGAGGCCGAGCGTCGAGGCATTGGGTGGAGCGTGTGACCGGCTCGAGCAGTGCCCGAAGATCGCGATCGCCGCCGTCAACGGGTACGCGCTCGGCGGCGGCCTCGAGCTCGCCCTCGGCGCCGACCTGCGGTACATCGCGGAGAACTCCACCCTGGGGCAGCCTGAGATCACGATCGGTGTGATCCCCGGCGCCGGAGGCACGCGACGGCTTACGGCGTTGATCGGACCGGCTCGAACCCGCGACCTCGTCTTCTCCGGTCGTTTCGTGCACGCCGAAGAGGCGATCTCGATCGGCATCGCCGACCGCATGATGGCGGCGGCCGATGTCCGGCCGACGGCGGTAGAGACCGCTCGCTCGTTCGCGAACGGGCCACGGCGGGCACTGGCTGCGGCGAAGGCGGCGATCCGTGCCGCGATGGAGACAACCGGTCCGGCGGGGGCCGAGAGGGAACGCGAGCTCTTCCTCGCGCTGTTCGGCACTGCCGACCAGCGCGAGGGGATGCGGGCTTTCCTCGAGAAGCGCAACCCCCGGTTCGGCTCGGGCTGATCCGCCTGCCTCCGAAGCACGTGTAGCCCCCCGGCAAGGAGCCGGAACCCTCAGGAATGAACCGGAGGCGCATGCTGTTCGAAGAACGTGCAAAGCGCGACCGGCACCAGAGCGACCGCCGGTCCCGTCGAAAGGATGTGAGCGACGTGGCAGAGGAGAGGTACCGGGGCGCATCGGTCCGGCCGCTCCCGCGGCCGAACAAGCAGTACGAGGGCGATCGCGTGTGTGCCGAGCCCTCGTGCGGCACCAAGCTCTCGCGCTACAACAAGTGGCAGTACTGTTGGCAGCACGAGCCGGTCCACAGCTACGTACCCCGCGGCAAGCGACGGAGTCGCACCGCCGCCTGAGTGGACTCCGAGCCGGATCCCCCCTCGAGGCCCTCCCCCGGAGGGCCTCGTTCCATGCGCGACCTCGGCCAACCGAGTGAGCGTCCCCGGTGCGAGGTACGTCGCTGTTGGCCGTTCCGGATTGTGGTTCCGACTGCACAGCAAGGGTTCAGGCGCCGCGACCTCCCTGATTCAAGGTAGACAGAGGCGGTGCCGATGCTGGGAGGGACCGCTCCCCCCGAGCGCGACCGACCATGACGAACGAGACCGCAGAGCCTCCCGCGATGCGCGAGGGCGAGTGCCCGTACTGCGAGCGAACGGTGCTCGTCTACGAGGAGCCGCCCCGGTGCCCCTTGTGCGCTTGTCCGTTGGACGAGCCCACGCTGCGGCCCTACCAGTTCCCGGGCGATCGGGAGCCGGTCGACCCCGAGTAGGCCCGGTCGGACGGGGTCCTCAATCGGCCAGGCGAGCGGCCCGCCGGCCACGCACGTCGCTCACTAGCTCGAGCGCCTTCGCTCGGGCGAGGTCGTCCGCCCTGATCGTCCGCTCCCGCAGCCAGCCTTCCTCGAGGGCGACCTCTCTGCCCACGCCCGGGAGGAGACCGGCATCGAGGGGCGGCGTGACCCATGAGCCCTCGAGGAGGGCCGCGACATTGGCGATCGTCGATTCGGTGATCTCCCCCCGGTCGTTCACGAGCAGCACGTCGTCGGCATCCGGGTGGCGCGCCCTGGCCTGCTCGTAGAGGGCACGGAGGGTCGTCTTGTGGAAGAGCATCGCGTCGGCAGGGTCGACAGGGTGGTCCCGATCCACGGCCACGCGCACCGGCTCGGTCGAGGGAACCAGAGGGGAGCCGCCCACGTCGATGCGTCCGGCCCGGTCGACCGCGACTCGAACCCGCGCGGCCCGGTCCGGGAACCTCGCCGCCTCGGCCTGCAGCGCCTCGAGGACCGTCCGCTCGTCGAAGGTGAAGCCGAAGTACGCCGCCGATCCCGAGAGGCGAGCGAGATGCCGGTCGAGATGACGGAACCCTCGCCCCGGGTCGTGACGGAGCGTATCGAAGAGCTCGAAGCGGGGCCGGCGCGCCGTGAGGACGGTGGACTTGGCGACCGTCTCCTCGTACTCCGTGGACGCCACCGATCCCCAGGTGATGCCGCCTCCCACGCCGTACTCCGCCGTTCGCGTCTCGGCATCCACCATCACCGTGCGGATGGGCACGTTGAACCTGGCCGACGGCGCTCCCGACCCGGCCGGTCCGAGGAAGCCGACCGCCCCGCAGTACGCGCCCCGAGGGGAGTCCTCGAGCGCGGCGATGATCTCCATCGTGCGAACCTTGGGGGCGCCCGTGACCGAGCCCGACGGGAAGAGCGCCCGGAACGCATCGAGCAGGGAGGTGCCCGGCGCCAGATCGGCGGAGACCGTCGACGTGAGCTGCCAGACGGTCTCGTAGCGCTCGAGGTCGAACACGTCGCTCCAGGTGACCGATCCCGCTCGCGCGATCCTGCCCATGTCGTTGCGGAGCAGGTCGACGATCATCGCGTTCTCGGCGCGGTCCTTCACCGAGCCGCGGAGTCTCGCGGCGATCGCCTCGTCCTCGGCGGCCCAGCGCCCGCGAGGGGCCGTGCCCTTCATCGGCTTGGCCACGACCCGGCCGTCGTCGATGCGGAAGAAGAGCTCCGGCGAAGCGGAGAGCACGCGATACCGCCCGGTGTTCAGATAGCCGGCGTGTGCCCCCCGCTGCGCGTAGCAGAGGTCGCGGTACAGCCCTCGCTCGTCTCCCTCGATACGGGATCGGAGTCGCAGCGTGTGGTTCACCTGGTATGTGTCGCCGGCTGCGATATGTTCCCGGATCCTGGCGATAGCGGCGTCGTATGAGGCCCGGTCTACGGACGGCGTCCACGACGCCTCGGGCGCGTCGGGGGGGTCGGTCTGCGGCTCCGGGAGCATCGTCCGCTCGCGGTGCTCGAACATGGCGAACCATGCCAGCGGGAGACGAGCGAACGGGTCGTCGTCCCGCCGTCGTCGTACGCGAAGCGCCCCGTCGAGGCCCGGAGCCGCCTCGTAGGACACGCATCCCGCCACCCAGAGCCCGCGGCGGGCGGCTCCCTCCGCCGCCTCGATCACCCCCGCGACCTCGTCGGTGCGGGTGGCCTCGAGCACCCCCACCGGACCCACGAGGCGGAACGACTCCGATGACCCCGTCAGGTCGTCGAACCGAGCCTCGATCATGGGCGGAACGATACGCGTGACGGCGACGGTAGCCTTGACGGATGGCGTCGAAGGGAACGGTGCTGGTCGCGATGTCGGGCGGGGTCGACTCGTCGGTCGCCGCGTGCCTGCTCGCCGAACAGGGCTACGACGTGGTCGGTTCCCACATGCGTCTCGTGCATCTCGACGGCGTCGAGCACGGGTGCTGCGGACCCGCCGCGAGGGCCGACGCCGAGGCGGTGGCCCGGATCGGCGGATTCCCGTTCGAGATCGCGGAGATGTCGCGGGAGTTCGACGAGCAGGTGATCGGCGATTTCACGAGCGAGCACACGGCCGGTCGCACCCCGAACCCGTGCGCGCGGTGCAACGGAGAGATCAAGTTCGGCGCGTTCCTGCGGCGGGCGGACGAGCTGGGCATCGACGCCGTCGCGACCGGTCATTACGTGAGGTCGCGGCGCGACGCCGGCGGCCGATGGCACCTGATGCGAGGCGCCGATGAGGCGAAGGACCAGTCGTACATGCTGCACATGCTCGGGCAGTCCCAGTTGGCGCGATCGTTGTTCCCGGTCGGGGGGATGCCGAAGGCCGAGACTCGTGCCCACGCCGTGCGGTTCGGCCTGCCGGTCGCGACCAAACCCGATTCACAGGAGCTCTGCTTCGCGCCGAGCGGTGATGCCGGGGGGTTCGTGCGATCGGCGCTTCCCGAGCTCGTCCGGACCGGAGGCGAGGTCGTCGACGCCGAGGGCCGGGTGGTGGGCGAGCACGACGGCACGTTCGCGTTCACGGTGGGGCAGCGTCGTGGTCTCGGGGTCGCACTGGGGCGCAAGGCATACGTCATCGACGTCGACGCCCGGTCGAACAAGGTGACGGTGGGGGCCGAGGAGCTCCTGTCTCGCGGGGGGTTGGTGGCCGACCGTGTCTCGTGGGTGGCCGGACCCGCTCGAGCCGAGGGGCCGTTCGAGGCCCTCGTGCGCGTCCGCTATCGGGGGGACGAGGTTCCGGCCGAGGTCGATCCGACGTCCGACGGGTTCAGGGCTACCTTCCACGAGCCGCAGCGGGCGATCGCCCCGGGGCAGAGCGCGGTGGTGTATCGAGGCGACGAGCTGCTGGGCGGCGGCCGCATCGTGTCGTCGTTCCGCTGAGCTCGACGCAGCGGCCGTCGGCACGATCCACTGGCCGGTCGCCGGCCCGTCGTCCCGGGTAGCTATCATCGGGGTCTTGACCATCCCCGAGCCTTCGGAGGCCGCGTGAGGCTGCTCCGGCGCCGACCAAAGAGCTTCGAGATCCAGGTGCAGGACCTCGTGCTCCACATCACGGCGCCCGAGGACTTCGCCGAGGAATCCCGAGCGGCCGCGCTGAGCTTTTGGGAACAGCTGCAGTCCTACGCGCTGCGCTATCCCACCTTCCGGCAGAGCAAGCGGCCCCTCGACCGCATCACGGCCGACGCCCCCGACATCGTGAAGGAGATGGTGCACACCGCAACCAGCGCCGGCGTGGGCCCGATGTTCACGTTCCGAGGCGCCGTGGTCGATCAGGTGGGTCGGTTCCTCGCCGAGCAGTTGCACGAGCTCACGGTCGCCTGCGACGGCGACTACTTCATCCGGTCCCGCAAGCGCATGAAGCTCGGCGTGAAGCGCCGCGGGGGAGAGCCCATCACGGTCGCCCTGGCGCCGTCGCAGCCGGGCATCGGGGTCTCGACCACGCTCGGGCGCGGTCGGGGCGGCGGCGGGCCTGACGGCCTCGCGGTCATCGCAGACACGTGCATGCTCGCCGATGCGGCCGCCGCCGGCGTGCAGGCGGTGCTGGGGAAACCCGGCGGGTTCCGTCAGGCGCTGCAGTACCTCCGTCAGGTGCCGGGCGTGCACGGAGGCGTGATCGTGGCGGGGGTCGAGATCGGCGTATCCGGCGGCGTGGAGATCGCGGCGTGAGTCCGAGGGCGAAGCCGGCGGGTGCCGGGCGCTCACCCGATGAGCGCGAGCGGGCCGACGCGAAGCTGCGCGTCGAGGAGGTCCGCGCCGAGCTCGAGCACCATCGCTACCGCTACCACGTACTCGACGACCCCGAGGTTGCCGACGCGGAGTACGACGAGCTGATGCGCGAGCTCCGCGCGCTCGAGGACCGGTTCCCCGAGCTGCAGACCCCCGATTCGCCGACCGTCACGGTCGGTGGCGCCCCGGCCGCGCTGTTCGCGCCCGTCACCCATCGGGCGCCGATGCTCTCCCTCGACAACGCGTTCAGCTTCGAGGAGCTCGACGCGTGGGCGACACGGGTCGAGCGGGCGGTGGGTAACGAGGCCCGCTACGCGTGTGAGCTGAAGATCGACGGCGTAGCGTGCGCGCTCACGTACGAGCGCGGCAGGCTCGTGAGCGCCGCGACGCGCGGCGATGGCAGGGTGGGCGAGGACATCACGGCGAACGTCCGCAGCGTGCAGGGCATCCCCCGGAGCCTCGCCGTCGACGAGCCGCCCGAGATCGTCGAGGTCCGCGGCGAGATGTACTTCCCCGTGAGCGCGTTCGAGGAGTTGAACCGGCGTCTCCTCGATGCCGGCGGGAAGGCGTTCGCGAACCCTCGCAACGCCGCGGCGGGCTCGCTGCGCCAGAAGGATCCGAAGGTGACGGCATCGCGCCCGCTGCGCCTGTGGGTGCATTCGGTCGGGGCGGCCGAGAGCATCTCGTTCGACTCCCATCTCGGGTTCCTCGATTGGGCGGCGAAGGCGGGGCTTCCCGTGGCGCCCACGACCGAGGCCCGCGACTCCGTCGAGGGCGTGAAGTCGTTCCTCACCCACTGGGAGGAGCACCGGCACTCGGTCGACTGGGAGATCGACGGCACCGTCATCAAGGTCGATCAGGTCGAGCTGCAACGCGAGCTCGGCTCCACGGGCCATGCTCCACGGTGGGCCATCGCCTACAAGTTCCCGCCCGAGGAGCGCACCACCCTGCTCGAGAACATCGATGTGCACACCGGCCGCACGGGCAAGGTCACGCCGTTCGCGGTGCTCGAGCCCGTGGTCGTGGGCGGCGTCACGATCACCTACGCCACCCTGCACAACGAGCAGGAGGTCAGACGCAAGGACGTGCGCAAGGGCGACACCGTCATCGTCCGCCGGGCCGGCGACGTGATCCCCGAGATCGTCGGTCCGGTGCTCTCCAAGCGGAAGAAGAGCGCCCGCCGCTGGTCGATGCCGAAGTCGTGTCCGTCCTGCGGCACGCCGCTCGTGCGCGCGGAGGGCGAGGCCGACCACCGGTGCCCGAACAAGCGGGGGTGTCCGTCGCAGGGCATCGAGTGGTTGTTCCACTTCGCGGGGCGCGGCGCCATGGACATCGAGCACCTCGGCTACATGACCGTGATGCGATTGCTCGAGGCTGGGCTGATCGAGGATCCGGCCGACATCTACGCGCTCGACGCGCAGAAGCTCTCACAGCTGCCGGGGTTCAAGGACAAGGCGATCTCCAACGTCCTCGAGCAGGTGGAAGCCTCGAAGGACCGCCCGATCTGGCGGCTCCTCGTGGGCCTGAACATCCGTCACGTCGGCAGTCATGTCGCGCAGGTGCTCGCTCGCGCGTTCGGTTCTATCGACGCGATCGCCGAGGCGAGCGAGGACGAGATCGACGCCGTGCCCGAGATCGGACCCGAGATCGCCGCGACCGTGCGTGCGTGGTTCGACGACGAAGACAACCTCGCACTGATCGAGAAGCTGCGAGCCGCCGGCGTCCGCATGGCCGACGAGCGCGACGGCGGCGACGGCCCTCGGCCCCTCGAGGGTCTCTCGATCGTGCTCACCGGCGGGCTCGAGAGCATCAGCCGCGACGACGCGATCGAGCTGGCGCAGGCCGCCGGCGCCAGGGTCGCCTCGAGCGTCTCGAAGAAGACGTCGTTCGTGATCGCCGGCGAGAGCCCCGGCTCGAAGCTCGCGAAGGCCGAGTCGCTGGGCGTCGAGGTGATCGACGAGGCCGAGTTCGTGCGCAGGGTCGGACGGGGCTGAAGCTCGCGTGCCTGCGCAGGTGATCGACGGGACCCTGCTCGCGGCACGCCTCCGCGAGACGATCGACGAGGAGCTCCAGGTGCTCCGCATGTCGTCGGTCACCCCGGGGCTCGCGACGATCATGATCGGTGAGTCGCCCGGCGCAACGGCGTACGAGCGCCACGTGCACAGACTCGCCGAAGGGCTCGACTATCACTACGTCTCCGAGCGCTTGCCGTCCGACGTCGATCTGCCCGATGTGCTGGCAACGATCGGCAAGGTGAACGCCGATCCGCGCGTCACGGGGGTGCTCGTCCTCCGCCCGTTGCCGCGGCACCTGCCGGAAGCCCAGATCAACGCCGCGGTCGACCCTCGCAAGGACATCGAGGGGCAGCACCCCGAGAACGCGGGGCTGCTCGCGCTCGGCCGCCCCAGGTTCGTGCCGTCGACCCCCGCTTCCTGCTTCTACCTGCTCGACTCGTATGCGCGATCGACCGGAGTCGATCCCGCCGACTTCTACGTCGGGAAGACCCTGGTGGTCGTGGGGCGGTCCTCGAGCGTCGGCAAGCCCGCGCAATGGCTCGGCCTGGAACGAAACGCGACCGTCCTGGCGGCCCACAGCCGCACCGCGGCCTCGGGCCGGCTGGCGGAGGCCACGTCGCAGGCCGACATCCTGATCGTGGCCGCGGGCAAGCCCGGTCTCGTCACCGGCGACATGGTCAGCGACGGCGTGATCGCGGTCGACGTGGGATTCCACACGGTGAACGACCCCGTGACGGGGAAGCCTCGGTTCACGGGTGACCTCGACTTCGACACGGTGGCCGCGAAGGCCGAGGCGATAACGCCGGTGCCGGGAGGCGTGGGCCCGATCACCGATGTCTGGCTCGTGGGCAACACGTTGGTCGCGGCGGCGCTCTCCGTCCAGGTGGAGCCTCGGTTCGGCTCGATCGTGTGAGAGGCGACCCGCGCGCGGCTCCCCTTCCGGCGTCGCGTCTAGACTGGCCGGCATGCCGGTGGAGATCGACATCGACCACGTCGCCCGGCTCGCCCGGCTGGAGCTCACCGACGACGAGAAGGGGCGCATGCGCGAGCAGCTCGCCGTGGTCCTCGAACATGCGGCGACGGTGGGCGAGGTCGCGGCCGACGACGTGCCGCCGACCGCGTCACCGATCCCGCAGGTGAACGTCGTCCGGGACGACGCGCCGGAGCCGAGCGTGCCGCACGACGCGGCGCTCGCCAACGCTCCTGCGCAGTCCGACGGGCGGTTCCTGGTGCCGAAGATCGCCGAGACGGGATCGTGACCGAGCTCTGCGACCTGACCGGGTCCGAGCTCTCCGCGCAGCTTCACGACCGCGAGATCAGCGCGGTGGCGCTGGCGGAGTCGGCGATCGCACGCCGCGAGGCCCTCGACGAGCGGGTCGGGGCGTTCCTCACGCCGACGCCCGAGGTCGCACTCGAGCGAGCGGCCGAGCTCGACGCTTACCTCGACTCCGGCGCGCCGCAGTCGGGCGTGGCCGGCATCCCGCTGGCTCTGAAGGACGTCTTGACGACGAAAGGCATCCGCACGACATGCGGGTCGAAGATCCTGGAAACCTACGTGCCGCCGTACGACGCGACGGCCTGGTCTCGCCTGTCGGGCGGTGGCTCGGTGCTCGTGGGCAAGACGAACTGCGACGAGTTCGCGATGGGGTCCTCGAACGAGAACTCGGCGTTCTGCCCGGTGCACAACCCGTGGAGCCTCGACTCGGTGCCGGGTGGGTCGAGTGGGGGCAGCGCAGCGGCGGTCGCCGCCGGCATGGCCGTCTGGGCGCTCGGCACCGATACCGGGGGATCGGTGCGACAGCCAGCGTCCCTCACCGGGGTCGTCGGTCTGAAGCCCACGTACGGCCGCATCAGCCGGTACGGGCTGATCGCGTTCGCCTCCTCGCTCGACACGGTCGGCACGTTGACCAGGAGCGTGCGCGACGCCGCGACCCTGCTCGGCGTGCTCGCGGGCAAGGACCGCCGCGACGCCACCAGCCTCGACGACGAGGTGCCCGACTCCGCCGGCGGTATCGACGCCGGCGTCGGGGGTCTCCGCGTCGGCGTGCTCGCCGAGGCGTTCGGTGAAGGCGTGGAGCCGGAGGTCGCCGCGTCGGTCCGAGCCGGGGTCGACCGTCTCGCCGCACTCGGCGTGGACGTCGGAGAGGCGTCGCTGCCGCATGCGGAGTACGCGCTCAGCGCCTACTACCTGATCGCGCCGAGCGAGGCTTCCTCGAACCTGGCCCGCTACGACGGCGTGCGCTACGGGCTGCGCGTCGACGACGGCGACTCGATCGAGATGATGTTCCGCACCCGGGGCGCGGGATTCGGGCCGGAGGTGAAGCGGCGCATCATGCTCGGCACCTACGCCCTGTCAGCCGGCTACTACGAGGCGTACTACGGCCAGGCCCAGAAGGTCCGGACGTTGATCCTGCGGGACTACGCGGCCGCGTTCGAGCGGTTCGACCTTCTGGTCTCGCCGACGTCGCCGACGACGGCGTTCCCGATCGGCGCCAAGGTCGACGACCCGATGGCGATGTACCTGAACGACATCTTCACGATCCCGGCGAACCTGGGCGGGGTGCCGGCGATCAGCGTGCCGTGCGGGCTCGACGCGAAGGGGTTGCCGATCGGGCTGCAGCTCACCGCGAAGGCACTCGACGAGCCGACGCTGTTCCGCGCCGCGGCCGCGTTGGAATCAGACCTCGCGCTCGACCTTCGCCCGCCGCTGCTCTCCGGCGTCTGAACCTTCGGCCATCTCCCGCGCGACGCCCGCGGCCGGGTCTCCCGCGTCCTCGGACCGCTGGGCCGCGCCGCCCGACGACACGATCAATGCGACCGAGGCCAGCACGATCGCGCCGCTCACGAACAGCCGGCCGGTCAGGGCCTCGTCGAGCACGATCACGCCCAGGGTCACGGCCACGATCGGGTTCACGTACGCGTAGGTCGAGACGAGCGATGTGCGGACGTTTCGCAGTAGCCACAGGTAGGCGCTGAAGCCAACGAACGACCCGGCGACGATCAGCCACACGAGGCCGAGCCACGACGACGTCGAGATCGCGCTCACGTCGAGGTCGGCGCCCTCGCCGATCGCGAGCGCGACGAGCAGGATGACCCCGCCCCCCACGAGCTGCTGCATGCCGCTGCCGAGCAGTGGCGCCTTCGGCAGGGCCGCGCTCCGCGCGTAGAGGGAACCGACTGTCCAGCAGAGCGTCGCCGCGACCGCGACGAGCATGCCGCCGACGGGCACGCCGGCTCCCGCGCTGCCGCTCACGAGGAGCGCCGCGCCGCTGAACCCGCCCACCAGGCCGACGACCACCTTCCAGCCCAGCGGCGCAGCGCGGAACACGACGCGGTCCAAGAACGCGAGCCACAGCGGAATCAACGCGATGATCAGGGACACGATGCTCGTGGGCGTGCCCATGTTCTCCGACACCGCCACGAGCGCGTTCCCACCGAGCAGCAGGAAGATGCCCACGATGCCGGCCGCCCTCCAGTGCCGGGCGGTCGTGCGCTCGCCAGTGCGCACCGAGGTCCAGGCGAAGAGCACGGCGCCCGCGAACAGGAACCGCGCCGAGGCGCCGAGCAGGGTCGGCACGGTTTCGTTGACCTTCTCGATGCCGAGGTAGGTCGTTCCCCACACGAAGTACAGGGCCCCGAGGACCGTCCAGACCTTGGCGGTCGAGGGGTGGGAAGCGGCGGGCATCGAGGAAGGATAGAGGGCGCCACGCATCAACCGTCTGGGCGAGGCTCCGTCCGGGATGTACGTGCTGAGTTTCTGCAAGCCGCCAGTCGCGCTCGCAGGCTGTTCAAGGCCGTGCTCCCCGACCCGGCGGCCTCTGTTCATCACGGAACCGTTGCGGTCGTTCGGGTGTTGGGTGAACGGATCGCGGATCTTTCCCGACCACCCTCGGCCGACTGTGGGGGTAGGTTCTGGGTGTGGACGAGGCCAGTGAGGCTATCGACCGGATCCGGGCACATTGCGACAACGGAATCCGGTATTACACGTGGGCGTTGAAAAGGATGCCTTCGATCCCCGAGCAGGCGGACCATGTACCGCTCGTCCGGAGCCTCAGGTCCTCCCTCGCTCAGGTCCTCGCCTACATCGAGGGCGCGACCGACGAGCGAAGCGCGATGTCCAAGAAGGACGAGATCGAAGCGCGCTACGAAACGTTGGTCCAGGACGAAGGATGGGAACCGTCCTTCGTGAAGGACGCCCCCAAGTAGTCGAGGAACATTCCCGAACAATCGGGCACACGTGGGGCTCGTCCTTCGAGCTGCGTGCTTGTTCGCTGCCATCGGTCTGGTCGCGGCGATCTTCGGCCTCAGGAACTCGAAGGCGGGCATGACGGCGCAGGGCGCGCCCGCAAGGCGGCGTTCATAAGCGCCGCCGCGTCACCAGTTGTCCGTTGGGCACTTGAAACGACTCCGGCCCATCATGGGTACCGGGGCCGTTGGGCTCGTGCAGCCTCATAGCCGGGATCTCAGCACGTCGAACTCGCAGCCTGGCGAGGACGGGTCGAAGCCGTGCTCGATCAGCCAGCGGGCCGCCAGCAGGCTTCGCAGCGACCACCACGCGAAGACCACGTCGAGGTCGCCGTGGGTGCCGTAGCCGGCGACAACGTCGGCCAGTTGCTCCTCGTGTCCGCGCGTCAAGCTGGTGAGGTCGTACAGGGCATCGCCCCGGGCCGCCTCGGACCAGTCGACTACTCCGGTGATGTCGTCACCGTCGACGAACACGTGGGTGATCTGCAGGTCGCCGTGCGTGAACACGGTGTCCACGGTCGGAGCGCGGCCTCGGCAATCCGGCGGTTGCGCGTGACCATGTCGGTCGGAAGGACGCCGTTCGTGACGAGCCACTCGCATTCGCTGTCGACGTGCGATGCGATCTCGTCGAGGCTTTCACCGGCCATGGCGGCAGTGGCGCGTCGTGCAGCATCCGTGCGGCGGCACCGGCAGCGGCCGACGCCGCCGCCGACGCGGTCGATGGCTCGCCGAGGCGGCCGAGTGCCGTCCCTGGGAGGCAGCGAGCGCGAGCACGGGCGGCTTCCGCGACAGGACCTCCGGAATCGGGTTCGGCGCCATGGCCATCGCCTCGACCTCGGACGTCGGTGCGCGCCTGATCGGTGTCGATCTTCAGGAATACGTCGCCGACGCGCAGGGTCGCGCGCTCGTGATGGGCGATGACGACCTCGATCTCTTCCACGTCGGCCATTTTCGCGGGGGTGACCACCGACGTCACCGGGCTTGTCCCCTTCGAGGAACGTTTCCGAACTCTCGCGCACTGGGGCGTACTTTCTCATGGACGAGCTCACTCAGTTCCGGCGACCCCGATCAGCGAGGGTGACCACGGCGAAACACGCTCGTGACGGCACCGGCGATCGCTGTGAGCATCGCGGCGGCCACCGGCGCAATGAACGCGCCCAGAGGTAGCTGAGTCGGGTCGGAGCCCGTTTCCACGACCGGCAGCACGATGGCAAGAACCGTCGCGAGCGCCCAGATTCCGAGCGTCACGATCGACAGTCCGACCCACGTGGGGCGCCACATGGCATCACCGCGCAGCCGACCCATGGCCCACAGGAACACGAGCGTGCCCACCGCGCCCCAGAACCACGTCCCGAACGCCGCGACCTTCAGGTGCTCCTGTTCGGAGCCGGAGACCATGTCGGGGGACAGCAGGCTGATCAGGACGAC
>JBEVGU010000085.1:0-30515 GCA_040511595.1 Actinomycetota bacterium | reverse complement strand
TCGACGAGCTGGACCTCTCCGCCTGCCATGGTCGCGGAGTGTAGACCAGTCGAACCGCGCGAGGCCAATCTTCGAACGGTCGTTCAACCCCCGTAGCATCATGCCTCGATGGACGAGCTCGCCCCGCCGCCCGCCACGCGATCGGCCGCACGTCCCGAGAACACCACGCTCGATCCCGACGTCGCCAGGCGGGCGATGTGGCCTCTGCTCGCCGGCTACCTGGCGTTCGGCCAGTTCTGGGGCGTCTGGGTGATCTCGTCTTCGACTTCCAGCGGTCCCACGACCTGACGGAGAGCCGGCTGGGGGCTGTGCACGATGCACTCGCTTACGGCCGTGGTCGTGATGCTGCTCGTCGCGCCGCGCCTGCAGCGGCTGCCGCTCACCGTCACCCAGTGGCTCCACGCGTCCTACGCGCTCGGCGGCGTGACCGACGCCGCGATCGCGGGCCCCCTGCTCGCCGGGGACCTCGACTTCCGGTGGGGGCTCGCGATCGCGGGGGCCCGCCGGCGGCGTTCTCGATCGCGGCCCTGTTCCGCACGCCGGCGCTGTGAATCCCCGCGCTCGCGGTGCTCTTCGCCTTCCTCGTCGAGGGCTCGATGGACACCTGGTCGGGCCTGTACCTGCGCGAGGAGCTCGACCTGCGCGCGGCGATGGCCGTGGTGGTGGTCGCGACCCTCGGCATCATCGTCGCGGGGTTGCTGGCTCCCCGATCACGCGTCTGACCCCGGGGGCGGGAACGGCTCGCGCAGCGTGAACACCTCGGTCGTGGGGCCCCGTTCCCGCAGGCGCTCGAGCCTGCCCTTGGCGTCCTCCACCGTGGGCGTCGCCCCCACCGGGATCCACCACAGCGCGGTCGGCGCCTCCGCGAGCCTCGCGAACCACACCGATCGGCGGCGTAGGTAGTCGGCATGGTGGGTCCGGAACACGAACGACCGCAACGCGTCGACCGACATCCACACGGACATGTTCACGATCATCATGTCGTCGTCGAACACGCGCAGGGCGGTCGCGTCTCCCTCGTCGGTCTGCAGCCGCCAGACGAACCCCGGGCTCCCGTCGGCGAGGGCGTTGATCGGCCCGAGCCCGTCGACGAACCCTCGCATCGAGGCGTGGTCGAGCGGCTCGCGCATCCGCGCGACGTTCACCTGCGCGAGGTGGAACCCGCCACCGCCCACCGGGCGGTCAGTCGGCGAGGTTGACGTAGACGGCCTTCTCCTCGAGGAAGTCGTCGAGCCCATGCTTGCCGAGCTCCCGGCCCACGCCCGACTGCTTGTAGCCGCCCCATGGCATCTCGGTGGGTGCCGGTTGTGTGTCGTTGATCCACACGATGCCGGCCCGGATCGCTTGGGCGGTCCGCATCGCCTTCGTGATGTCGGTCGTCCAGATCGCGGCGGCGAGTCCGTAGTCGTTGTCGTTGGCCATCGCGACCACGTCGTCCACGCTCTGGAACGGGATCACCGACATCACCGGGCCGAAGATCTCCTCGCGGGCGATGCGCGCCGAGTTGTCGACGTCGGCGAAGACCGTAGGAGGGACGAAGTATCCGTTCGCCAGCTTCGGATCGTCCGGCGTCGTTCCTTGGGCGGCCAGCCGCGCCTCGGAAGCGCCCACCTCGAGGTAGGTCTGCACCCGCTCCTGCTGCTCCTTGGAGATCAGCGGGCCCATCGTCGTGGCTTCGTCCCGGGGGTCACCGACCTTCACAGAGGTCGCGAGGCCGGCGAGCTCGTTCACGGCGTCGTCGTAGATGCCCCGGTCGACGAAGACCCTCGTGCCTGCCGAACAGATCTCACCCTGGTTCCAGAACACGCCGTTGGCCGACCCCTGGATCGCGCTGGGGAGATCGGCGTCGGCGAACACGATGTTCGGCGACTTGCCGCCGAGCTCGAGGGTCACGCGTTTGAGCGTGTCGGCCCCGCTCCGCATGATGATCTTGCCGACCTCCCGGGAGCCCGTGAAGCCCACCTTGTCGACGCCGGGGTGCGTCGTGAGCGGAGCTCCGGCGGTCTCGCCGAACCCCGTCAGCACGTGCAGGACACCCGCCGGAAGGCCGGCTTCCTCGAGGATCTTCGGGATCTCGAGACACGTGAGCGGCGTCTGCTCCGGCGGCTTGAGGATGAAGGTGCACCCCGCGGCGATCGCCGGCGCGACCTTCTGCACCGCCATCATCATCGGATAGTTCCAGGGCGTGATGCCCGCCGCCACGCCGACCGGTTCCTTCCAGACCATGAACATGGCGTCGGCGTCGAGATGCTGGCTCTCCCCCGCGATCTTGGTGGCCCAGCCTCCGTAGTACTCGAACATGAACGCGACCTCGTCGATGTCGTCGCCCGCCTCCGAGACCGGCTTGCCCACGTCGCGCGACTCCATCGTCGCGAGCCGGTCGCGCTCACGGCGCACGATGTCGGCCGCTCGCAGCAGGATGCGCCCGCGCTCACGCGCCGGCGTACCTGGCCACCATGCGCCGTCGTCGAACGTGCGGCGTGCCGCCTCGACGGCGCGGTCGACGTCGGCCGGCTGCGAGTCTGGCGCGGTGGCGATCACCGCACCGGTCGAAGGGTCGAAGACGTCGAACGCCCGCCCCTCGAGCGCGTCGATCCACTTCCCGTCGACGAAGTTCTGCAAGGCATCTGCCATCAGGATCCCTCCCGGAGAGACGGTCGCGTGGGGTCCAGAACGTACTACTCCGGGCATCGGGGGGCGGGGTAGGCTCGACACATGTGCGCCACCGGATTCCTCGCGGCCGTCGGCCTGGTCCTGGTGACGCTGGCGGCATCGTGCGGCGGAGGCGAGCCCGACGTCTACGCCCCGTTGCATCAGGAAGTACGCCAGGAGATCCCGGGGACCTTCGGCTACGACCTAGTACCCATCGACGGGTTCGACACCCGCGTCGATCCGGTGAAGGCGTGGCGCGAGCTGCCGGGAGCCGGGCGCGGCGCCGAGGTCTCGGTGACGCTCGCCGAGGTCCAGAACCGATCAGAGGGCGTCGACTGGGGACCGTCGTGGGTCTTCTTCACGAACGACCTCTGCTACTTCACCGACAAGGGCGACTTCGTCTCGCCGGCACGCAGCGGAGACGACGACGGATGCACGCCGCAGAACATGCTGGTGCAGGTGGTCGACGCCACGTCGGGTGAGGTCCGGGCGGTCTTCGAAGCCTACGACGCCGACCTCGGCTGGCTGCCAGACCGGGTGGGCTCGCCCAATCAGGTGCCGGGAGCGACCCGCTTCCAGTAGTCGAGCCAGCGGGCGCGCTCGCTGGGACCGAACCCCACCAGCATCTGGGCGTCGGAGAACGCTCGGTCGTCGAGCAGCGTATCGAGCAGGTTCGGCGGCACCTCCATGTGCCAGGGCGAGTCGGGCGCGGCGAAGGCTTCGCGCGTGACGCCTTCGAGCGGCGGTTGATACCCGTTCCAACAGAAGTTCTCGACCCCGACCCGAGTGTCGAGCAGGTGGTTGAGGAACGCGTGCGCCAGATCGGGGTGAGCTCCGCGCTGGCAGACGGCCATCAGGTCACAGCCGACGATCTTCTCGGGCCCGGCCGGAGACCAGAACCGCAGGCGTTCGGCGAGATCGAAGTCGCCCTCGGCCGCGGCGTAGCTGGGCGCCGAGAGCACGTCCCCCGACCACGCCTGGTGCACCGAGAACGCTCCCTCGGATAGTCCTTCCTCGACCCCGTCGTTGGTGAACCGGACATCCGTGATCGCGACCGCGTCGGACAACGACTGCGCGGCGGCCGCCAGTTGGTCATCGTCGGCCGCTCGCACGTCGGTGACCCCGTCGCGCAGCAACGCGAGCGACATGGCCTCGAGGAACCCGTCGTACATGCCCACGCGCCCACGGTAGTCCGGGTTCCAGAACAATCCGTAGGGATCCGGCGCCTCGCCGGGGGCATCGGCGGCGTCGACCAAGTCGGAGCGCCAGGCCACGCCGCTCACGTACACGGTGTACGGAAGGGAGAACCGCTGACCGGGGTCGTAGAAGGGACCGACACCCTCACGGAACCAGGGCCAGAGGTTCCGCACGTTCGGAAGCTCCCCGTGGTCGAGCGGGCGCAGGAGCCCCGCATCGACCAGCCCGGGCAGGGCGTCGATCGTGGGGAAGAAGACGTCGAAGTCGGTCGCGAGATCCTGCAGGCGGGCGACGGCCTCGTCCATGTGCGTGAAGCTCTCGACCTGGACGCGCACGTCGCCGTCCGGGAACAGTTGCTCGAACGACCGGATCGTGCCCTTCGACAGGTAGTCACGCCATTCATAGACCTTGAGCGTCGCCGTCCTCTCGGCCGGCTTGCCGGCCTCGAACGTGGGCCCAATCGGGCTCGAGACGATCGGCGCTTCGTGCGACGCTGGAGCCGCCCCCCGCTCACAGGCGGCGAGCACCGCGGCCGCGGACGGCACCGCGACCCCGGCCGCGGCGAGCCTACGGAGGAACGCTCGACGATCGATCGGCATCGGGGCGCCGCGTCGTAAGGGCATGGCCCCATCCTGCTTGAGGATGCGGGCAGAGGGCAAGGAGCTCAGCTGGGCGGCTCCAGCTCGGGCGGTGGGGCGCCCTGGCCCCAGGCATCGGCGCCGCCGTCGACAAGCACGGTCGAACCGGTCACGTAGCCACCGCCGGACGAGGCCAGGAACGCGATGGTGGCCGCGACCTCCTCGGGGAGACCGGCGCGCCGCATGGGGACCTGTGTCGCGTACTCCGCCAGGACCTCCGGCCCGCCGTACTGCCGGAGCCCCTCCGTTTCGATCAGCCCCGCGGCGATGCACACGGCGCGGATGCCGTAGCGCGACCACTCGTTCGACAGCGACGCGGCCATCGTCTCGAGCGCCGAGCGGGCCATGGACGAATGCGACATCATCGGGATGCCGCGGCGCGGGCTGAAGCCGAGGAAGAAGATCACCCCTCGGCGGTTGGGGATCATCCAGCGACGCGCCACCTCTCGCGTGACGTCCCACACGGCGTCGACGTTCAGCCGGTGCACGGCCCGCAGCCCCTTCAACGAGATGTCCTCGGCCGGCGCGGCGAACTGTCCGCCCGCGTTGTTCACGAGCACGTCAACGCGACCGAACCTCGCACCCACCTCGTCGAGGAACGCCGACACGTCGTCCGGCTCGCGCACGTCGCACGAGGCCGCGAGGACCTCCCTCGCGTCGGACTCGAGCATCGCGCGGACCTCGTCGATCGGCTCCGGACGGCGGCCACAGATCGCCAGGTCGGCCCCCGTTCGGGCGAGCTCCAGCGCGGTGGCGCGCCCGATGCCCGTGCCTCCTCCCGTGACGATCGCGACCGTTCCAGCGTTCGCGTCGACCGCCAGCGGCGAGCGGAACCCGTCTGCCATGCTGCGCAGTATGAACGAGGACGCTCGCGTGGTGGCCGGGGAGGGCGGCGTGAAGCTCGCGGCTCGCGTCTTCGACCCCCTCCTCCCAGGGGCGCCGGGTCTCCTGATGCACCACGGGCTCGCGTCGTCCCAGCACATCTGGGACCTGATGTTGCCCCGCCTGACGCGCAGGCTACGCGTCGTGACGTTCGACGCCCGTGGCCACGGCTCGAGCGCGAAGCCGAGCCGTGGATACGGATTCGACCACGTCGTGGCCGATGCGCTCGCCGTCGCGCGCGGCACCCAACTGCGTCGACCGACCGTCGTCGGGCACTCGTGGGGCGCGATGGTGACGCTCGAGCTCGTCGCTCGGCATCGGCGGTCGATCGCGGGCGCCGTCTTGATCGACGGCGGTGTGCACCGCATGCGCGACCACCTCGACTGGCCGACGGCCAAGGAGATCCTCGCTCCCCCACACCTCACGGGCATGCCCCTCGAGGAGTTCCGCGCCGTGATGCGAACGCTCTTGGCCGACGCCGTCGAGATCACCCCGGACCTGGAGGGCCAGGTGCTGTCGATGATGCGCGTCCGCCCGGACGGCACGATCGCGCCCCGCCTCGCGAGGTCGAACCATTTCCGCATCCTGCGCGCGATCTGGGAACAGGATCCGAACGAGCTCTGGGCTCGCGTGACGGTGCCGACCCTCGCGATCATCGCGCGCGACCCCGCCGACCGGGAGCGTCACCAGCGGATGCAGCGGGACGTCGCTCGCATCCGGGATCTGACCCGGGGCCGCCCGGTCGCGATCGAGTGGATGCGCGGGATCCACGACCTGCCCCTGCAACATCCGGAGTCGCTCGCAGGGCGCATCGAACGGTTCGTCGGAACCGCCGTAGGCTAGACGTGACGATGTTCGTAGTGGTGTTGATCCTGTTGCTCCTGGCCGCCGCGTTGGGCGTGCTGGGGGCCGTGCTGAAGGCGGTCGCCTTCCTCGTGATCACGGCCGTGCTCACGGTGATCGTGCTCGGCGCCGTCGCGTGGTGGGGCTTCAAGCGGAAGGCGCGCGCATTCCAGACCGAGTACGACCGCCGGATCACCGACCAACGCGTCGCGCGCTACCGCGTGAACGAGGCCGAGCGCGATCCCGGGCGTCTGCCACCTCAGCGCGACGACCGCTACTGATCAGCCGCGAGCTGCCACGGACGGCGGCGCCAGATCGGTCGGGTCCGGGTGAGCAGCGCGACCACGCCGCGTCCGAACAGCAGGAGCAGCAGCGTGGACGAGAGACCGACCGCCACGAACACCCCGATCCCCGCACCCTGCGGAGACCCGACCCACCAGGTGCGCGCCATCAACGCGAGAGGGATCGCGATCACCCACGTGACCAGGAGCGAGGCCAGATCGCGTCGTCGGTAGGTGCCGACGGCCGCGCCCACCGCCGTCCACATCACCGCAAGCGGCAGCGCGTTCCTCGCCGCCACCTCGGCGACGGCCCCGATGTCGTGCGATCGCAGGCCGATGCCGACGAAGGCGAGGAGGGCCAGCATGTCTGCCACGGCAAGCGCCGTACCACTCGGCCGGGGCTCATGCCCGTCGCCCGCCGGGAACCCAGCGGCCCTCGAAGGGGTCGACTCGGACATGCCCCCATGCTCCCAGGCCGTCGTGTCACGATGCGGCGAACCGTGATCTGGAACCGACGCTCCCTCCGAGACCTGCCCACCACGCTCGTGGTCGGCGGGATGCTCGCCCTCGCGACTTCCTCGTGCACGACGACGGTCGCCGCCACACCGGTACCGCCGCCTCCCGTGCGCATCCGCATCGATCACCGGGCCAGCTCCATCCCTCAGGGCACGACGTACGGGGCCCTGGCCGAACGAGACGGCTTGCACGCGCGCGACGGTCGTCTGCTCTCCGTCACCGGCGACGTGCTCGAGCGCCACATCTCCGAGGGCCATGTCGAGCTGAACGGCCTCGAGCCCAACCCCATGCATCTCCTGGCGTCCGGCGATCGGATCGTGCTCGTCGACGGCGAGGACCGCACCGAGCGCACGATGCGCGTGACGACCAGGCTCCCGGGTCGAGCGAACGCCTTCGTGCAACGCACGCTCGTCACCTACCGCCGCGTCCGGGAGATCGCGACCGTGGGCACGAGGTCGGGTCAGGTGATGGACGTGCGGACGACGGCGGCCGGGCAGCCTCGGATCCCGAACGCCGTCGCGCTCACGTTCGACGACGGCCCGTGGCCAGGCGACACCGAGGGGATCCTGCGCGGCCTGCGCCGTGCGCGGGTCCAGGCGACGTTCTTCATGGTCGGATCGCTCGCGGCCGAGCATCCTGACCTCGTGCGGAAGGTGCTGCTCGCCGGGCACGAGGTCGCGAACCATTCCCTCACCCACCCGGTCGAACCACCGCTCGCCGAGCTCTCGGACCGACGCGTCGCGACCGAGATCGCGCGGACCGCGGAAGCGCTCCGGGGTGCCGGCGCGGACCCGACGCTGTTCCGGCCACCAGGAGGCAGCATCGACGAGGCCGTGCTGCTGGAGGCTTGGCGGCAGCAGGAACGGGTGGTGCTGTGGAGCGTCGATCCGCGGGACTGGGACGCCTCGCGCACGCCGAAGCAGATCACGAAGGATGTGCTGCGTCGCGTCCGGCCCGGCTCGATCGTCCTCCTGCACGACGGAGGGGGCGACGCGGCGGACACGATCGAGGCGCTGCCGAAGATCGTGCGCGGCATCCGCAAGATGGGTCTCGACCTCGTCACGATCGATCCATACCGTCGCCGGTAGCCTGGCCGCATGGACCGGGCAACCGTGCTCTACGACGAGGACTGCGCCTTCTGCCGATGGACGGCGGAACGGCTCCGCACCTGGGACCGTCAGCGCGAGATGCGGTTCGTGCCCCTGCAGCATCGCGAGGCGGACCGGCTCCTGCACGACCTGCCGCGCGAACGACGAGCCACCTCGTGGCACCTGGTCGAGCCCGACGGCTCGATCCGGTCCGCGGGTGCGGCCGTATCTCCCCTGATGCGACGACTGCCCCGAGGCGCGCCGGTTGCCGTGCTGGCGGAGTCGATGCCCCGCATGACCGAACGCGTCTATGCGGCCATCGCGCGGCGGCGATCGATGCTCGGCAGCATGCTCGGACGACATTCGTGCGACGTCGATCCGTCACGCGCCCCGACTGCTGGGCATGCCCCCCAGGACGCCGCTCGGTGAAGGCGGCCACGCGGGCCGTCCTCGCCGAGCTGCGAGCGGCGGCCGACCCCACCCGCAGGCCCGGTATGGCCAGGGTCGGCATCACCATCGACCGGGCGCTCGGTGTCTCGATCCCGGATTGTCGACGCATCGCCCGCGCGCATCGACGAGAGCACGAGCTGGCAGTCGACCTGTGGGACACCGGCATCCACGAGGCGCGCATCCTCGCGTCGATGGTCGAGGATCCCGCGTTCGTCACCCCCACGCAGATGGAGACGTGGGCGAGCGACTTCGACTCCTGGGATCTCTGCGATCAGGTCTGCAACAACCTCTTCGCCTCCACTCGGCTCTCTGCGCCTGCGGCCCGGAGATGGGCGCGTCGCGATGCGGAGTATGTGAAGCGAGCGGCGTTCAGCATCGTCGCGGCTCAGGCCGCGCATGACGAGGAGTGCGACGATCGCTACTTCCTCGCCTGGCTACCGAGGATACGGCGCGCCGCAACCGACGAACGCAACGCGGTGAAGAAGGCGGTCAACTGGTCGCTGCGCCAGATCGGGAAGCGGAACCTCGCGCTCCGAGATGCCGCGATGGCCGAGGCGGAGGGCCTGCTCCAGCTCGACAGCCGCAGCGCACGGTGGATCGCACGAGATGCCCTGCGTGAGCTCCGCAGTGACGCCGTCACGGAGCGACTCGGCGCCCGATGATCTCGGGGCCCGGTCGCTCGCCCGCACATGCACCGCAGATGAAGGAGGGGGCGCGAACGCCCCCTCCTCGATCGTCCCTCGTTTCGGAACCTATTCCCTCGAGTCGGCCTCCACCAGCTCGGCCGGCGTGTCCGGCACGACCATGGTCTCGTCGGCCACGCCGTGTCCCTCCACGTCGATCTTGGGCAACCACTGCAGCCACTTCGGCAGGTACCAGTTGCGGTCACCGAGCAGCCGCATCGTCGACGGCACGAGGATCGAACGTACGACCGTCGCGTCTAGGAAGACGGCGACCGCGAGGCCGAACCCCATCTGCTCCAGCGACGTCAGCCGCCCTGCGGCGAAGCCGGCGAACACCGCCACCATGATGACGGCGGCTCCGGTGATGATGCCGCCCGTCGTGCGCAGCCCGTACGCGACCGCCTGGGCGTTGTCGCCGGTCTTGTCGTACTGCTCCCGGATCCTGGTGAGCAGGAACACGTGGTAGTCCATCGACAGGCCGAAGAGGATCGAGAACAGGAACAGCGGTAGCCACGCCTCGATCGCATCGACCTGCTGGAACCCGAGGAAGCTCGCGATCGACTCGCCGAACGCTGGCCCGCCCTTCTGGAACACGAGCACGATGAGCCCGTACGCGGCGCCCACCGACAACAGGTTCATGATGATCGCCTTGATCGGCACCACGATCGAACGGAACACGACCGTGAGCAGCAGGAAGGACAATCCCAGCACCAGCAGGATGATCAACGGCGTGGACGTGTCGGAGATGTCGAAGAAGTCCTTCACGAAGGCCGTGTCCCCACCCACCAACACGGTGGCCGAGGTGCCCGCGAACGCCTCGGGCACGTACGTCTCGCGCAGGTTCGAGATCGTCGCAACCGCCGCCTCGCCCTGGGCGTCGGTGGCTGCCCCCGCGAGTGGGATCTCGATCAGGGCGACCGAACCGTCCTGGCTGACCTGCGGCGGCAGGGGCGCGCCGAGGGTGGGATCGTCGGCGATCGCCGACTCGAGCCCCTGCACGGCCGTCGCGTACTCACCCGACAGCTCACCCGGGGCGCCGGGCTCCGCGCCGGCCGTTCCGACGCCGTCCGCCTCGATCACGATCTCGACCGACGCCTGGGCACCCGCCTCGGGGAACCGCTCGACGATGACGTCGAACGCCTCCTTCGTCTGGATGCCGTCGGGAAGCGTGCTGATCCCCGCGAACCCGGTCTTGATACCCCTGCCCTCGCCATCGGGATGAGCCTGGAACCAGTAGGGCAGCGACAGCGCCAGCATGAACGCGCCACCCATCGCGAGCCACGCCACCGGTCGGCCCATCACCACGCGGGTCACGCGGTCCCAGAACCCACCTTCCCTGCTCAGGCTGGAGCCCTCGGGCCGGGACCATCGCGCGAACAATCCTCGCTTCACCATGCGGTTGACGATGATGCCCACGCCGATGAACCCCACGAGACCGCCGATGGGAGCCACGGCGGATGCTCCCGCGGCGGCCAGCCCACCGCCCACGACGGCGCCACCCAGCAGCATGGAGATGAAGGCCAGCAGCGTGGGGATGCGGGACAGGAACGGCCAGTTCACCCGATCGCCGAGCAGCGAGAGCACCGCCGGCAGGAGCGTCATCGACGACGCCACCGACACCAGGACGACGATGATGGCGCCACCCGCGAGGCTCCGGAAGATCGTGGTCGGGACGAGCAGCATGCCCGCGAGCGCCAGCACCACGGTCATGCCGCTGAAGAACACAGCGCGCGAAGCCGTGGCACCCGAAGCCCGGATCGCATCCTGCTTCTCACGCCCATTGTGCCGCTCTTCGCGGTAGCGGGACACGATGAACAAGGCGTAGTCGACCCCGACGGCGATGCCCATCATCGAGATGAGGTTCGGGGTGAAGAAGCTGAAGTCCCACAAGGTTCCCAAGACGCCGACGATGCCGAGCGTGATGGGAAGCGTGAACAGGACCGTCTTCAACAGCGGGAGGAGCCCCGCGACGATCGCCCCGAACACGATCAGCAGCACGATGATCGCTGCCGTGACGCCGATGCCCTCGCCGAAGGCCAGGTCCTCCTCGGAGATCACCCGGAAGTCCTCGGACGAGCTCACCGCGCCGAGCATGTACGCCTCGACGCCATCTCCGGAAGCGGCTTCACGGGCTGCTTCCACGTCCTCGAAGTGCGGAGTGGCCTCGTCGATGTCACCGGCGTAGACACCCGTGAAGAGCACGGCGGACCCGTCCTCGGACGGGATCGGACCGAGCGCGGCGATCCGTGGATCGGCAGCTTGCTCCTCGGTCAACGGGAACGCCTCGGGAAGCGTGGAGAACACGTCGGGTCCGAGATCGGTGAGCTCCGTGATGAACCCGTTCACCCGATCGGCGAACGCAGGATCCTCGATCGCACCCGGCTCGCCGGCGACGACGAACGTCTCGGTGATCACGTCCTCCGCGAGGTTCCGATCTTCGAGGATCTGTTGGGCTCGCTTCGCCTCCGGCGAGTTCGTGAAGTCGATGTCGGTGGTCAGCGCCGACCCCAGCAGCGTGGCGGCCGAGGCCACCCCGGCGATCAAGAGCACGACCCAGATGCCGACGGTCCTCCATGGGTGATGGCTACTCGCTTTCGCGAGCGATTCGGGATTGATGCGCATCCCGCGTTCCCCCCTTCCCTCCGCCGGTTCCGACCGACGCTTGACGTACGGTGTATCCTTACGGCGTACGGGAGCATAGGCATACACCGTAAGCCTGTCAACCCCGATCCAGGCGAACGTTCGGAGAACGATGCTGATGCCCGCAAGAACCCGAAAGCCCGAGCCCGCAGCCGGCATCCAGGCACCGATGAAAGCGCGCCTCACCCGCGAGCGCATCGTGGAGGCCGCCCTACACATCATGGACGCGGAAGGGCTCGATGCGGTCTCGATGCGACGGGTCGCCAGGGAGGTGGGCGTCGAGGCGATGTCGCTCTACCACCACGTCCGCGACAAGGAAGACCTGCTCGACGGCGTCTGCGCGATGGTGATGTGCGACTTCCGCTACCCCGACGAGGATCGGCCCTGGATCGAGGTCGCGCGCGACGGCGCTCGTGAATGGCGCCGGGTGCTGCGCGATCATCCCAACGTGATCGCGCTCTGGGCGGAACGACAGCGTCCGATGACGGAGCTCGAGGCCCTGATGCCGATGGAGTTCGCCCTCCGAGTGATCACGCGGGCCGGCATGGACCAACGAGAGGGCGTCCTGGTCTTCAACGTGATCGGCGGCTACATCATGGGTGTCGTGATGATGGAGGTCGGCGCGATGTTCTCGGCCGGCACGGCGCGGGGCGGGAAGACCGTGGACCTCAGCGCCGTCCACGCCAAGCTGCCCGACGAGGGGTTCGCCCCGTTCCTGCCCGCCGAGCAGCTGCCGTGCCTGGTGGCAGCGTTGCCGCACCTGGCCGAGTGCGACCCTGACGAGCAGTTCGAGTTCGGCCTCGACCTGCTCCTGGCCGGCATCGAGGCCCGCGCCCTCACCGCCTCCTGAGGCGACTCAGCGAAGTCCCAGCTCCGCTCCGACCCGTTCGAACACACCCAACGCCGTCTTAAGGTCGTCCTCGGTGTGATCGGCGGTGACGATCGTGCGCACGCGCGCCTGGCCCTTGCCGACGGTGGGGAACACGATCGCCGGGCAGAACACGCCCTCTTCGAAGAGCCTCGAGGCGAACATCTGGGTGCGTTCCTCGTCGCGGGTGATCACCGGCGTGATGGGCGTCTCGCTCGTGCCGGTGTCGAACCCGAGCTCGTGCAAGCCGGCCTTGAACAGCTCGGTGTTGGACCACAGACGATCGAGACGGTCGGGCTCCTCGACGATCACGTCGAGCGCGGTGATGCAGGCCGCCACCACCGCCGGCGGTGCGCTCGTGGAGAAGAGGTAGGGACGTCCGCGGTTCTGCAACCACTCGATCAGGTGAGCGGGGCCGGCGATGAATCCACCGAGCACGCCGATCGCCTTGGAGAGCGTGCCCACCTGGATGTCGACCCGACCGTGCAGCCCGAAGTGATCGACCGTGCCGGCGCCGCCGGTGCCGAGCACGCCGCTCGCATGGGCGTCGTCGACCATCATGATCGCCTCACGCTGCTCGGCCACCTCCACCAGGGCGGGGAGCGGCGCGATGTCGCCGTCCATGGAGAACACCCCGTCGGTGACGAGCAGCTGGCGACGGTCGGGCCTCGCGGTCTCCGCCAGCAGCCGGTCGGCGTGGTCGGCGTCGCGGTGATCGAAGACCGCGATCTCGGCCCGGGACAGGCGCGCGCCGTCGATGATCGACGCGTGGTTGAGCCGATCCGAGACGATCACGTCCTCCTGCGTGAGGATCGCCGCCACGGTGCCCGCGTTCGAGGTGAAGCCCGACTGGAACATCAGGGCCGCCTGGGCGCGCTTGAACGCGGCGAACCGCGACTCGAGCTCACGATGCAGGGTCATCTGGCCCGCGATCGTGCGGACGGCGCCCGATCCCGCCCCCAGCTCCAACGCGGCGGCGCTCGCCGCTTGGTTCATCCGCGGGTGGCTCGCGAGCCCCAGGTAGTTGTTCGACGCCAGGTTGATCACGTCGCGTCCGTCGAAGCGCGCCCGAGCCCCCTGGGGCCCTTCCAGGGTTCGCGGGTGCAACAACAGGCCGTCTCGCCCGAGCGCCTCGAGCCCTTCCTTCAGGTAGTCGAGCGTGCCCGCCATCGCGGTCCCCTCCTCGAGGTTCGGTCGCTCGAAACCCTACCCGCCTGCCCACCGCCCAGCCGGGCGGCGCCGCCTCAACCCTCATCGAGGAACAGGATCACCTTGCCTGAGCGGCCCGACGCCGTCGTCTCGAACGCTTCCTCGAATCGCTCGAGCGGGAACCGGTGCGTGATGACGGGCGACACGTCGACGCGACCAGTCGACAGCAGCGTCGTCGTCTGCTGCCACGTCCGGAACATCTCGCGACCGGTGATGCCCTGGAGCCGTGCCTCCTTGAAGATCACCTGGTCGTTCAGATCCAACGTCACCGACGCGTCGGGCAGGCCGAGCAGCGACATGCGGCCGCCCCTGGCGAGCATGCGCGTGCCCTGATCGATCGCCCGGTCGTTCCCGCTCATCTCCAGCACGACCTCGGCGCCGGCGCCCTTCGTGAGCTCGAGCACCGCGTTCACCGGATCGAGATCCATCGGGTCGAGCAGCACATCGGCTCCCATCTCCGCGGCCTTCGCCCGCCGATAGTCGTTCGGCTCGATCGCGACCACCTTCCAGGCCCCGAGGGAGCGCGCCACGCCGACGGCAAACATGCCGATCGGCCCACAGCCGATCACGGCGACCGTGTTGGTGGCGATGTCTTCGCCGCCCCCCGTACCGAACGCCGCATGCACGGCGTTGCCGAAGGGTTCCATGATCGACGCGGCGTCGGGATCGATGCCCTCTCCCACCACCCACGCGTTCTGCGCGGGCAGGACCACGTACTCCGCGAACGCCCCTTCGGTGTCCACGCCGAGGATCCGGAGGTTCTCGCAGATGTGCGCGCGCCCGGTCTGGCACGTCGAGCAGTGGCCACAGGCGATGTGGGTCTCAGCTGCGACGAAGGTGCCCGGCTGCAGATGGTGCACCTCGTTCCCGACCGCCTCGACCGTGCCGGCGACCTCGTGGCCGAAGGTCATCGGCACCGAAGCGATCCGTCGGTCGGCCCACTCGTTCCACTCGTGGATGTGCAGGTCGGTGCCGCAGATCGACGCGCCGTGCACACGGACGAGCACCTCGTCGTCTCCCGGGGTCGGGATCGCGATCCGCACGAGCTCGGCGCCCGGTCCCCGCGTCACCTTCCGGAGCGCTCGCATGGTCCCGATCACGGGCGCAGGGTACCGTGTGCCGGGGGCCGGCAGCCCCGCATCCACGGGTGCGAAAACGTTGTGGCACCGCGTTCAAGGCGCCGGGACGGGACGCCGATACACGGGAGGTCGGCTTCGACCAACGGCAGGCAACGTGAGCCTCGACGATCAGACCCCTCAAGCGAGCCCGGATGCGGTGACGGCCCACCCGGGCTCGTTCTCGGCCGCCCCCCCCGCCCTCACGTCTTTCGACGCCGGCATCGCCGACCTGCGATCTCAGCTGGACGACCTAGAGATCCGGTACCGCGGCATCATCGAGCGTCTGCCGGTGGTCATCTACGTCGACGGGATCGGTCGGTCCGATCCGATGGTCGACGTGAGCCTCTCGATCGAGCGACTTCTCGGCGTGTCCCGAGACGAGTGGCTCGCGCGGCGCAATGGCCGGATCGACGACGTGCATCCCGCCGACCGAGACCGGGTCACGGCCGCCATCAGGCATTCATGGCAGACCGGGGAGCCGATGCGGATCGAGTACCGCGCGATCCATCGCGACGGACGCATCGTCTGGATCGAGGAAGACCGCGTCCTGGTCCGGGACCATCACGGCACGCCGATGTACTGGCTCGGGTCGATGCTCGACACCACCGACGACGTGGCCACGCGCGGGCAGCTGTTCGAAGCGCAGACGCGATACGGCGCGCTCGTGGAGCAGATCCCGGCGATCGTCTACGTCGACATCGCCGATGAGGACATGACGACGACGTACGTGAGCCCGCAGATCCTGCCGCTGCTCGGATACACACCGCAAGAGTACGTCGACGATCCGGGACTGTGGACGCGGATCTTGCACGCCGACGACCGGGATGCGGCGGTCGAGACGTACCTCAGGGGCCGGGAGCTCGGGGAACCGTTCGTGTACGAATACCGGCTGATCGCGCGGGACGGGCGAACGGTGTGGTTCAGGGACTCCGCGATCGTGCTGCCCGACCCCGATGGTCGCCCGGCGCTGATCCAAGGCGTGATGCTCGACATCACCGAACGGAAGGCGGCCGAGCAGCACATCGCCTATCTCGCCTATCACGACAAGCTGACGGACATGCCGAACAGGGTCATGTTCGACGAATTGCTCGACCTCTCCCTCGCGCGAGCCAGGCGGAGCGGGCTCGGGGTTGCCGTCATCTGGGTGGACCTCGACGACTTCCGCCTCGTGAACGATTCCCTCGGACACGAGACGGGGGACGAGATGATCCGGCTGCTCGCCGACCGCCTGCGTGAGGCGACCCGTGATACCGATCTCGTGGCGCGCCCCGGCGGCGACGAGTTCCTGGTGCTACTCGCGGACCTCGACGTCACGCCCCCGGTGCCAGGCGGGCAGGACGGCGGATCGATCGCGGCCGAGGCGGTATCGGTGCGCATCCAGGAGTCGATGCGAGCGCCGTTCGAGGTCGCCGGCATGGAGCTGTACATCACGGCCAGTCAGGGCATCGGGGTGTTCCCTGGCGACCCGCGCGACCCCGGCGATGCCGACGATGCCGACGACGCCGCGAGCCTGCTCAAGAACGCCGAAACGGCGATGTTCGAGTCCAAGACGATCGGACCGGGCGGGTTCGTGGTGCACACGAGAAAGAGCGGTGACGCGATGACGCGGTTGTCGTTGTCGACCCGGCTCCGCAAGGCCGTCGAGCAGAAGCAGTGGATGCTGCATTACCAGCCCTTGATCGAGCTCACGACCGGCAACATGTTCGGCGTCGAAGCCCTGATCCGATGGCCCGACCCCAACGGCGGGCTGGTGCCGCCCGGAGAATTCATCCCCCTCGCCGAGGAGATGGGGCTGATCGAGACCATCGGGGACTGGGTCGTCGAGGAGATCTGCCGGCAAGACGCGCAATGGCGCGCGGAGGGATTGTTGTTGGAGATCGGCTTCAACCTCTCGCCCCGGCAGCTGTGGCAGCCCGATCTCGTGGACAAGGTGGTGGCGCCGCTCGTGATCGCCGGCATGGATCCGTCGCGAGTGACCGTCGAGATCACCGAGTCCACGGCCATGACCGACCCGGATCGAACCGTCGAGCTCCTCGATCAGATGCACGACCGAGGGCTCCGCCTCGCGATCGACGACTTCGGCACCGGATACTCCTCGCTCGCCCGGCTGAAGCACATGCCGGTCGACATCCTCAAGATCGACCGGTCGTTCGTTCGGGAAGTCGACCTCGACAGTGATGCCGGGAGCATGGTGAGCGCGATGATCTCGCTCGCCGACAACCTCGGCATGAGACCACTCGCCGAGGGCATCGAGACAGAGGGCGAGTGGCGATTCCTCGCCGACCGCGGTTGCGAGCTCGGGCAGGGGTACTACTTCTGCCGGCCGGTCCCCGCCGACGACATCCTCGCCATGTATCGCCGGGCCTCGATGCGCGTCGTCGGCGGGGGAGCCGGCGACGTCGCGGTGTCGGCGGGCTAGCGACGCCGGCGCGTCGGTCCCCGCAGGCCGGAGCGACGGCCCCGCGCGCTGCCGCTGAAGACGGTCCGCGGGGGCGAGACCTTCATGCCCTCCAGCTCGAACTCCGCGTGCAGGTCGAGCCGGGCTGCCATCCGGCTCACATCGCCGAGTTGCTGCGGCGTGACGAGCGTGACGCCGGTGCCGGTGCGTCCGGCTCGGGCGGTGCGGCCGACGCGGTGCACGTAGCCCTTGTCGTCCTGGGGAGGGTCGTAGTTCACGACCAGCGTGATGTCGTCGAGGTCGAGTCCCCGGGCGGCGACGTCGGTCGCGATCAACACACCCACATGCTTGTCTTCGAACCGTTGCAGCGCTCGCTCGCGCGCCTGCTGGGTCATGTCGCCGTGCATCGTCACGGCGGTCACGCCCTCCCGCCGGAGCTGTCGCGCGAGGGAGTCGACGGCGCGCTTCGTGTTCACGAAGACCAGAGTGAGGCCGTCGGGCTCTTCCTCGTGAGCCAGCTCGATCAGCATCGCGAGCTTGTCCTGCGACTCGACGGGCACGAACCGGTGATCGGCCTCGTCGACCGTCTTCCCCTCCGACTCGATCTCATGCCGGACGGGATCGCGCGTGTACACCCCGGCGATGCGGCCCACCGCCCCGTCCAGTGTGGCCGAGAAGAACATCGTCTGACGGTCCCTCGGCAATCGGCGGACGATACGGTCGACCTGAGGCTGGAACCCCATGTCGAGCATGCGATCGGCTTCGTCGAGCACGAAGATGCGCACGCCGCCGAGCTGCACCATCCTTCGCTGCGCGAGGTCGTCGAGCCGGCCCGGCGTCGCGATCAGGATGTGCACCTGACCGACCCCCCTCGACTGCTCGCTCACGCGGGTACCGCCGTACACGGCCTTGACCGTGAGACCCTTCGCCTTCGCGATGTCGACGAACTCGTCACGGACCTGGGTAGCGAGCTCCCTGGTCGGCACGAGCACGAGCGCCTCGGGCCGGCTCCTCGCGTCGGGATCCAGCTGCTCCACGATGGGGATGGCGAAACCGAGGGTCTTCCCGGACCCGGTCTGCGACTTCGCCAGCGTGTCGCGGCCTTCGGTCGCGTCCTCGATCACCATCACCTGGATCGGGAACGGGTCGTCGATGCCACGAGCGGCGAGCGTGTCGATCACGACGTCGGAGACGCCGAGATCCCGGAACGAGGTCGTGCGCATCTATGTGTAAGGGTAACGGTTCCGTTCCAGCCGAGCGGGTGTTCACAGGGGGTCGCCCGGGTAGGCTTCCCGGACCAGCCACGAGGGGGACCGATGGACGACCGTATCCAGCTGTGGAACGACCTCGCCGCTCAGATCGGCGTCGACAGCATCCGCTGCACCACCGAGGCCGGATCCGGGCATCCCACGTCGTCGCTCTCGTGTGCGCACCTGCTCGCCGTGCTCTACGCGAGCCACCTCCGTCTCGACGTCGAGGACCCGAGGTCACCCGCGAACGATCGCTTCGTGATGTCCAAGGGACACGCGGCGCCGGCGTTGTACTCGGTCTTGAAGGCGATCGGCGCCATCAGCGATGAGGAACTGCTCACGCTGCGGCGCTTCGGCTCCCCGCTGCAGGGACATCCCGCACCCGTCCCCGAGCTGCCGTGGATCGACGTCGCGACCGGCTCGCTCGGACAGGGGCTGGCGGTCGGGCTCGGCATGGCCCTCGCGATGCGGCTCGACGGCACCGGTGGACGCGTGTTCGTGCTGCTGGGCGACTCCGAGGTCGCCGAGGGCAGCGTGTGGGAAGCCATGGAAGCCGCGGCGTTCCACGAAGTCGACGGCCTCGTGGCGATCCTCGACATGAACCGGCTGGGCCAACGCGGGCCGACGATGCACGGGTGGAACGGCGACCTGTTCGCTCGGCGCGCCCAAGCGTACGGATGGCGGTCGATCGAGGTCGACGGGCACGACGTCGAGGCGATCGACGCGGCCTACACGGAAGCGGTCGCCGCGGACGGTCCGACGATGATCGTCGCCCGCACCGAGAAGGGACACGGCGTCTCGTTCGTGGCGAACCGCGAGGGCTGGCACGGCAAGGCGATGTCGCAGGAACAGGCGGCGCAGGCGATCGAGGAGCTCGGCGGCATCCGATCGCTGACCGTCACCTCGCTCTCGCCGCCCGACATCAAGCCGCTCGTGCTCGGGGAGCTCCGGGCGGAGCCCGCGCCCACGTACACCGAGCCGATCGCGACCCGGAAGGCGTTCGGCGAGACACTTGCCTGGCTCGCCGGCCACCGCCCGGACCTCGTGGTGCTCGACGGCGAGGTCGGCAACTCGACGCACACCGATGACTTCCTGGCCGCGGCGCCCGAGCGGTTCGTGGAGATGTACATCTCCGAGCAGGCGGTGATCGGCACGCAGACCGGCCTGCAGGCCTTGGGCAAGACCGCGTTCTCCGCGACCTTCGGTGCGTTCCTCACCCGGGCCTACGACCAGATCCGCATGGGCGCGATCAGTCGCGCGAACCTCCGGCTCTGCGGTTCCCACGCCGGCGTGTCGATCGGCGAGGACGGACCGTCGCAGATGGCGCTCGAAGACCTCTCGATGTTCCGAGCGCTGCATTCCTCGACCGTGATCTACCCCGCCGACGGCACCGCCACGGTGAAGCTCGTCACGGCGATGTGCGACCTGCCCGGCATCTCGTACGTGCGGACGACGCGTGAGGCGACGCCGGCGATCTACGCTGCCGACGAGGAGTTCCCGATCGGCGGGTCGAAGACGGTGCGGACGTCGGATGCCGATGTGGTCGCCCTGGTCGGCGCGGGGGTCACGCTGGGCACGTGCCTGGAGGCCGCAGAGACCCTCGTCGGCGACGGCATCGCCGCCCGCGTGATCGACGCCTACAGCGTGAAGCCGATCGACGGCGACACGATGCGACGCGCGCTCGCGGACACGGGCCTCCTCCTGGTGGTCGAGGACCATCGCGTCGAGGGTGGCATCGGCGACGCCGTGCTCGATTCCCTCGCCGAGGGTGGCCCGATTGCCGGCACCGTGGTGAAGCTCGCCGTGCGAGACATGCCGGGCTCGGGGACCGCCGAGGAGATGCGAGCGTGGGCGGGCATCGACGCCGCCGGCATCGTCCGCAGGGTCCGCGACGAGTTGTCCGGTCGCTGATACCCCTGCTGTCCGGCTACCTTGGATCGAGCCGGGTCGATACGGCCGGCACGCCGCCGAACGAGAACGCGATGATCTCCTCGGGCGGCACGGGCTTGGAGAACAAATAGCCCTGTCCGAGCAAGCATCCCCGCTCGCGGAGGAACGCGAGCTCCTCCGGGGTCTCGATGCCCTCTGCGAGGGTGGTCATGCCGAGACCTCGGGCTAGCTCCAGGAACGCGCCCACGATACTCGCCGACTGCTGGTCGTGGCTCACGTTGCTGACGAACGAGCGGTCGATCTTCAGCAGATCGACGGGCATCTCGCGGAGTCGTGAGAGCGACGAGTATCCCGTGCCGAAGTCGTCGATCGCGATCTTCAAGCCTCCGCGATGCAGATCCCAGAGGATGTCTTGGGCGCGATCGGGATCCATCATCGCCGAGGTCTCGGTGATCTCGACCAGCACCCGCGCCGGATCGACCCCGCCGTCGCCGATCCGGGCGAGGATGCGTTCCGAGAGGTCCGGCTGCCAGAACTGCCGTGGCGACAGGTTGAACCCGATCTCGAGATCCATGTCGAGCTCACGCCAGGCTCGTGCCTGGTAGACGAGCTCCCGGACCACCCAGTCGCCGATCAGCTCGATCAGACCGAGCTCCTCTGCGAGCGGGATGAAGTCGTTGGGCGGGACCATCGTGCCGTCGGGCTCGATCCAGCGGATCAATGCCTCGACGCCCACCATGCGCTCGGTCTCGAGCTCGATCACAGGCTGGTAGTGCAGCGCCCACCGCTGGCTGTCGACGGCCTTCCGCAGCCGCGTCACGAACTGCAGCTTCGCGCCGGAATCGAAGGCGCCTCCCGAAGAGACGACGTAGCCCGCAGGACCCGACTTCTTCGACTCGTACATCGCGGCCTCCGCGTTGCGCTGGAGCCCGTTCGCATCGCCGGCATCCTTCGGGAAGATGCTGATCCCCATGCTCACGGAGACGTAGAGCTCCGTGCGGTCGACGACGAACGGCGCGGACATCGCCTGCTGCACCCGTTGCGCGGCAGCTTCGGCCCGGACCACTGCGGTCTCCATCTCGTTGCTCGCCTCCCACTCCAGGTCCGCGATCAACATCAGGAACTGATCGCCTCCACGACGCGCCACGAGATCGGTCTCGCGGGTGGCCTCGCGGAGGCGGTCGGCCACCATCCGCAGGATCTCGTCGCCGTTGACGTGCCCCAGCGAGTCGTTCACGAGCCGGAAATCGTCGATGTCTACCGCGATCACCGCGACGGCGCCGTCGTGGCGTCTCGCTCGGGAGAGCGACAGCTCGAGGAGCTCGTCGAACATCGACCGGCTGGGCAAACCCGTCAGCGCGTCGTGGTAGGCGAGGAAGGCGACGTTCTCTTCCCCGCGCTTGCGATCGGAGATGTCCATCATGACGCCGTGGGAGAACCGGGGCACCCCGCGCTCGTCGCGGACGACGGTGGCCTCGTCGTGCACCCAGACCACCTGCCCGTCGCGATGGAACATCCGGTACTCCATGCGGAACGGCTCGCCGGTCTCGTTGTGTCGTTCGTTCTCCGCCAAGGCGCGTGACCGATCATCGGGGTGCAGCAGGTTCGGCCACAGCTCCGGGTCCTCGATCCACTCCTGTGGTGAATACCCGAGGAGGTCTTCGACCTGCCGGCTGATGTAGATCGTCGAGGCGTTGTCGTCGGTCGCGTCGATGTAGCTGACCGCGGGACCGTGCTCGATCATCGAGCGGAACCGATCGGCTTCCAGCTCCTGCGTGCGCTCGGCCAGCTCCCGGTCGAACAGGACGCCGAGCGTGCCCGCGACCGTCCGGAGCGCGTCGATCTCCACATCGCTCCAGATGCGATCCACGGTGCAGTCGTCGAAGCCGACGTACCCCCACCATCCGTCGCGCACGAACACCGGCACCGACAGGATCGATCGGACGCCTTCGGACTCGAGCACCGCTCGTTCGGGCTCCGGCATCGACGCGACGACCTCGGCCAGCACGTCGCCCCGCCAGTAGACATCGATGCGGCGCGTGAACGTCGGCGCATAGGGATGCAGATGCACCTCGGGGTCGTCGAAGATCTGCCGGATGCCCAGCGCGTCCCACTCGGCGCGGAGGTCCATCCAGAGCCGTCCCTGCGGATCGCGCACGTTCTGGAAGAGGTATGCGCGGTCCGCACCCGCGGCGGCGCCGAGGTGCGCCAGCACCTCGTGGAGCCGGCTCACCGTTTCCCCTTTCCCCCGGAGCAGGTGCTCCGAAGAGAACACGACGGCGTCCAGCACGGCCTCGCCCCGAGCCGTGGAAGCCTCCATCTCCCGAGTGCTATCGGCGGAGCGCGGAGGCTCCTTGACGCCTGCTACCCTGTGCCGGCGATGGCTGACTACCGAGAGATCCTGCACGAGCGCCTGTACGTGCGCGTGCCGGGCACCGACAAGCTGCGCAAGACCGCCGCGAACCGGCAGAAGCACCTGGTGGCCAACGGCTGGCGCGAGCTCGACCGCCAGCAGCGACCCGACCACGTGATGGTCACGTTCGAGCGGACCGGCCACGCCCCGATGAAGGCCAGGTTGCCCAAGCAGGCCCCCGAGGTGCGCATCGAGCGACGCCCACGTCGTGACGACAATCGTCGCGGTGGCGGCCGCCGATGAACTGAAGTCTTCCGCCCATCAACCGAACATCCTTCGGAAAGAGAGCCGCTTCACCGGACGTTCTTCGGCTATACTCGGGTTTCATCGGAAGGATCGCCGGAACTCAGCGCGTCATGACAGCCTGACCGGCCTGAGGTCGATCGAGGAGGTGGCTCCGTTGAGCGCCACGTCGAACCCGTCCAACATCCGTCCCGGCCATCGTGAGTCACACGCTCACGTTGCCGAGGACCAGCCGTTCCACTACCCCCTGCGGCGTGACTACGCCGAGCCGGACTGGACCCGTCTCCCGGGATACCGCGACGTCACGAAGGAGCAGTGGGAGACCGCCCAATGGCAACGGGCGCACTCCGTGAAGAACCTCAAGGAGTTCGAGGAGGCGCTGGGGCACCACCTATCCGATGACCTCCTCGAGGACATCCGGCGCGACCAGGAAGAGCGCGCCACGATGTCCATGCTGATCCCGCCGCAGATGATCAACACGATGGACGTCGAGGACCTGCGGAACGACCGGGTTCGCCGGTACATGGCCCCCGCGCTGAGCGACCGGGAGGCGGAGTGGGCCTCCCACCCGATGGCCTCACGCGACTCGCTGCACGAGGCCGACATGTGGGCGGTCGAAGGGCTGACGCACCGCTACCCCACCAAGGTGCTCGCCGAGCTGATCCCGACATGCCCGCAGTACTGCGGGCATTGCACGCGCATGGATCTCGTCGGCAACGACACGCTCCAAGTGCTCAAGTACAAGTTCGAGATCAAGCAGAACGAACGCTGGGACCAGATGCTCGAGTACCTGCGGAGGACGCCGCAGGTGCGCGACGTGGTCGTGTCGGGTGGCGACATGGCCAACGTGCCGGTCAAGCGCCTGGAGGACTTCGTGATGAAGCTCCTCGACATCGAGAACATCCGCGACATCCGCCTGGCGACCAAGGGACTGATGGGTATCCCCCAGCACTTCCTCCAGGACGACGTGAAAGCGGCGTTCGCACGCATGGGCTCGCGCGCGGTGGACCGTGACGTCGACATCGCGCTGCACACCCACGTGAACTGCGCGCAGCAGGTGACCCCGCTCGTCGGCGATGCGGCCCGCATGGTGCTCGACTCGGGCTTCCGGGACGTGCGCAACCAGGGCGTGCTGCTGCGGGGCGTGAACACGGCACCGGGCGACCTGGTGGAGCTGTGCTTCATGCTCCTCGATCACGCGAAGATCATGCCGTACTACTTCTACGTGTGCGACATGATCCCGAACGCCGAGCACTGGCGAACCTCCGTGGCCGAGGCGCAGGATCTCCAGTACGAGCTGATGGGGTACATGCCGGGTTTCGCGACGCCCCGGGTGATCTGCGACGTGCCGTTCGTAGGCAAGCGATGGGTGCACATGCTGAAGCGCTACGACCGAGAGAAGGGCATCTCGTTCTGGACGAAGAACTACCGAACCGGCATCGAGTTCGACGACCCGGAGGCGTTGCGGCGCGAGTACGTGTACTTCGACCCGATCTCCACGCTTCCCGAGGAGGGTCAGCGGTGGTGGCGCGACCAGGTCGCCCGCGGCGTGCCCGACGCGCGCTGGGTCGAACCGCCGGCGCCGGTGGAACCCGCCGCCGTCGGCTAGCGCCTTCCACATGAGCAGGCTGCTGCACGTCGTCGGGGCGCAGATCTCACCGGTAGGCGGCGACCCCGAGGCGACGTTCGCGAAGTTCGAGGACGAGGTGCGCACGATCCGGGGGTCGTTCCCGAAGGCACAGCTCTACCTGTTCCCCGAGCTGTACCTCGCAGGCGAACAGCCGTTCCGCACCCACGTGCCCATCGCGAGGAACCGCCACCGCGTGCCCGGTTCGTTCACCAAGCGTATCGGGACCGTGGCGCGCCGCGCCCGTCGGTGGATCCAAGCCGGATCGATCTACGAGGCCGCGGGGCGGCGCACATACAACACCGCCCTGCTGTTCGCCCCCGACGGCTCGCTCGTCTCGACGTACCGCAAGCTGTTCCCGTGGTTGCCGTTCGAGGGCACCGACCCGGGCTCGACCCCGGCTCCCGTCGTCGAGCTCCCGCGCATCGGGAAGGCCGGCATGATGATCTGCTACGACGGGTGGTTCCCGGAGGTGCCCCGGTCACTCGCCCTCCTCGGGGCGGATGTGATCCTGCATCCCACGCTCACGAGCACCCCCGACCGCGAGGAGGAGCTGGTGCTCGCCCGCGCCAACGCGATCGTGAACCAGTGCTACGTGCTCAACGTGAACGGCTCGCTCGAGGTCGGGGGCGGACGCTCGATCGGCGTCGATCCCGAGGGCCGCGTCCTGTTCGAGGGCGGCAACGGCGAGGAGCTCCTCAGCGAGGTGCTCGATCTCGATCGAGTGCGCACCGTGCGGGAACGAGGCACGAGGGGCATGAACCGGCTCCTCTTCCAGCTCGGCGAGCACGGTCCCAAGGCCGCGGAGCCCGACTACCGAGGGTGGCGTCGCCGCATGACCAGGTAGGCCGTCGCTGCGAGCACGACGAACGATCCCGCGAACCACGGCACGAGCGGCAGCGCGTCCCGCCGCGCGGTGGCCCCGTCGTTCTCGAGCGGAGCCGGGGGGGCCGTCTCGCCCTGCAAGCGAAGCAGCTCCGTGGGCCGACCGGCGCCGAGGAGGTCGCACGCGCCCTCGTCGCGCACGATCACGCTCCAGCGAAGCCGCTCGAGTCCCGGTGACGTGCCGGTCTCGTCCTCGTCGGCGGTGAGCGTGCGACCCGGCACCTGCATCACCAGCGTGGCACCGTCGATCGTCGGTGGGATGAATCGGCTCTGTCCCGCTTCGGGAACCAGGATGATGGAGGTGACCGGATCCTGGACCGCGTCGTAGCGCAGGATACGGTTCACCCCGCGGTACAGTCCCGCATCGACGGCCGGGACGTCGGGATCGAACAGCACGACGTCGACGCGGAACGGCTTCCCTTGCTCATCGGGCACGACGAACGGGTGGGCGAATCGCAGCGAGAAGCGCACCGACGTCCCGAACTCGACGACGGCCCCGGACGCCTCGACGAGGTCCGGCGCGCCGGAACCGTCGCCGACGCCGGCGTGCACGCCCGGGCAGGGCACGACGTCGCCCGGAGGATCGGCCGATGCGAGCAGGGCGGGCGCGAGCGCGACGACGATCGCCAGGAACGGCCGGGTCACGATGTCGGGCAGTCGCGCGGCTCCAGGATGAGCGGGTCGAGGCGCGGCTCCTGCGTGAAGTCGAACGCTCCTGAGAGCGGGTCGGCGCGACGATCACGATCGGTCATCGGCTTCAACCCGTGCAGCTCCTCGATGAATCGGAGCACCGACGAGAACTCGTAGACGTTGTCGTCGATCCAGCCACCGTCGGGGTTGTCACCTCGGCGCGTCCAAGGGGAGATGATCAATGCGGGCGTGCGAGGCCCGAGACCCATGATGTCGTAGCGCGGCGGCGCGACGTGATCGTAGAAGCCGCCGAAGTCATCCCAGACGATCACCACCGCGGTGTTCGGCCACGCCTCGCTCCGCTGGATTGCGTTCAGATACTCGACCGTCCAGTTCTCACCCTCGCAGACGTTCGTGCCCGAGCCCGGGTGCTCGTTCGGCTGCCCTTCGGGCGGCACCAACCACGAGACCGCCGGCAGGGAGTCCTGCTTCAGGTCCTGCAGGATCGTCTCGGGGTCCTGCACCTGCTTCCACATATTGCCGAAGCGCACGTGACGGATCGCCTGGAGCGCGTTCATCCACTTGTCGGGCAACGCGTAGTACTTCCAGCTGATGCCTTCACGCTCGAGCTGATCCGGCAGCACCTTGATGTTGATGCACGTCCGGGTGCTCTCCCAGTACGCGGCGATCTCGAAGAGCTGCTGCGGCGACGCCGTGATGTTCTTCTCGAGCCGCATGATGCGCTTGATGTCCGCCTCGGTGAGATCCTCGAGCGGGAACCGCTGCGTGTACTCGGTGGGGTCGTCGCAGTAATTGCCCTCGACGTTCGTGGTCGTCTTGTTGTCGACGATGCCGTAGCTCTGAGCCGCCACCGTGTAGAGATGTTCGGGGAAGGTCGGCCCGTACATCGACGTGAAGAAATGGTCGGCGATCACGAACCTGTCGGCGTATGACCAATATGCGGGCAGCGAGTCGCGATCGTACTGCGAGTACCCCGTCAGGTCCTGGCCGAGCGAGATGCAGTTGAACCCGTTCATCTTCCCGCCGTTGATCGACAGGAGTCCCGGGTAGAACGCGTGGCCGAGGTCGTGGGGCATCACGAGCGGCGCGTCCTGCAGCTCGACCGTCGAGCCCTTCTGGAACGTGGAGCAGTCGAGCGTGCCGCCCTTCCTGGCACCGTCGACGCCCGGGTACCGGCCGAAGTAATGGTCGAAGCTCCGGTTCTCCTTGATCAGGAAGATGACGTGCTCGATCGGGTTCTCACCGGGCACGACCGCGCCCACATCGCCGCCGCCGTTCGTTTGGCCGCCGCCCGCGGTCTGGGTGCCGCCACCGCCCGGCGTGGTCCCTCCCGCTCGATTCGTCCCCTCGCCCTTGGGCCAGACGAACCACACGAGCGCGACGACCAGCACCATGACCACGGCTGCGAACAGACGGCGCCGCGCGATCTGTTGTCTCGTCGGCCGGCGCGGGCCGGCGGGGCGGATGGGGTTTCCCGACGGCTGATGCACGATGCTGGAGTCTAGCGTCGGGTTCCGGCCGGTCGAGGCAGGGCCGTGGCGAGCCCTTCGAGCAGGCGGGCGAGCTCGTCCTGGACGCGTGCGTACCGACGGTCACCGGCGTGGTCGCGCACCTCCTCGGGGTCGGCCGGGCCGAGCGTCCCCTCGAGGTCGTACAGCTCGGTCGTGCCGTCCGCATGCTCGACGTAGGCATATCCGTCCGTGCGCACCGCGCTCCAGGCCGGTACCTCGTCATCTCCCACCCACTCGACCAGCACCCCCGACCGGGCCGCGTCCACGACCCCCGCGCCCTCGAGCCACTGGCGGAAGCTGCGGCCGTCCAGCGGAACGATCGGAACGGCGGCGTCGTCCGCCACGAGGTCGAGGATCGTCGGAGCGATGTCGACGGCGGAGACGGGCGCGCTCACCGACGTGCCCCCGGCGCTCGCCCACGGGAAGCGCACCGCCAGCGGCGTGCGGATGCACTCGTCGTACTGACATCGCTTCCCGACCCAGCGGTGCGCCCCGAAGGAGTAGCCGTTGTCGGTCATGAAGACGATCAGGGTGTCGTCGAGCTCACCCCGGGCATCGATCTCCGCCACCAGATCCTCCAACGCCCGATCGACGCCGGCGAGCGTCTCCAGCATGCGACGACGCTGTTCGTCGAGCGTGGCGGCGGCGCTGTGATCCACCGGAGGGAGCCCACGGATCCAGGCGGGCGCGCCCGAGACATCGTTCAGCTCCTCGAGGCTCGGAGTCGCGATCGGGGCGTCGGTGAACCTTCCCCCGTCTCCCGGCGCCGGGAGCCACGGCTCGTGCGGTGCGCTCGGCGCGAACACGAGGAACCACGGCATCTCGTGGGAGGCCCCGCGGAGGAACGCGAGCGCCTCGTCGGCGAGGAACGAGGTAGCGTAGCCCTGGGCCGACGGTCCCGCGGTGAGCGGCACCCCCTGGTCGACGAAGGGGAACCGCTCGTACGTCGTCGCCAGACCGATGTTCCGCTTCGCGAGGAATCGATCCCATCCATCGGGCACGAAGGGCGTGCGACCCCACGGATACCCGTTCAGGTACTTGCCGATCAGCGCGGTCTGATACCCGGCCTCGTCCAGCCAGGTCGCCAGCGTGGCGGATGCGTCGAAGTGGGCACCGTCGGCGTTGGTCGCCACGCCGGTGTGGCGGGCGTATCGGCCTGTGAGGATCGACGCCCGCGACGGACAACACATCGGCACGTTGACGAAGGCGTTCGTGAACCGGACCCAACGGTCACCGCGATCGCGGACCCGCGCTTCGAGCCACGGCATCGCGGGCGGGCCCGTCATCATCGGCATCGTGTCCCACGGCTGGTCGTCGGTGATCACGAGCAGCACGTTCGGGGCGGGGGGCCCGTGTGCCTCCTGGGTGGTCGTCGCGGCGAAGCTCGCCCCGGCGCAGGCGACCAGGGCAACCGCGAGCGCGAGCGCGGCTCGACGGACCGGCTGGGCAGCCTCGATGCGCATCCCTGTCGGGCCTCCCACACTCCCTGGCCCGGCTATCGGTCGAGCCAACCGCCGTCACGACCGTGCTCGTGGGCGACCACCCCGGCGGCGATCGACAAGGCGATCGATTCCGGATCCCGGCCCCCGAGGTCGAGCCCCAGCGGCGACCGCACGCGCGCGATCTCGTCGTCGGCGAACCCGCCTGCCCGCAGCGCTTCCACGTGATGACCCACGTGCCGGCGGCTCCCCATGACACCGATGAACCTCGCGGAGGATCGCAACGCCGTCGTCAATGTCTCGACGACGGCGGGGGCGTCGTGGTCGGTCAGCACCACCACCGACCGCTCGCCGAGCGGCACCTGACGCAGGTCCGAGACCACGGGCGCATCGGCGAGCGTCACCCGCTCGCGTCGCGGCTCCACCAACATCACGCGGTAACCCAAGCGCTCGAGGTGCGACCGAAGCGCTCTCGCCACGTCGGTGGCCGAGACGACGAACGCCTCGGGAACGGCATCGCCCGGCTCGAAGTACACCTCGATCTCGCCCAGGTCGTGGGAGAGGGTTCGTACCTCCGGGGTCCCGGCGGCCGCGACCTGGGCGGCGGCGTCGACGGCCGCGGCGTCGAACTCCGCACACCCCAGCGTGCCGTGCACCTCGCCACCAGGAACGATCGACATCGAAGCCCCCACCCGGCACGGTGGATCGCCGTGCACCTTGACCGCGGTGGCGCGGACGGGGGTGTTCGACTCCGCCACCGGCACGTCGGGTTGGAGCGATGGTTCGATGTCCGTCGAGTGTCCGGTGGGATGGGCGCCCCGCGCACCCCCCAGCAGCTCCACCGCGTGGGGGACGACGGGCAGGACCGCCTCGAGCCCTTCCCGCACCCCGCGAGGAGAGCCCGGCAGGTTGATCACGAGCGCCGAGCCCACGGTGCCCGCAAGCCCGCGTGACAGCGCGGCCATCGGCGTCTGCGCGAGGCCGGCGGCGCGCATCAGCTCCGCGAGGCCCGGGGCCTCGCGATCGAGCACGACGCGCGTCGCTTCGGGCGTGACGTCGCGAGGACCGAATCCCGTGCCGCCCGTCGTGACGACGAGGTCTGCGCGCTCGGCGAGCTCTCCGATCGCCCGAACGATTTCCTGC
>JBEVGU010000084.1:0-15522 GCA_040511595.1 Actinomycetota bacterium | reverse complement strand
AGCCGCACCTGCACGGTGTTCCCGCTCGCCAGCTCCCGTCCGATCACCACCGCCGCCTTGCCCGTGGGTGTCGGGAACGCCGATCCGATCGCGATCTTGATCTCCTCCGCGGCCTTCTCGCCGATCGCCACGCCGTACTCGTCACGGATGTGCCGCTGCACGGCGGCGTCGAGGTCGAAGCCGCCGATCGCCACCGATCGACCGCTCACGACGCCGCCCATCGAGACGACGGCCATCTCGGAACGCCCGCCGCCGACGTCGGCCACGAGATGGCCGACAGGCTCGTGCACCGGCAGACCGGCGCCGATCGCGGCCGCGAGCGGTTCTTCGACCAGGGTCACCTGGCGCACGCCCGCCGACCTGATCGCTTCCTCGATCGCTCGTCGTTCGACCTCCGAACTCATCGAGGGCACCGCCACCAGCACCCGAGGCCGCGGGAACCGCACGGTCACCGTGCGGCGGATCACGACCTCGATCATGCGCTGGGTGATGTCGAACTCGGTCATCGTCCCCTTGCGGAGCGGGCGGACCGCGAGCACGCTGCCCGAGTCGCCGCCCAGCAGCTGCCAGGCGTCCTCGCCCATCGCCAGCACTTCGCCGGTGCTCGCGTTCACCGCGACGACCGCCGGTTCCTCGAAGACCACGCCCTCGCCCTGTCGGTACACCAGCGTGTTCGCGGTGCCGAGGTCGATCGCCAGGTCCCTACCCATGTTCGAGACCGCCCATCTAGCTGCCCATCACCCAGTGGGCGTCGCCCGAGACGAGGCCTTCCTTCTTCCAGATGGGTGCGTCTTCCTTGAGGCGCTCGATGCCGTGCCGGCAGGCCTCGAAGGCATCGGCGCGATGGGGAGCGGACACGGCCACGACGACGCTGGTCTCCCCGATCTCCAGCGTTCCGGTTCGGTGCACGATCGCGACCCGCGTGACCGCCCACCGGCCGAGGATCTCCCCCGCCAGCTCCTCCAGCCGGCGCTCGGCCAGCTCCTGCCACGCCTCGTAGGTCAGGCGCGTGACGTCGCCCGCGTCGGAACGATCGCGCACGGTTCCGGCGAACACGCACACCGCGCCCGCGGCCGGGTCGGCGACGGAGCGAACGGCCTCCTCGATCGAGATCGGCGCGTCCTGGACACGGGTGAGCACGCGAGGGTAGGCGTCGGACACGCGGCCCATCGTAACCAAGGGGGGTCGTACGATGGCGGGATGAGCGACCAGGGAGGGGGCGGGTCCGGGTTCCCGTTCGGCATGGATCCGGAGTCGCTGCGGGACGCACCGTTGTTCCGCGAGATGCAGCGCGTGATGTCGTCGTCCTCAGGGCCGGTGAACTGGGAGCTCGCTCGACAGGTGGCCGTGGCGAGCGCCGCCGAGGCCGGTGAGGACCGCGGGGCCAGCGAGACGGACCGCCACGGATTCGAGGAAGCCGTCCGCGTTGCCGAGATGCACGTCGCGAGGTTCACCGGACTCGAGCCGCCGACCGATTGGGCGGTGCTCCGGCTCGCACGCCGGGCGGAGTGGATCGGCGCCAACACCGAGAGCCTCGCCGGCCTGCTCGAGCCCGCCGCCGCGCGCATCGGTGAATCGATCGGAACCGCACAGGCCGAGGCCCTGCCGCCGGAGATGCAGCCGATGGGGAACATGCTGGCGCAGCTCTCGCCCCTGCTGATGGGCGCCCAGGTCGGCCAGGTCCTCGGCTTCCTCGCCCAACGAGTGCTCGGTCAGTTCGACGTGGCCGTGCCACGGTCCGGCCCGAGCAGCGTGATGTTCGTCGTCCCCAACATCCGGCGGTTCGAGGCCGATTGGTCGCTCGATGCGACCGACTTCCGCACGTTCGTGGCCATCCACGAGGTGACGCACCGCTTCGAGTTCGCGCGGCCGTGGGCGCGCGATCGGTTCGGCGCCATGCTCGACGACTTCCTCTCGACGCTGCGCATCGACGTCGACGGTATGCAGGCGAAGCTGTCGACACTCGACGCCGCCGACCCGGAGGCGTTGCAGCGCATGCTCGAGAGCGACGAAGGCCTGTTCGGGGCCGAGCTCGACGAGGAGCAGCGGCTGAAGCTGGGCCGAATCCAGGCGTTCATGTCGGCGGCCGAGGGGTACGGCGATCACGTGATGCATGCGCTCGGGCAGGAGCTGTTGCCCTCGTACGCTCGTATCGACGAAGCGATGCGGCGATACCGCGAGGGCGAGTCGGGCGACCCCGTGTTCGAGCGGCTGCTCGGCGTCGAGATGAAACGCGAGCAGTACGAGGCCGGCCGGGCCTTCTGTGACACGGTGGTCGAGCTGACCGACGAGGCCACCCTCGCTCGCATGTGGGACTCCGCCGAGGCGATGCCGTCACTCCCCGAGGTGGCGGAGCCGCGGCTGTGGCTCGCCCGCACCGTGTGAGGCTCGGCGATAGTCCTCAAGATTCCCTAGCGCGCAACTCTTCACCCGTGCTACGTTCCGCAGGCTAGGCGGGGTCACCCCACCCCCGCCGCGTCCCGGGGGAGGAAACATGCGCGCTCGCATTCTCGTCGCGGTCCTCGCGATCGTGGCCGGACTGGTGTCGATCCCATCCGCAGCCGGCGCTCGAGGCTCGTTCGGTCATCTGAACCCAGGCGGGGTCACACCTCTGCGCGAGCGGGTGCCCGTGAATTTCGTCTTCGTCGGATACGAGCCGGGGCAGGTGCACCGCGCAGGCTTCCTCTCGAAGCTCCCCGACCGGTACCGGCCGCAAGTGCGGTCGCGCATCTTCTACGGCCTGCCGTCGGACATGGGCATCGGATACCGCTACGACTACGACGTGACATACACCGATGCGGCGTTCGAGAACCAGTTCTTCGGGGCGCTCGACGGACTCGCTCACGCCGCGCCCCTCACCTCGCTCCAACAGGACTACAACGACCAGAAGACCAACGTCCTCGACGTGACGGACAACAGCTTCATCGACGGGCCGAGCGTGGAGCGGTGGCTGATCGACCACGCCCCGGCCGGCGTCGACACCACCGAGGACACCCTCTTCTTCATCAACTGGTGGGGCCGCGACGACTTCCGGTTCCACCTCTACACGAAGACCGATGAGCCCGACCCCGACACCGGATTCAACTTCGGCGTGGACCGCGAGAGCCGAAAGATGATCGCGTGGGGTGGGACGACGGCCGCCGACGAGGAGACCGGGCTCGGATCGCGTGGCACGCACCGCGTCTGGTTCTACGACCTCTCCGCCGGCCCGGAGTCGTGGACCGACAACTGGAACGTGGACGACCCCGATCTCGACGGCAACGGCGTTCGCGACTACCGCATGCCGCCGGTCTGGGAGTACCTCGAGCCTGGCGGGAACCGGGCTCCCGGCAAGCTCACAGGTGACCTCGCCAAGATCGCGCGCTACGTGGGCATCGACCTGCTGTTCACGACCTCGCCCCTGTACCCGCCGGCACTCACCCCGCCGCGGATGCCGCGATCGGTCAACTGGGACCTCAACACCTACGAGGCGTGGCCGGGGGTCGACGCCTCGACGGAGTTCATCGTGCCCGGCCTGGTGCGCGACGAAGAGGCCGAGCTGGTCCGCATCCCGACCACGCTGGACCGCCAGGACCTCGCCTTGCAGGGCCGGGCCGAGTACTGCTTCCTGCGGTGGGTGAAGAACAAGATCTGCTATCCCAGCCGGCCTCAGTACCCCGACGGGTTCGCCAACCTGTTCCTTTACGGCGCGATCAACCGCGAGCGGTTCACCGACGGAGGCGCCCAGTACGAGGCCACGGTGTTCAACTACGCGACCGACTTCGACGCCGGTGGCGGCCTCCTCGGGTACGCCGACGACAACTGGCTGGACGGCACGCAGAGCAGCATCTTCGCGTTCGTCGACCCCACGATCGTGGAGTTCGGCTACGGATTGTCGACGACCACGATCCACGAGGTAGGCCACCACGTCGGCATGAGCCATCCCCACGACGGCTTCGACTACGAGCGCGGGCTCGACTTCGGCCCAGCCGACCAGTACTACTTCGCCTGGTCGGGCGACGAGTCGAACTCGATCATGAGCTACATCGACGTCAACTGGGACTTCAGCCAGTTCGATCAGGACAACCACTGGCGCACGACCGCGGCCGAGTATCTGAACAACGCCAACGTGATCGCCGCCGACGTGCTGGCGAGCCCTCATGCTTCCGCGGGCATGCAGGCCTTGCACCAGGCCGACGAGGAAGCAGGACTGGCGCAAGCGGCGTTCCGGGCGCACGACTACGGCGCTGCGTTCGATCACGCGAGGGCGGCCTTCGGATCGGCCAAGCAGGCCGCGAACGACGCGGGCGTTCGGGTCCCGGTGGGCAGGCGCGGGTGGTACGTGTTGCCGCCGGTGCGCCCCTCGGTGGCCACCGACGAGACGCCGACGTACGCCCACGTCGACCGGCTCGGGGGGCGTTCGCACCGGGTCCGGCCGTAGGCGACCGCGAGCGGAGGGCGGGGCTTCGGCCCCGCCTTCCCTTCGGGAGGGCGGCGTCCGGTATCCTCTCCGCTCGATGGAACCGGTCGGGGAACTGGTCGCTGCCGCGGTCGTCGACGAACGCGTCTGGAACGCCTACGGCGCCGAGGCGAACGACGGCATCTACCTGGTCGGTCAGCCGGGGCCCGCCGTCCCTTTCGTGATCTTCCGAGCGTGGAAGGTGCCGGTGGGGATGGTGAGCGAGGAGATCCGGTTGATCGGGCCCTCGGGACGCACGATCCTCCGGTGGGGACCCGAGCCTCGGCGCATGGCGGGCGCGATGGACCTCACGACCGAGCTCGACCGGGTCGACAACGCCGTGTTCGACGAGACCGGCACCTTCGTCGCGTCGTTCATCATCGACGAGGCCATCGTGGGCGAGATCGAGTTCCCCGTCTACGTACAGGCGGCGGCCGAGAAGCTGCCCAAGGAGATCGAGGACGGGCTGAAGAAGTCCGACGTGATCTGGGTGGGCTTCGAGCGCGGAGGCACGCGGCGCACGGCGCCGGTCTGGTTCGCCTACAAGAACGGCAAGATCTACGTGCTCTCACGGCGCGAGCCCGGCACCGACGAGCAGACCGTGCCCGGCGTGCCCGACGCCAACCAGCTCGTGGTGATCACGCGCCGCAAGGGCCGCGACACCTCGCTCGAGGAGTTCCGTGCGGCCCAGCGGAACCTGGAGGGGGCCGAGTGGGAAGCGGCCGCCGCCTTGCTGGCGGACAAACGGAAGAGTCGCAACGGGGCACCGGCCGAGTCGATCGCTCGCTGGCGCGGCACCGCGGACATCGTCGAGCTGACGCCCAACGTGCCGGCCTGACCCACGGGCCGGCCGGGCAGCGATGGCCCTTCCTCAGTCAGCTTGGCAGTACGGAGAAGGAGGTGGCTGGATCGGCCCGGCACTGTGCCCGCCTGGCAACGCGAGCTCGACAGTGGCCCGCGCCCCCGCCCGGCCCCCGCGCAACCTACGAAGGGCGGTTCACCGGGCGCCCCATCGCCTCGGCGAGGGTCGTGAGCTCCTTGCCCAGGGACTCCATCTCTTCGGGCAGCAGCGCCTGTTCTCCGTCGCACAACGCCGCCTCGGGATCGTGATGCACGTCGATCATCACCGCGTCGGCGCCGGCGGCCACCGCCGCCCGGGCCATCGGCGCCACGAGGTGCTTCTTGCCGACGGCGTGCGAGGGGTCGACGATCACCGGCAGGTGCGACTCGTGCTGGGCCACCGCCATGCCGGCGAGGTCGAGCGTGTTCCGCGTGGCCGGCTCGAACGTGCGGATGCCACGCTCACACAGGATCACCTCGGAGTTCCCGCGCTGCGCGACGTACTCGGCAGCCTGCAGCCACTCGTCGATCGTCATCGCGAGCCCGCGCTTCAGCATCACGGGCTTGTGGGTGAGACCGACCTCCTTCAGGAGCTCGAAGTTCTGGGCGTTGCGCGTGCCCACCCGGATGCAGTCCGCGATGTCGGCCACCCGTGCCACCTGCGAGACGTCGACCACCTCGACGATGATCGGCAGTCCGGTGTCGCGACGGCACTCGACCAGGATCTCGAGGCCCAGCTCCCCCAGCCCCTGGAACGAGTACGGGGAGGTCCTCGGCTTGTACACGTCGCCGCGCAGCACCGTCGCACCGGCGGCCTTGGCGGCGCGCGTCGCGATCGTCGCCTGTTCCTCGCTCTCGACCGCGCACGGGCCCGCGATGATCGTGAACGTGCCGCGCCCGATGGGCGTGGGACCCACCATCACGGTGGTGGCCTCGGGATGCAGGTCGCGCGCGACCATCTTGTAGGGCTTGCCGATCTGGATCACGTGGTCGACGCCCACGAGCTGGGTGAAGGGGATCGCCTGGAACCGACTGGTGTCGCCCACGAGGCCGATCACCGTGTGCACGGCGCCGCGCGATACGAAGGCTTCGCCACCGGCGTTCCGGACCTTCTCGCACACGACCTCGATGTCCGAGTCCGTCGCGTCCTGCTTCATGACGACGACCATGCGATCGCGTTCCCTTCATCCCGCCCGGTGACGGCACGCCGGGACGAGAAAGCCCCGGGTAACCGACCCGGGGCTGCTGTCGCTGGATGGCTGCCGGCGACTACCCCGGGTCGCGCCCGAAGTAGCTGAACCAGAAGCCGAAGTAGCCCTGCATGACCGAGCCATGATGCCCGACCGCCGCAGGCATGACAAGCGACCCGCCGAGGCCCGAGGGTAGGATTCGGCCCGATGACCCCCTCGTTTACGGTGCTCGACCATCCCCTCGCCGGCGATCTGCTGACCCAGCTGCGCGACCGCGACACCGGTCCGGCCGAGTACCGGGCGCTCACGCGAAGGCTGGGACTCCTGCTGATCGCGGAGGCCACGCGCGATCTGGCGACGGAGCCCCGCAAGATCGAGACCCCGCTCGAGCCGTTCCAGGGCACCAGGGTCACCAAGCGTGTGGTGGCCATCCCCGTCCTGCGTGCCGGCCTCGGGCTGCTCGAGGCGGTGACCGACCTCTACCCCGACGCCGTCGTGGGCTACCTCGGCATGGAGCGCGACGAGGAGACCCACGAGCCACGCGACTACTACGCGAAACTCCCCGACCTGCACGGCCGCAAGGCGCTCGTGGTCGATCCCATGCTCGCGACCGGTGGCAGCGGTAGCGCGGCCGTCGGGTACGTGAAGGACGCGGGCGCCGGCGACATCACGTTCGTCTGCGTCGTCGCCGCCCCCGAAGGACTGGCGAAGCTGCGAGCCGACCACCCGGACGTGCCCGTGGTGGCCGCCGCCCTCGACCGAGAGCTGAACGAGAACGCGTACATCATGCCGGGGCTCGGCGACTTCGGCGACCGCCTGTACGGCACGTTCTGAGATCACCGCCCTAATCCAGGGCAGACTAGCTCCAGGCACACTCGCCGCGCCCTAGAGAGCGCCGCCACCCTCGTACGCGCGGCCGGCCGCGGCGGGCGGTCGTACCTTCCCCACGAACCCCGCGAGCACCACGATCGTGACGATGTACGGCGTCATGCGGATGATCTGCGGCGGCAAGAGCTCGATGCCCGGCAGGTCGGCGAGACGGCGTGGGATGGCGATAGCGAATCCGAACAGGAATGCCGCTCCGATCAAGCGAACCGGGTTCCAGTTCGACAGGATCAAGGCGGCGAGCGCGATGAAGCCGAGGCCGAGCGTCTGACCCTCGCGCCAGTTGTTCACGACCTCGACCGAGAGGTACGCCCCAGCGAGGCCCGCGAGGGCTCCGGAGATCAGGACCCCTTGCCAACGGAGCGGAGCGACCCTGACACCGAGCGACCGTGTCGCCTCGGGGTTTTCCCCCGCCGACCGGAGCCGAAGGCCCCAGCGCGTTCTGTTCAACGCATAGCTCGCGGGCAGGACCGCCAGCGCCGCCACGATCACCACCGGTGACAGGTCCTCGAAGGCCCGGCCGAAGCCCGCGGGCAATGCCGAGAGCAGCGGGATGTCGATCAAGGCGAGGTGCGGTCCCCCCGGGTCCGACTGCGTCGCTTGTCCGAAGAAGACAGACGAAAGGAAGCGGGCCAGCCCCACCGCGACGAGGTTGATCACCACGCCGGACACGATCTGGTCCACCCGGAAGGTGATCGTCGCGAGGGCATGCACCGAGGCGAACGCCGCACCGCACAGCATGCCGAGCAAGAGCCCGAGCATAGGTCCCACCGGGACCCCCAGCCCCAGGTCGTCGGTGAAGTAGACGGCGCCGAACGCGCCGGTGACGGTGCCGATCACCATGAGGCCTTCGAGACCGATGTTGACGATGCCGGAACGCTCGCTGAAGAGGCCACCGAGACCCGTGAGGTACAGAATCGTGAAGTACGTCAGCGCGATCTGGATCGCGGCGCCGAGGTCCCCGAACATCAGGCGGTCCCTCCCGTGGCGGCCAGGTCCGATGGCGCCTCGGCGTCGGTGGCGTCGACCTCGCGTTGGAGCTGCCGGTACGTGAGCCGTCGTGCGGCGATCTCGTACACGATGACCACCGAGAGGATGAGGATACCTTGGAGGATGATCACGAACTCGCGAGGCAGGCCAGCCTGCAGCTGCACGGCCGTGTCACCCCTGGACAAGACCGCCCAGACGAACGCGGCGAAGATGATGCCGATCGGGTTGTTTCGCGCGAGGAACGCCACCGCGATCCCTGTGAACCCGAGCAACGCCTGATAGTTCTGCACGAGCGACCCGCGCTCGACTAGGAGCTGCTGCATCCCAACGAGGCCAGCGAGCGCACCACTGATGAGGAACAACTTGATCTGCACCGATCCGATCTCGATTCCTCCTGCTTTTGCCGACCCGGGGGAGGCGCCCACGGCCCGGGCCTCATATCCCAGGCGCATCCGCTTGATCAGGAACCACACGGCGACCGCTGCCACGATCGCGATCGGGAACAGCCAGGAGAGCTGGGCAGAGTCCTCGATACCGAGCCCAGCGCCGAGCCTGGGCACGAGGGCGCTGTCCTCGAAGATGTCGCTGCGGAGGTCGGCGTTCGTGCCTGTGGGGAGGCTCGTGAGCTTGAGCGGGCCGTTCAGCGCCCAGGCGACCATGCTTACCGCGATGCCATTCATCATGATCGTCGTGACGACCTCGTGAGCGCCGGTCTTGACCTTGAGCACGGCTGGCACCGATGCGAAGACCATGCCGCCGACCATCGCGGCGAGTAGTACCGCGAGCAGGTGGAGTCCTCCCGGCATGAAGTCGAGGGAGAGCGCCGCCCAGGTAGCGGTCACCATCGCGAAGAGGAATTGCCCTTCGACACCGATGTTGAACAGTCCACCCTTGAAACAGACCGCCAGCGCCAATGCGGAGAAGATGAGCGGCGTCGCCGTCGCGAGCACGGCGCCGAAGCTCGTCGCGTCCCTGAACGCGTACTCGATGATCGCTCCATACACGTCCAACGGGTTCGCCCCGTAGCCCACCGCGATCAGCGACCCGGCGAGGAGCGCGACACCGGCGGCGACCAACAGGGCAACGCTTTGCACGATCGCGGCATCGAGCCAAGGCGGTCGATCGGCGGCCGAGACCTTGGTCGTCACCGTCGCCATCAGGAACCCTCGTGCTCGACTTCCGTCCGCCCGAGCATCGCCGCACCGATCCGCTCCGGAGGATCGTCCGGTGAGAACTCGCCAGTGATGCGACCTTCGTACAACGTGAGGATCCGGTCGGAGAGCGCGTAGATCTCATCGAGCTCGGCCGAGATCAACAGCACGGCTCGTCCTTTCGCCTTCTGATCGAGGATCTGTCGCCAGACGAACTCGATCGCCCCCACGTCGAGGCCACGGGTGGGTTGCGCCGCCAACAGGAGCTTCGGGTCCGTCTCCAGCTCGCGGGCGAGGATAAGCTTCTGCTGGTTCCCACCCGACAACGTCTTCGCCGTGGCGTTGATGCTCCGCGCGCGGACGTCGAACCTGTGGATCAGGCGAGCAGCGAGGTCCTTGATCCGGCGGAGCATCAGCACACCCCATCCGTTCACGAAGGGTCGGTCGTCCTGCCGCCCGAGCACGCTGTTCTCCCACAGCGACATGTCGAGCACGAGCCCCTGGTCGTGTCGATCCTCGGGGACGTAGCCGATGCCCGCGTTCCGGATCTCGGAAACACGCGTGCCGGTGATCTCGCGGTCGCCTAGGAAGATGTGACCTTCGGTCGCATGCCTGATCCCGACGATCGCTTCGGCGAGCTCCCTCTGACCGTTGCCCTCGACCCCCGCGATCCCCACGATCTCCCCACCACGGACCTCGAGGGTCAAGCCGTTGAGCTTCCCCTCTGCGACGATCGCCTCTGCTCGAAGGACGGGCTCCCCCACCTCGGCCGCCGGCTTGTCGAGACGGAACAGAACGGGCCGGCCGACCATCATCTCGGCAAGCCGCGCCTTGTCGGTCTTGGCCGGCGTGGTCTCGCCGACGACGACGCCGCGGCGCAGCACCGTGATGCGATCGGCGATCTGCAACACCTCGTCGAGCTTGTGGCTGATGAAGACGATCGACTTGCCATCGTGTCGCAGGGCGCGCAGGTTCGTGAACAGTTCCTGCGTCTCGGCCGGCGTGAGGACGGCGGTCGGTTCGTCGAGGATGAGGATGTCGACGCCCCGGTACAGGGCCTTCAAGATCTCGACGCGCTGTTCCTCCCCGACGGAGAGATCCTCGACCACGGCCGCGGGGTCGATGTCGAAGCCGTAGGAATCGGCGAGGATCGTCACCTGCTGCTCGGCGTCCTCGGTGTGCAGCACCGGTCCGCCCTCCTCGCCGAGGATGATGTTCTCGGTGACGGTGAACGGATCCACCAACACGAAGTGCTGATGGACCATGCCGATCCCGTTCGCGATGGCGTCGCGCGGCGAATGGATCCGCACCTCATCTCCGTCGATGGTGATTCGGCCCTGATCGGCCGGATACATCCCATAGAGGATCCGCATCAAGGTGGACTTGCCTGCACCGTTCTCGCCGATGATCGCATGCACCTCGCCGGCACGGATCTCGAGCGAGACATCGTCGTTCGCGAGAACGCCGGGGAAGCGTTTCGTGACGTGCTCCATGACGACCGGAGGCGAGGTCCGTGCAGACCCCGCCTCCGGCTCGTGCATGCCATTCGTTCCCGGTTTGATCAGGCCTCCTCACCGCACCCGACGTCGAGGTTCGCCGGATCACACGACGGCACGAGGCTGCCGTCGATGATCTGCGCCTTGTACTCCTCGACCTTGTCGATGATGTCTTGCGTCATCAACTCGGTGTTCGACGTCGAGTAGGAGATGCCATCCTCGGCGATTCCGAATACCTGACCGACGCCTCCCTCGAGTGAATCGTCGCCGGCCTGACCGATCGCATCGTAGACCGCCGTATCGACCCGCTTCAGCATCGACGTCAGCACGAGCGGCTTCTGCTCGTCGCTCACCAGCTCGTACTGGTCGGAGTCGACACCGATCGCGATCTTGTCGGCCTTGACCGCGGCCGTGAACAGCCCGGCGCCGGACGCTCCGGCCGCGTGGTAGATCACGCAAGCACCCTCGTCGTACATCTTGGTCGACAGGTTCTCGCCGGAGACCGCGTCGTTGAACGCAGCTGTGCTGTCGCCGATGTACTCGACGAGGACCGTCATGTCCGGATCGATCGCAGCGACCCCGTTCATGTACCCGGCTTCGAACTTCCCGATGAGGAAGCCGGTCTGGCCGCCGAGGAATCCGACGGTGTCACAGTCGTCCTTCTGTGCCTGCATGGCGGCGGCCACGCCCACGAGGAACGATCCTTCCTGCTCCTCGAAGGTCAGGTCGGTCACGTTCCCCGGAGCGGGGTTGGGGATGTCCGAGCATACGTCGGGCGGGCACGTCGCATAGCCGTCGATCACCGCGAACTGTTGGTCCGGATAGTTGCCGGCGTTCTCGTTCACAGCCGGCGAGAAAGCGAACCCGATGCCGAGCACCAGGTCGAAGCCGTCGTCGGCCAAGGCGAGCAGATTCTCGTCGCGGTTCGAGCCTGACTCGTCCGGCTCGAGGCAGCTCGCCTCGCTGATGAGGCCTTCGTCGACCGCCTGGTCAAAGCCACGCTTGGCCGCGTCGTTGAACGACTTGTCGCCGATACCTCCGATGTCGAATGCGACACCGACCGATACGCCGTCGGGATTCGCGGCTTCCTCAGGCACTTCGCACGGGTTGCCGCCCCCACTGCACGCCGTGGCGAAACTCCCGATGACCACGAAGGCCGCGATCACCTGCGCACGCCAACGTCCTCGCATGCTTCCTCCCCTTCGCGTCTCGATCTCCGGACTGCACGGGCGCAGTCCGCGAGGATTCTCCACTCGGGCCACCCGGTCGTCAAACGAACGGCCCGTGGGAGACTACGCACTCGGAGGGAGGTCGGGATGCCCGGGCACGACGACAAGCGCTCGGTTGCGAACGAGATCCGTAGGCGCGTGGAGGCCTCCCCGTTTCACGCCCGATTGGGCATCAACGTCGACGCCGTCCGTGAAGGGCAAGTGGAACTGCGGCTCGAAGCGCGCGAGGACCACGTCAACCTCATGGGCTCGGTGCACGGGGGGGTGCTGGCGACACTGGCCGACGTCGCGGCCGGGCTCGCGGTGCGCTCGGCGATCCCGGACGGGACCGATCACGTGTCGGTGCATCTCGACGTGCAGTACCTGTCCCCCGCCCGACCGGGCACCCTGTGCGCCACGGGGCGCGTCACTCGGCTCGGCCGCCGCCTCGCGTTCTCGCGCGCCGAGGTCACCGACGCCGATGGAGCGTTGCTCGCGACGGCGCAGGTGACCGTGGCGATTTCCCGGCCCCGGTCCGCGCCGGTCGATCGGGAGCCGGACGATCAGTAGTCGGTGTCGATCGCCTGCATCGCGGCGGGGAGCTGCGACAGCGCTCCCTGCAGCCCCATCAGCAGCCCCATGTTCCCGGCCACCTTCACCTTGCCCGTCATGAAGGCCGTGATCACCGAGAGCTCACTCGTCGCGAGCTTCACGGCCGTCTCGTAGCTTTGGGTGATCGTGGCGTCGGCGCCCTCGACGTCGCCGACCCCGAGGTCGATCGCGCCGTCGGCGATCACGATCCAGTAGTGTGTCTCGTCGTCATCGGACGTGATCACCTGTTGGATCGTGGCGCGCTGGTTCGCGGCGGCCTGGCGGAATCCGTCGCTCGCGTTGAGCTTGGCCTTGACGGCCTCGGCCCACTCCGGTGACAAGAACTTCACGGACACGGCATTCGTCTCCCTCGGTCGCGGATCGGCGTCGCGCGGGAGTATAGGCGTGCCTTCAGCGACCCTCGGCGAGGTCGCGTTCCCACTCCCGCACCTCGAACCACCCGGGGTCGGTGAGGTGCGAGGCGTCGGAGAGGAACCACGCGAGCCGCTCATGACCCCTGATCACGACGGTGTTCAGGCTCGTGTTCTCCGGCAGGAAGAACATGTCCTGGTCGCGGATGCCCAGGATGTGGCTGAAATACGCGTTGATCACCCCGCCGTGCGCCACGACCACGACGTCACCCTGAGGATGCGTCGCGATGATGCGCTCGACCTCGTCGACGCATCGGCGCTGGAACCGGTCGCCTCGCTCGCTGCCCGGCGCGAGATGCCACGCGGGGTTCTGATTGCGGAACAGGTCGATCGCCTCGGGGTGCTCGTGAAATATCTGCTCGAAGTCCTTGGCCTCCCACTCGCCGCCGAACCACTCGCAGAGATCGGCGCGCTCGATCACGGGCATGCCGACGCGGTCGGCGAACACGCGGGCCGTCTGGCGCGCCCGAGCCAGGGTCGACGAGTAGATCGCGACGGGTCGCGGCAGCAGCACGAGCCGGTCGGCCAGTCGCTGCGACTGGTCGATGCCCGTCTCGCCCAACGGCGGATCGTATTGGGTGCCGCGCGGTGTCTCGGAGTGGTCCGTCGAGGAGTAGTCGGGCCTCGCATGACGGATGAGGTAGAGGCGCCGGTCGATCATCAGGAGCCCTGTGGAGCCGGGTGCGTGGCGCGTTCGACGGTCGCGGCGCGTCGTGCGCGCCAGGCATCGGCGTAGGACTGCACGTCCTCACGGAGCCAGATGCGACCCGACGCCAGCGCGGTGATCGGCTCGGGGAACGACCCGCGGTCGATGTAGGTCACGACACGTCGCTTGTCCCATCCCATGATCTCTGCCGCCTCGGCGACGCCCACGACGTCGGGCACGACCTCGACTGTGAGGGCGATGTCGTCGCCGGTCACCCGCCGCAGCTCGGCGAGACATTCGCGGCGACTGATGCCCGTCACCTCGATGAAGGCCGGTGCGTCGAGGATGCGTGCGTAGTGGCGCCCGCCGGTCTCCCACATGCGAGCGCGGACCTGGTCGGGCACACGTCACCAGCCGCAGCAAGGCAGGGTGTAGTGGCAGGACGGACACCGGTAGTGCGCGTGCTCGGGCTCCATCGGGTGCCCGCACACATCGCACGGCAGCCGCTTCGACTCGCTCACGGGGATGCAGACGTCGGCCGGTGCGGGTTCCACGGCCCAATCGTATCCCGCGGCTCCGACTACATCTCGGATGCCGGCGGGCGATAGAGGCCCTGGCGCCGGAGCTCTCGGCGCCAGCACTCGGTGTGCCAATGGCGCCGGGTATCGGGGTCGCCGACGGGCACCGCGACCAGGTGCCAGACGCCGGCGCGGATCACATGATCGCACCCAGGGCACCGGTACGCCTTCTGACCGCCGACGTTCCGCAGCTCGTAGCCGGGCGCCTGGGCCCAGGTCGGCGCGTCGGACCGGGACGCGGGGGCGGTGGCATCGGGCGCCCGGAAGTACTCGGGGTTGCGTCGGTTCTTCCGCGGCATCAGGCGCCGTCTCCGCGCATGAACGCCGCGACCAGGGCGGCGAGCGCGCCCGCGACCTCGCGCGGATCCTCCCTCCGCGATCGCTCGAGCGAGTGCCCGCCCCCGTCGATCGCGACATGGGTGGCCGTGGGCAGCTTCGCGAGCACGGGCTCGAGCACCTCCGGCGTGGCGAACGGATCCTTGGTGCCCTGCAGGAACAGCATCGGCACGTCGATGTCGGTCAGATGCTCGTCGCGGACGCGGTCGGGCTTGCCCGGAGGATGCAGCGGATAGCCGAGGAACACGAGCCCGGCCGCGGGCAGGCCCTCGGCGACCGCGACGGAGGCCATGCGGCCTCCGAACGACTTGCCGCCCACCCACACGGGCTCGCCGTCGGGGGCTCGAGCGGTCGCGGCCTCGAACGCCGCGGTCACGGTCGCGACGGCCACCGGCGGGCGGTCGGGCGATCGTTTGTCGGCTTCCATGTACGGGAAGTTGCACCGCAGCGTCGCAACGCCCTCGCCGGCGATCGCGCGGGCGAACCCCGACATGAACTGGTGGTCCATGCCCGCGCCGGCGCCGTGCAACACGGCGAGCGAGGCGAACGCCTCGGGTGGACGGATCGAGGCGGCGCTCACCTGGCCCTTGCCCGGCACATCGATCGTGAGTCGCTCCTCGCGAGTCATCATGCATGCCATCATGCATGCCATGGCGACGAAGGGCACCTTGCACCTCGGCACGAGTGGGTTCTCGTTCGACGGGTGGAAGCACGGCGTCTTCTATCCGGAAGGCCTGAAGAA
>JBEVGU010000083.1:0-3563 GCA_040511595.1 Actinomycetota bacterium | reverse complement strand
GCCGAACTGGTGATCAGCCGCCCGCCCACGCTGTCCGACCTGCTCCGCCAGGCCGAACGCGCGGAGATCCCCGAGCTCAACCTCGTGGTGAAGGCCGACGTGCAGGGCTCGCTCGGTGCGCTCACCGACGCGTTCCTGAAGCTGCCTCAGGACGAGGTTCGAGTGAACATCGTGCGCAGTGCCGCGGGCGCGATCGTGGAGAGCGACATCTCCCTCGCGGTGGCGTCGCAGGCGATCGTGGTGGGCTTCAACGTGCGACCCGACAAGGCGGCCGTCGACCTCGCTGAGAAGGAAGGGGTCGACATCCGCACCTACCGCGTCATCTACGACGCGATCGACGACATCAAGGCTGCGCTCTCGGGCATGCTGGCCCCCGAGAAGCAGGAGCACGAGCTCGGGCAGGCAGAGGTCCGCCAGACCTTCCGGGTTCCGAGGCTCGGCGTGGTCGCCGGCTGCTACGTGACCCAGGGCACGATCCCCCGGGACGCGCGCGTCCGGCTCGTCCGCGACGGCGTCGTGGTCTACGAGGGCCGGATCGGTTCGCTCCGCCGGTTCAAGGACGACGTCAGGGAAGTCGCGTCCGGCTACGAATGCGGCATCGCGATCGAGGGGTACCAGGACGTCAAGGAGGGCGATGTGATCGAGGCGTTCGAGGTGCGCGAGGTGGCCCGCTCGATCTGATGCTCGTCGCGCTGCAGCGCTTCGACGTCCGCATCCGTGACAGCCATTCCCTCAAGCAGAAGCGTCACGTCGTGAAGGCGCTCACGGCTGCGTTGCGCCAACGGTTCAACGCCGGCGTTGCGGAGGTGGACCACCAGGATCTCTGGCAACGCGCCGCGATCGCCGTGGCGGTCGTCGGCGCAGGGGAGTACCACCTCCGGTCGGTCACGAGCGAGATCGAGCGGTTCGTCGAGACGTGGCCGGCGGTCGAAGTGCTCGACGTCGCGGTCACCATGCACTCGCCGGAGGATTAGCGGCTACGATGCTTCGGATGTCACGCATCGGTCACGTCACGGCGGTGGTCCTGCTCATCCTCGCTGCGGCCGCATGCTCGGAGGACGCCATCCAGGACGAGGTCTCCGACGCCGCCGGCGCGGCGGCCGAGCTGGGCATCCGCAATGCGGCTGCCGTCGCAGGCGCCGAGGCGTTCGAGGACGAGGGCATCGAACTGGTCGATGGCCTCGATTGCGAGGCGAGCGCCGACGTCGACGCCGGAACCGTGGCCGTGTCCTGCACCGGGGAGACGACCGACGGCAAGGTGGCGAAGGTGGACGGCGATGTCGCGAGCGACGAGGCGAACGGCACGCAGGTGCGCGGGTCCTTCGTCGGCACCGTCGACGGCAAGGCCGTGTTCGAGGAGCGGTGTCTCGGGAACGGCTGTTGATCGCCTCCGGGCGCATGGTTCGCCCGAGGCTACGCTGGAGGGCATGACCCAGGGAGCGCGCATCGACCGGGTCGGCGAGGAGGTCCGCGAGATCCTTGCCGAGGAGATCCCGAAGCTGAAGGACCCCCGCGTGGGGTTCGTCACCGTCGTGGCGGTCAGGGTCTCGCCCGACCTGCGGCACGCGCGGGTGGCCTATACCTCGCTCGGCGACGACAAGGCCAAGGCGGGCACCCGTGCGGCCCTACGCTCCGCGACCGCACACCTGCGCGCCGTGATCGGTCGCCAGGTTCGCCTGAAGTACCTGCCCGAGCTGGAGTTCGAGGAGGACACCACATACGAGCAGGGCCGTCGCATCGACGAGCTGCTCGCCGGGCTCCATCCTGCGGAGGACGAGCGATGACGCTCGACTTCGAGCGCGCGGCCGAGGTGCTGTCGGAGGCGCCCGAGGTCGCGATCGCGTGCCACGTGAATCCCGACGCCGATGCGCTCGGTTCGATGCTCGGGCTCTCGGCGTTCCTGCGAGCGCTCGGCGGCCGCACGATCTGCTCCTACCCGAACGAGCCCCTCGAGCCGCCGCGGTGGGCGGCGCTGCTCCCCGGGGCGGATGGGTTGGTGCCGGCGAAGGAGTTCCCGAGACAGCCGGAAGTCATGGTCACGTGTGACTGCGCGGCGCTCGATCGGCTCGCGCAGCTCGCCCCCGTCGCGGACCGGGCCGGGGAGCTGATCTGGATCGACCATCACCGATCGAACGACGGCCTCGGCACGATCCCGCTGGTCGACCCGGCGGCCTCGTCCACGTGCGAGATGGTGTTCCGCTTGATCGCGATCATGGGAGGTCAGATGCCGGACGAGACGGCGATCTGCCTCTACGCCGGCCTGGTGACCGACACAGGGAAGTTCCAGTACGAGGCCACGACGCCCGACACCCTCCGCATGGCGGCCACGCTGCGCGAACACGACTTCGACCACGCGCGGCTTGTGCAGGCCCTGTACGAGGACAACCCGACGTCGTACCTGTGCCTGGTCGGCGTCGCGCTCGCCCGCCTCGATCACGTCGCCGAGGCCGACCTCGTGTGGACGTATCTCACCCAGTTCGACCTGCAGGAAGCGGGCGTGCGCCCGACCGAGACCGACGATCTGATCGACGTGATCCGGACCGCGCGCGACGTCGATGTCGCCGCCATCGTGAAGCAGCAGCGAGACGGCCGGTTCAAGGTGAGCGTGCGGTCCAGGGGGAAGCACGACCTCGCGGCGGTCGCGGCCACGTTCGGCGGCGGCGGGCACCGACTGGCCGCCGGGTACACATCGGCTCACGGCCCCGCCGAGACGATCGACCGCCTGACCCGGGCGCTGCGGGGCGAACCCGTCACCCCGTGAGCGAGCCCGAGGGCGTCGCCCGGCCGCCCGAAGGTCTGCTGCTCGTCGACAAGCCTCGAGGCATCACGTCCCACGACGCCGTGGCGGCGGTCCGGCATGCGCTCGGCACGAAGAAGGTCGGGCATGCCGGCACGCTCGACCCGATGGCGACGGGGTTGCTCCTAATGGGCGTGGGGAGGGCGACGCGGCTGCTGCGGTTCCTGGGCGATCTCCCCAAGACCTACGAGGCCACGATGCGCCTCGGGGTCGAGACCTCGACGCTCGACGCCGACGGGGAGGTGGTTCGCCGGGCCCCGGTCGAGGTGACAGATGACGAGCTCGCGAGCGCGGTCGCGCGGCTCGTCGGCGGATCGATGCAGCGGCCGCCCTCCTACTCCGCGGTCAAGGTGGGCGGGCGCAAGCTCTACGAGGCGGCGCGTGCGGGTGAGGCGCTGGAGGCCCCGCCGAGGCCGATCCGGGTCGACCGCTTCGAGATCTCGGAACGACGGGGGGACGATGTCGATCTCTCGATCACGTGCGGCGGGGGCACGTACGTCCGGGTCCTGGCCGCCGACGTGGGTGCCGCGCTCGGATGCGGGGCCCATCTCACGGCCCTCCGCCGCACCCGGATCGGCCCCTTCGACGTGCAGGACGCGGTCGCCCCGGACGCTCCGGGATCGCCGCGGCCGATCGCGGATGCCGTCGCGCACCTTCCCGGCGTGTCGCTGGAGGACGAGGAGGCGAGGGCCGCCGGCCACGGACGCGTGCTGGCGCCGTCGGGGCTGCCGGGTCCCTACCGGGTGCTCGCGCCCGGCGGTGAGCT
>JBEVGU010000082.1:0-43622 GCA_040511595.1 Actinomycetota bacterium | reverse complement strand
GGGAGCCCCAGCAGCGCGCATGCCGTGGCAGTCGCCACCCCGTGCTGGCCGGCTCCCGTCTCGGCGATGATGCGCCGCTTGCCGAGGCGCGTGGCGACCAGCGCCTGCCCCAGCGCGTTGTTGATCTTGTGCGCGCCGGTGTGCGCCAGGTCTTCGCGCTTCAGCCAGATGTCGTAGCCGAGCTCGCCTGAGAGCCCGACCGCGTGCGTCAGGGGTGTGGGGCGCCCGACGAAATCGCGGCTCAGCGCCGCGAGCTCTCCCACGAACCCCGGGTCCTCGCGAAGGGTCGCCCAGGCGTCGGCGAGCTCGTCGAGCGCCGGAATCAAGACCTCCGGCACATAGCGGCCGCCGTAGACGCCGAACCGCCCTCGTCCGTCGGGCACGAGGCCCCCGGCTCGAGCCGTCGCCGTCGCACCTTCCGGACTCATGCCGTGCCTCCTCCCGTCAGCTCGCGCACCGCGGCGCGAGGATCCCCGGCCCGCATCAGGGCCTCCCCCACCAGGATGGCAGACGCGCCCGCCTCGACGGCAGCCTCGACGTCGGCTCGAGAGGACAGGCCCGACTCCAGCACCGCGATCCGCCCGGATGGGATACGCCGCAGTCGCTCGCGGGCGCGATCGACGTCGACCTCGAGCGATTCGAGATCGCGAGCGTTCACGCCGATCACCTCGGCGGAGCTCGCGATCGCTCGTTCGAGCTCGAGGTCGGTGTGGGTCTCGACCAGCGCCCCCATCGCCAGATCGCCGGCCGTCGCCAGCATCGCGGCGAGCTCGTCGTCCGTGAGGATCGCCGTGATCAACAGCACGGCGTCGGCTCCGTGCGCCCGGGCCTCGATCACCTGCGAGGGAAGCACGAGGAAGTCCTTCCGCAGCACCGGCACGCCGATCGCCACCCGCACGGCCGCGAGGTCGGCGAGCGAGCCCTGGAAGTACCGCGCCTCGGTCAGCACCGAGATCGCCGCGGCGCCGGCGTCGGCGTAGGCCGAGGCCTGCGCCACGGGGTCGGCGTCCTCCGCGATCGCCCCCGCGCTCGGCGAAGCGCGCTTCACCTCAGCGATGAGCGCGGGCGATTGCCCGCGGAGCGCACCCACGAAGTTTCGCGCCGGCGGACGTGCCCTCGCACGCGCCAACAGCGCGCCGTCGTCGAGCGGATGCCGCTCGAGGTCGCGCCGGACGTCGGCGACGAGGTCGGTGAGGAAGCCCATGGGCGCGGGAGTCTAGCGCCGATGGATCGTGGGGTCGGAACGGAGGCGACCAGGGCTCGGGCCTCACGCGAACGCGCCGAGCGCATCGCGGAGGTCGAGGCCTCCTTCGAGGGCGGCGCGGCCCACCACCACGCCGACCGCCCCCGCGTCGCGCACCACCCGCAGATCGTCGACGCTCGCGACACCACCGGCGGCGAGCACGGGGCGTCCGCTCCGCACGACCCGCTTGACCGTGGCGACGTCGGGGCCGTGCAGGCTTCCCACCCGAGCGACGGCGGTGACGAGGAACGTGCTCGCCCCGCCGGCCACGAGCCACCCGAGGGTCTCGACGAGCGGCAGGTCGACCTCCGCCGCGCCGCGGGCGCGGATGCGCCCGTCGTCGACCTCGATGCCGATCGCCGCACGCGCGCCGAATGTCGCGATCACGTCGAGGGTCACCCCCTCGTCACGGAGCGCGCCCGATCCGAGCACCACCCGATCGGCCCCGGCGTCGACGAAAGACCGAGCATGCGACATCGTCCGGATGCCGCCGCTGCCCTGCACCCACAGTCCGAGACCCGCGATCTCCCGGACCGTCTCGAGGTTGCGTGCCACGCCGTCGTACGCGAGGTCGAGGTCGACCACGTGCACCCGCCGCGCCCCGGCCGCGGCGTACGCTCGCGCCGCGGCCAACGGGTCCGCGCCGTAGGCACGGGCTGGTGCAGGCCCCTGCGGCGTGACGACGGCGAGCCGTCCGCCGACGACGTCGATCGCGGGGATCACCTGGAAGCTCATCGCGGGAACCCTACCCGCACCCGCCGCCACGACGGACCCAGCCTCGACGTGAACCGCACGTCGGCTTCGGTCGCTCAGGGCACGAGGACAGCGGCATGGTCCGCCGCCTCGCCCGGATCGCGCTCGACCCGGGCGGCGTCGCCACCGAGCAGGGAGCGCAGCTCGCCGAGCAACGGCCCGGTCGGGTGCACCCGATGGGTTCCCACCTCGAGCGGCGTGACCCCGGTGGAGGACAGGAAGCGCACTCGCACCGGGGCGCTGCCGGGATGCCCCTCGAGCAGCTCCTTGAGCTTCGCGAGCACCGACGGGGTGCACGCAGCCGCCGGAAGGTCGACCACGAGCGCGTCGGGCACCGCGACCTTGGTCGCCGCCTCGCCGAGGTCGGGCTCCCGCACCTCGGTGGCACGGATCTGCAGCTCGCGACCTCGCAGGTCGATGCGGCCGGTCGCGAGCACGATGCGGTCCGTCTCGATCATGCCGGGAACGGCCTCGTACACGCTGGGGAACGCCACGACGTCGACACCTCCGGCGAGCCCTTCCAGCCGGAACAGCGCGTAGGGCTCCCCCCGCTTCGTGTACTTGCGGGCCACCGCGCCGACGATGCCCCCGATCGTGACCAGGTCGCCGTCGCCGAGGCTGTCGAGGTCGGCGATCTCGTGCGAGCACTTCGCGGCGAGCTGCTCGCGCACACCCAAGAGCGGGTGGTCGGTCACGAACTGGCCGAGCATCTCCTTCTCGAGCCGCAACAGCGTGCGCTTGTCGAACTCCTGAGACCGGAGCACGGACTCGTCGATCTCACCCCCGTCGCCCTCGTCGCCCCCGCCGAACAGGCTGAACTGTCCCGCGGCCTCGGCCTTGCGCTCGGCCAGGATGGGCCCCGACACCTTGTCCTGGCTCTCGAGCAGCCCCTGCCTGGTGTACCCGAGCGAATCGAAGGCGCCGGCCTGGACCAGCGACTCGAGGACCCGTTTCGTGAGCACCGACGGGTCGACCCTGCGGCAGAAGTCGGAGAACGAGGTGAAGTTCCCTTCCCGCCGCCGACCCTCGATGATCTTCGCCACCGCGCCTTCCCCCACGTTGCGCACGGCCGACAAGCCGTATCGGATCGCCGGGACGTCGCCGGGCGCCGGGGCGAAGTCGGTCTCGGACTCGTTGACGTCTGGCGAGAGCACCTCGATGTCCATGCCACGGCAGGCGTAGAGGTAGTAGGGCTTGCGGTCCTTGTCGTCCTTCACCGAGGTGAGGATCGCCGACATGTATTCGACCCGGTGGTGGGCCATGAGATACGCGGTCTGATACGCGACGAGCCCGTAGGCGCACGCGTGCGAGGCGTTGAAGCCGTAGTCGGCGAACGGGGCGATGAGGTCGAAGAGGTCCTTGCCCGCGGCCTCCGGATGTCCGCCGGCCACCATGCCGGCCACGAACTTCCCCCGCTGGGCATCGACCTGTTCCCGGATCTTCTTGCCCATGACCTTGCGGAGGGTGTCGGCCTCGCCGAGCGAGTAGCCGGCCATGCGCACCGCCACCTGCATGACCTGCTCCTGGTAGACGATGATGCCGTACGTGTCCTTCAGGACCGGCTCCAGGTCGGGATGGGGGTACGTCACCGGCTTCCGCTTGTGCTTGCGCTCGGCGTACTCGGTGTGCTGGCCCATCGAGAGCAGGCCGGGCCGGTACAGCGCAACGCAGGCCATGATGTCCTCGAACCGATCGGGCTCGAGGAGCTTGATGAGGTTGCGCACGCCCGGGGATTCCATCTGGAACACGCCGGTGGTCTCCGCGCGCCGGAGCATCGCGTAGGTCTCCTCGTCGTCCAGCGGCACGTCGTCGATGTCGAGCTCGACATCTCGCGCACGCAGGTGTCGCAAGGCATCCTCGATGACGCTCAGGTTCCGCAGGCCGAGGAAGTCCATCTTCAGCAAGCCGAGCTTCTCGACACCGTTCATGTCGAACTGCGTGACGACCTTCTTGGAATCGTCGCGGGAATCCTTGGAGAGCTTGAGCGGCAGGTAGTTCACGAGCGGGGCGTCGCCGATCACGACACCTGCGGCGTGCACCGAATCCTCGCGACGCAGACCCTCGAGCGCCCGTGCGGTCTCGACGATCTCCTTGGCTTCGGGCTCGCGCTCGTACGCGTTCGCGAGGTCGGGCGACAGACGCAGGGCGTCCTCGATCGGATAGTCGCGCCCCATCACGGCCGGCGGATACATCTTGCAGAGGCGATCGCCGACGACCGGGGGGAACCCGAGCACCCTGGCCGCGTCGCGAATGCCCTGCTTGCCCTTGATCGTCTGGAACGTGACGATCTGTGCGACGTGGTCGGCCCCATACTTCTCGGTGGCGTACCGGATCACCTCGTCGCGGCGGCGCTCGTCGAAGTCCATGTCGATGTCGGGCATCTGGACGCGCTCGGGGTTCAGGAACCGTTCGAACAGCAGTCCATACCGGAGGGGGTCGAGGTCGGTGATGCGCAGCGCGTAGCTCACCACCGACCCGGCGGCCGATCCCCGTCCCGGCCCCACCCGTATGCCCTGCTCGCGGGCGTGCCGGATCAGGTCCCAGACGATCAGGAAGTACCCGCCGAACCCCATGCTGGTGATCACGCCGAGCTCGTGGTCGATGCGCTCCCGGATCTCGGGCGCGACGCTGCCGTAGCGGCCTGCCGCGCCCTCATCGACGAGCTGCCGCAGGTAGGTGTCGCGATCGATGCCGCCGGGGGTCTCGAAGCGAGGCAGGTGGTACCGCTGGTCGGCGGGTGCACGGTCGCCGTAGACCAGGTCGAGCTCGACACTCTCGGCGATCGCGAGGGTGTTGTCGCAGACGTCGGGACGTTCGGCGAAGACGTGTCGCATCTCCTCGGCGCTCTTCAGGAAGAACTCGTCGGCGTCGAACCGGAGACGCTTCAGGTCGGTCTGCACCTTCTGTTGCTGGATGCACAGCAGCACGTCGTGCGGCTTGGCGTCTTCCTTCAGCGTGTAGTGCAGGTCGTTGGTGGCGACGACCGGCACCCCGAGCTCCCGGCCGAGCTCGAACTGCTTGCGCAGGATCCTGTGTTGATCGGCGAGGCCGTGATCCTGAACCTCGATGAACGTGTGCTCGGCGCCGAAGATGTCGCGGTACTCGGCGACCGTGCGCCTGGCGCGTTCGGTCTGACCGTTCAGCAGCTGCACCGAGAGCTCGCTCGACAGGCACCCGGAGAGGCAGGTGAGCCCATCGGCATGCTCGGCCATCAGCTGCTTGTCCATGCGCGGGCGGTGGTAGAAACCCTCGAGGTATGCGGCCGAGACGAGCTTGAGCAGGTTGCGATACCCGACCTCGTCGCGGGCGAGGAGGGTGAGATGGAAGTACTTCTCCTCGCTTTCCCCCGGGTTCCGATCGAACCTCGAGCCGGGGGCGACGTAGGCCTCGACCCCGATGATTGGCTTGATGCCCGCGGCGCGGGCCGCCTCGAAGAACTTCAGGGCGCCGAACATCGACCCGTGGTCGGTCACCGCCATCGCGGGCATGCCGAGTCGCGAGGCCTCGCTGAAGATCGTCGTCGCCCCCGGGTTCGACGCGGGCGGGTCGATGCGCGCCGCCCCGTCGAGCAGCGAGTACTCGGAGTGGACGTGGAGGTGGACGAAGCTGTCTCTGCGGTCGGTCATCTGCGGCGCGCTGGCTCCTTGCGGGGAGGATATCCACAGCACCCCGGGAAGCTGTGGAGAACTACACCGATGTGATTCGAGCGGAGCCTCAACCTACGCCCGGCCCCCGAGGTCGTCAAGGCTGCACGTCGCGGGCATGTCGCAGCGCTCGTTCCAGGTCCTCGGGGAGGGGCTCCTCGGCCTCGACGCGGTCCCCCGTGAGTGGATGATCGAACGCGATGCGCCACGAGTGCAGGAACGGCCGCTCCAGCCCGAGCGCCTTCGCGTCGTCCCCCCCGCCGCCGTAGGCCCGGTCCCCCAGGATCGGATGGCCGACCGCGCTGAGGTGCACACGGATCTGGTGGGTGCGCCCGGTGCGCGGCGTCGCCTCGGCCAGGGTCGCGGCGCCGAGACGCTCACACACCCGGATCCCGGTCTCGGCCTCCCGTCCTTCGGTGCGATCGACCACGATCCGCTCGGCGCGGCGGCCGAGCGGCGCGTCGATCGAGAACGCGTCGTGCTCGAGCGCGCCCCGGACCAGCGCCAGGTAGCGTCGGTGCACCTCGTGCGCCCGCATCTTGGCTGCGAGCGACCTGTGCGCCGCGTCGGTCTTGGCCACCACCATGAGCCCCGTCGTGCCGGCATCGAGCCGATGCACGATGCCCGGCCGGAGCTCGCCGCCGGCGCTCGCGAGCGGCATCCCCATGCCGAGCAGGCGATTCACGAGGGTGCCCGTGCGACGCCGCTCCGTCGGATGCGTGATCACGCCGGCGGGCTTCGCGATGACCGCCAGGTGCTCGTCCTCGACGAGGACAGGCACCGCCGGACCTTCGGGGGCCAGCGACTCCCTGTTCGTGAGATCGACCTGCACCCGCTCGCCCCCGACCAACCGGAACGACTTCGGTCGCTTGGCGCCTTCGACGAGCACGCGCCCCTCGGCGATCGCGCGTTGCGCCTCCGATCGAGGCACCCCGGTCAACCTGGCGACCACGACGTCGAGCCGGCCGGGCGTGGCCACGACCGTCTCAGCGCTCATCGGCTGCGGGCTCGCCCTCAGCCGCCGCAGATCGCCCGCTGCGGTCGGCGGCGAGCGACCCGAACGCGAGCACGAGGGCTCCGATCACGATCGCGCTGTCGGCGAGGTTGAACACCGGCCACACCTGCAGGTCGATGAAGTCGACCACGCGCCCCGAGAAGCCCGGCCCCCGCACGACGCGATCCGTGAGGTTCCCGAGCGCGCCGCCCAGCACCAACCCGAGCGCCACCGCGGTCACCGGCTTCGTGTGCCGGAAGGCGGTGGCCACGATCACGACCGATACCGAGATCGTGGCGAACACGAAGAACCAGGGCAGGTCCTGGCCGAGGCTGAAGGCGCCGCCCGGGTTCGTGGCGAAGCGGAACGTCACGACGCCCGGGATCACGTCGATCGGGTGGCCCGGAAGCGTCGCCTCGGCCCAGCCCTTGCTGAGCCGGTCCACGAGATAGACGACCGCGGCGGCGGTGAACAGCCAGGTCGCCGCGCGACGGCGAGCGCGGTCCACGACGCTACCGGCGCGACTGCGCCTGAGCGTCCCTGATGCACAGGTCGACGTAGGGAAGCGCCTTGATGCGGGCCTTCTCGATCGGTTTGCCGCATCGCTCGCACGTGCCGTAGCTGCCGTCGGCGATGCGCGCGAGCGCCCGGTCGATCTTGGCCAACAGGTCGCGCACGTTGTTCTCGATCGAAAGGTCTTTCTCACGCTCGAAGGTGGCCGTGCCGGCGTCGGCTGACTCGTCGTCGAGCCCCACGTCACCGGACAGCTCGGATTGGGTGGCCGCGAACGCCTCTTCTTCGATCGTGCTGAGCTGCTCGCGCAGCTCCACCCGTTCCTGTTCGAGGCGACCCTTCAGGTCCCCGATCTCCTTGGACGTGAGCTTGGTCTGAGCCATGGTCGGCGCAGGGTAGCAGATGGCACCGATCAGAACGCGTTCCCGCAGGTCAGAGGGCCTCGACGGCCCGCTGGAGCGCCTCGTCCGAGACGCTCTCGAGGAGGTCGGTCTTGGTCCTTCCGCGGACGCGCACCCTCACGCCCGCCACGGGTGTAGCATGCCCGCCAGAGGCGACGACGGGAACACGATCGCGGGAACGCGGAGCCAGAGCGAGCCGGGGACGGTGGGAGCCCGGCGCCGAGCTCTCGCGACCATCCTCCCCGAGCCGCTGCCCGAACCGGCCGCCGGCGACCCGCGACCGCGGTAGGCGCAGCCGGGTCCCGCCCGTGATCGCGGGAGGCCGTGACAGCGGCCGTGAGCGGCCGGTTCGTGAGACCCGGCAACGCTGGGTGGTACCGCGGGGCCCACGCCTCGTCCCGGCACGATGGGACGGGGCGTTTCGTACGTGCGGACGAGACGACGCGACGGAGGGCCGAGATGTCGACGTTCGAACCGGTCGATGCGGGGGCGAGCTTCCCGGAGCGCGAGCGGGACGTCATCGCGTTCTGGAAGGAGCATGACGTCTTCCACGCCTCGCTCGCCCGGCGCGAAGGCGGTCCGCTCTGGATGTTCTACGAGGGCCCGCCGACGGCGAACGGCATACCCGGGGTGCACCACGTGGAACCGCGCACGTTCAAGGACGTGTACCCTCGCTTCAAGACGATGACCGGGCATCTCGTGCCGCGCAAGGGCGGCTGGGACTGCCACGGACTGCCGGTCGAGCTCGAGGTCGAGAAGGAGATCGGCACGACCGGCAAGGGCGACATCGAGGCGTACGGCGTCGCAGAGTTCAACCAACGATGTCGCGAGTCGGTGCAGCGTTACGTCGGCGAGTTCGAACGCCTGACCGAGCGCATCGGATACTGGGTCGATCTCGACGAGGCGTACTGGACGATGTCGCCCGGATACATCGAATCGGTCTGGTGGTCGTTGAAGGCGCTGTTCGAGCGTGGGCTCCTGCAGGAGGCCGACAAGGTCACCGCCTACTGCCCACGGTGCGGCACCGCTCTGTCCGACGCCGAGGTGGCGCAAGGGTACGAGACCGTCGAGGACCCGAGCGTGTTCCTGCGCTTCCCGATCGTGGACGCCGATGACGCCTCGATCGTAGGGGCGGCGCTCGTGGTGTGGACGACGACCCCGTGGACCCTCCCGTCGAACGAGGGCGTGGCCGTGGATGCCGGGGCGGACTACGTCGAGGTCTCGCTCGACGGTGAGCGCTTGCTCGTCGGCGCCGCGCTGCGGGAGCGCGTGCTCGGCGACGGCACCGAGGTCCTCCGCACGCTCACGGGGTCGGACCTCGTCGGCGCACGCTACGAGCCGCCGTACCCGAACGTCGACGGCGCCCATCGCGTCGTGGCCGGAACGTTCGTCTCGATGACCGACGGCAGCGGCATCGTGCACCTTGCTCCCGCCTTCGGCCCCGAGGACCTGGCGGTCGGGCTCGCGCACGGATGGCCGGTGCACAAGCCGGTCGGCGACGACGGCCGGTTCAACGACCTCTCCCCGGCGTTCGTGCGGGGCCTGTTCGTGAAGGACGCCGATCCGAGGATCGTCGAGGACCTGCGCGAGCGTGGGGTGTTGGTGCGGTCCGAGACCTACGAGCACACCTACCCGTTCTGCTGGCGCTGTCACACTCCGTTGCTCTACTTCGCGCGCACGTCGTGGTACGTGCGCACGACCCAGGTGAAGGACCGGTTGCTCGCGGTGAACGAGCAGGTCAACTGGTTCCCCGACCACATCAAGCACGGCCGGTACGGCAACTGGCTCGAGAACAACGTCGATTGGGCGCTGTCCAGGGAACGCTACTGGGGCACCCCGCTGCCCATCTGGCGGTGCGCTCAGGGGCATCTCCGTGCGGTCGGGTCGCTCACGGAGCTGGGTGAGCTGGCGGGCCGCGACGTTCGCGACGTTGACCCGCATCGTCCGGCGATCGACGACGTGACGTTCCCCTGTCCCGAGTGTGGCGACGCGTCTCGCCGCGTGCCCGAGGTGATCGACGCCTGGTACGACTCCGGCGCGATGCCGTTCGCCCAATGGGGATACCACCCCGATCTCGGGCGGGGCATCGAGGAGTTCGAGCGGCACTTCCCTGCCGACTTCATCTCGGAGGCGATCGACCAGACGCGCGGCTGGTTCTACACGCTGATGGCCGAGGGCGTCCTCCAGTTCGACTCGACCACCTACCGCAACGTGGTGTGCCTCGGGCACATCATCGCGGCCGACGGTCGCAAGATGTCGAAGTCGCTCGGCAACATGTTCGACCCGTGGGAGGCGCTCGATCGGCAGGGGGCCGACGCGCTCCGATGGTTCATGATCACGAACGGGTCGCCGTGGGCCTCGAGACGCATCGGCCATGCGGTGCTCGACGACGTGCTGCGGCAGTTCCTGCTGACGCTCTGGAACGTGTACGCCTTCTTCGTGACGTACGCTAACGCCGACGGGTTCGATCCTTCGTCGCCGCCGCCACTCGCCTCGGAGCGACCCCTGCTCGACCGATGGTTGCTGTCGCAGCTCGCGCGCACGGTCCGTGCCGCCCGCGACGGCCTCGACGCCTACGACGCCACCGGCGCGGGCCGCCGCATCGAACGGTTCGTCGACGACCTGTCGAACTGGTACGTGCGTCGATCTCGGCGCCGATTCTGGAACCCCGGAGGCCAGGCGGACGACGAGGCGGCGGCGGCCTTCCACACGCTGCACGAGTGCCTGGTGACGATCTCGGCGCTCCTCGCGCCGTTCACGCCGTTCATCGCCGAGTCCCTCTGGCGGAACCTCGCAGCCGGCCGCGAGGGCAAGCCGATCTCGGTGCACCTCGCGGACTATCCCGTTGCTGACGAGACGGTGCTCGACGACGCGCTCGACGACGAGATGGCGGCCGCGCGGTCCGTCGTCTCGCTCGGACGGATGATCCGAACCCAGCAGCGGATCCGCAATCGCCAACCGCTCCGGAACGCGGTGATCCACATGGGTCACGTGCCGGAGCTCACCCGGCCCGGCGGCGCCGCGGGGCCGCAGGACGACCTCGCGGCGATCGTCCGAGACGAGCTCAACGTCCGGTCCATCGAGTTCGCCGAGAGCGCCCACGAGCACGCCACGTGGCACGCGAAGCCCAACTTCAAGGCGCTAGGCCCGGCGCTCGGCCCCCGCGTGAAGGAGGTGGCGGCCGCGCTCGACGGTGACGACGGGTCGCTCGCCGAGGCGCTCGCCCGGGGGGACTCCGTAACCGTGCCGACGTCGGGGGGCGAGGTGACGCTCGAGCCCGGCGACGTCGATCTCACGCAGGACGTCAAGGAGGGCTGGGGCGTGGCGAGCGACGGGGGCGTCACCGTCGCCCTCGACCTGCATATCACCGACGACCTCCGGCGCGAAGGGGTAGCGCGCGAGTTGATCCGGGCGATCCAGGAGGCCCGCCGGACCGCCGGGCTGCAGGTCTCCGACCGGATCCAGCTGGGGGTGGAAGCCGGCGCGGATGTGAGCGAGGCGCTCGCCCTGCACCGGGACATCGTGGCGCGCGAGACCCTCGCCGTCGACGTGCTCCACGGAGACGTCGACGGTCCGGCGACCGAGACCGAGATCGACGGCGAGCGGGTGCGGATCAGCGTGCGGCGCGCCGACTACGCCGCTCCGCCACGCGCCTGACGGTCGCCCCACCGACCGAGGCGAGGGAGAGGACGGCCGCCACGATCGCGATGCCCACGAGGACGGTGCCACGCTCGATCGCGAGGCCGATCACGAGACAGATCAAGCAGAGCACGCCCAGGACGAACGCGAGGAAGTAGCGGACGGCGACATCGCGGCCGTACTGTGGCGGCTCGCCGGTGGGCGACGTCGAGGGTGCCTGCCTCAGTCCTCACCCCAGAACAGCTCGCGCAGGGAGCCGTCCCCTTCGGGCTCGCCGTCGCTGCGCGCCGACCGAGCTCCAGCGGGCTCCTCGATGCGGACCGTGGGCTCGCTGTCGGGGACCCGGGTGGGTTCCTGGACGTCCTCGGTCCCATCGTCTGCCTGGGTGTCAGACCTCGCATCGGCCCCCGCGTCGGCCTCGGGCCTCGGCTGGGGCGACGGCGCCGCCTCGCCGGTCTTCCGCGCCGATGGCGCGGGACGTGCCGCCGATGCCGCGTCGCCTGGAGCGCCGGCCGCCGGCGCCGCGGCTGTCGACGCCGCGGAATGCGACGGGGCGGTTCGCGAGGTCTTCGCCATGCCCTTGACGGCTTCCGCGTGCTGTTGCACGAGTCCGGCCAGCGACTGCAGGAACTCCCGCTCCCGGGTGAGGAAGTCACTCACCGCGGCGTTGCCTTGAGAGCCCGCGCTCACTGCCGACACCGCGCCGAGCCCGGCGCCCGCCCCGGCCCGGGCCTCCTGCGTGATGCGGGCAGCCTCGGCCCGAGCGCGCGCGATGATCTCGTCGGCCTGGCGTGACACGTCGTCGAGGTCGGGCGAGCCCACGACGGGAGCGGCACCCGAGCGCAGCCGCTCGTTCTCGCTCGCGAGCGTGGAGAACGCGTCGGTGAGCTGATCGAGGAACTCGTCGACGTCGCGCATCTTGTAGCCGCCGAAGCGCGAGACGCGGAACTCCTTCTGCTGGATGTCGAGCGCGGTCAGCGCGCGGGCGCCGGCCGTCGCGCCCTGATCTGGTGCCGTGTTTCGCTTGCCCATCGGGACCCCTCCTGGATCAACAGAGCGCCGTCTGCAGCACGAAGATGAGGATGAACGCGACCACGACCGACAGGTCGAACATGCCCGCCGGCGGCACGATGCGGCGCAGGGCGCGCAGCGGCGGTTCGGTCACGTCGAACAACATCTCGTACGCGGAGCGCAACGGTCCTGTCGCGGGGGGACGCCAACCGGCGAGCTGCACCCAGCTCAGCACCACCCGGATCAACAGCACGATCCAGACGACGGTGAGCGCGAGGCACACGAGTCGGATGACGGGGGATGCCGCGATCATCGGGAGCAGAGGCTAGCAGCCGCGGTGGGACCACGTTCCCGCGCTCCTCCGGGTCACCGGACGGCGACCACTCAGAACTGGTTGTAGAAGCCGGTGCCCGCGATGCGCTCACGTTCCTCCGCGGACACCTCGACGTCGGCCGGCGTGAGGAGGTACACGCGATTGGCCACCAGCTCGATCTTGCCGTCGAGGCCGTAGACGAGCCCGCTCGCGAAGTCCACGAGCCGGCGGGCGATCGAATCCTCTGTCGACTGCAGGTTCATGATGACCGCGGTGCCGTCCTTGAACCGGTCGGCGACCTCACGGGCCTCGTTGAACCGCTTGGGCTCGGACTTGTGGATCGAGCTCATGCCGGCGGACACCGGCCGCGGCGAGGCGATCGTCCGCACGACGCCCTCGGCCTCGGCGGGGACCTCGCGAACGGCGTGGGGCCGCATGCGACGCACGGGCGCGGGCTCGGCCTCGGGCATGTCGTCGACGAAGTCTTCGTCCTCCTCGACGAGCCCCAGATAGTTCAGGGTCTTCTTCCACACGCCGGCCATCTCCGTTCCTCTCGTGTCCTCGGCCGACCCACGTCATGTCGTCGGCCGTGTCACGGCGCCCCGCTCGGCTCGCCAGCCAGCTTCCTGGGCCCGAACAGCGCCGTTCCGATGCGGACTATCGTAGCGCCTTCCTCTACCGCAGCCTCGTAATCCAACGACATCCCCATGCTCAAGTCCACAACGTCGGGGTGGTTCTCCCGCACCGCGTCGCGGAGCCCACGGAGCTCCCGGAACCATGGACGGGCGTCGTCGGGCGTCGCGCCCGCGGGCGGGATCGTCATCAGACCGCGCAGGCGGAGCCCCTCCATGACCGCCACTCGGTTCGCCACCACGAGGGTCTCATCGGATGCGACTCCGGCCCGGCTGCCCGTGAAGTCGACCTCGATCAGGGCCTCGATCGTCCTGCCCGACTCGGACGCTCGCCGTGCGAGACGCTCGGTCGCGCGTCCGCCCGAGAGCGTCTCCACCACGTCGGCCAGCGCCGCCACGTGGTGGGACGTGTTCGTCTGCAGGGCGCCGATGTAGTGCCAGCGAGCGCCCCGGACCACGCCATGCATCTCCCGGAGCTCCCGGACGTAGTTCTCCCCGATCGCTCGGACGCCCGCGTCCACGACCCAGCCGATCGCTTCCGCCGGCTGGGTCTTGGCCGCGGCCACGAGCAGGACCGAGCCCGGATCGCGGCCCGAGCGATCGCAGGCGCGCTCGATGCGGGCCGAGACCGACCGAAGGTTCTCGAGTATCTCGTCGCGGGTCGCGTGCACGCACTTATCGTGCCATCCCTAGCCCTGGGCCTCGCCCCGCGGACCGGACCGGGCCGGCCCGGAACGAGATCGGGGGCGGGGAGGTCTCTCGGCCAAGAGGCGGGGGAAGGGCGCCTCCTCGCGTGTAAGCCTCCCCGCCCCCGCGCCCCTTCGGGGCCGCGCGGAGCGAGGCGCGTTCCGTCAGCTCTTCAAGAAGTCCGGGATGTCGAGATCCTCTTCCGCATCGAACGAGACCGACGGCTGTGGCTCCTGCTCTCCGGTCACGAACACGTCGGCCTCGTCGTCGGCGTCCTCGGCGAGGATCGAGGGCAGCGATTCGCCCTCGGCCCCCTCGCGGACCGGTTCCTCGAGCAGGCGTGACAGCCTCGACTCGAACTGGTTGCCGCCCGCGGCGCTCGGGGCCACCTTGTCGAACCCCGCCGCGACGACCGTGACGCGGACCTCCTCGCCGAGCGCGTCGTCGACCACGGCACCGAAGATGATGTTGGCATCGGGATGCGCCACCCGCGTGATGGCATCGGCCGCCTGGTTCACCTCGTGCAACGTCAGGTCGGTGGGACCGGCGATGGACAACAACACGCCCTTGGCTCCGTCGATCGAGGACTCGAGCAGCGGGCTCGAGATCGCCGACTTCGCAGCCTCGGTGGCGCGGTCGGCGCCGGTGCCGAGCCCGATGCCCATGAGCGCCGACCCGGCTCCCGACATCACGGATTTCACGTCGGCGAAGTCGAGGTTGATCAAGCCGGGCGTGGTGATGAGGGAGGTGATGCCGTCGACCCCCTGGTACAGGACCTGGTCGGCCATGCGGAAGGCCTCGATCATCGGCATGTTCGGGTCGGCGACCTGGAGCAGCCGATCGTTGGGCACGACGATGAGCGTGTCGACGGCTTTCTTGAGCTCGGTGATGCCGAGGTCCGCCTGGGTGGCGCGCTTGCGCCCCTCGAATCCGAACGGGCGAGTGACGACGCCGATCGTGAGGGCGCCGAGGCCGCGCGCGATCTCGGCGACGACCGGGGCACCGCCCGTGCCCGTTCCGCCGCCCTCGCCGGCCGTGATGAAGACCATGTCGGCGCCCTTGAGGATCTCCTCGATCTCGTCGGCGTGCCCCGTGGACGCTCCCTTGCCCACCTCGGGATCCGAGCCGGCCCCCAGACCCCGGGTCGTCTCACGACCGATGTCGAGCTTCACCTCGGCGTCGGACATCAGCAACGTCTGCGCGTCGGTGTTGACGGCGATGAACTCGACGCCCCGCAAGCCTGCCTCGATCATGCGGTTCACCGCGTTCACGCCGCCCCCACCGATGCCGACCACCTTGATCACGGCGAGGTAGTTCTGGGGAACGTCCATCTGCCTACCTTCCTCCATCGAGTCGCGACCCGATCCACCGGGGAGATGTCGTCGTCCGTGCAGCAACCCTCACTGTCAACTGCAACGTCATTGTTATATCTACATGACGTAGAGTCCCGCAAGTTACTAAGGATCCGCAGGTCCGTCAAGTCTCGGGCTCGACGTGGTTGTCGGGTGGGATGACAGTTCGCCGGAGGCTAGGGCGTGGGCGAGGCAGACGCTGAGGGAGAGCCGGCGCCGCCCGCCCCCGTGTCGTCCGCCGACGGCTCGGGCACGTCTGCCGACGGGTCGGGTCCGGTCGGCGGCTGATAGGAACCCACGAACCGGGCGGTGGGGGCGCCCGGCGCCGAGACGTCGACGGCGAGCAGGACCTTGCCCTCGCGTGCCGCGAAGCTCAGGATCGCCCGCAGGGCCTGTGCCTTCGCGGCGGCATCGCCAACGGATCCGTACCTGACCTCCACGCCCCCGTCGACCACCATCGAGAGCTCCCCGTCATCGGCCACGCCGACGCTCGCCACCTGCGAGCGGAGCGGGGCCTCCATCGCCGCCACCGCGTCGGCCGCGGCCCGCACGGCGCCCGCGTCGAACTCCGAGCCGGGCTCGAGGACCATCTCCGGAAGCGACGTTTCCGGGGGCGCCCCTCCCAGCACGACCCCGTCCGCCGAGACCAACTCGCGTCTGCCCCCGTCGTTCAGCACGAGGACCGGGGTTCGTTCCACGACCCGCACCCTGAGCGTGGAGGGAAGCTCAACCGTCACGATCGCATCGAGGATCCAAGGCTCACCCTCCAGTCGAGCTTCCGCGGCGCGCGTGTCGAGGTGTAGGAGGTTCGTGCCTTCACCGACACCCGCGAGCTTCAGCACGCGGCGAGGCCCGATGCGCTCCTCGCCGCTCACGTGGATCGAGCGCGCACCGAAGACCGATGTGTAGCTCAGCGTGACCGAGCCTGTTATGAGCACCACCCCGATGCCGCTCGCGATGGCCCATCGGCGCAGCGAACGGCGGGTGGCGTCTTCGACCCGGTGCGCGACCGCCGGGGCAGCCGGCGCGGGAACGACCGGGTCCGAGTCGATCGCTCGGTCATCCAGCGGCATGATCGAACTCCCCGACGAGGTGAACCTCCGGCTCGAGGCGCACCCCCGAGCGCGCCTCGACCTCGTCCTGGATCCGAGCGATCAGGGATCGGACGTCGTCGGCGCTGCCCCCCGGATCGGCCACGATGAAGTTCGCGTGCTTGCGAGAGACCTCGGCGGCGCCGACGCGTGCGCCCTTCAGCCCTGCCGACTCGATCAGTCGGGCCGCGTGGTCCTGCGGAGGATTCTTGAACACGCTTCCGCAGTTGGGCTCGGCGAGCGGCTGAGTGCGGCGGCGCCACTCCCTCGCCTCATCCATCGCGAGCCGGATCTCGGTCCGATCGCCCGGTCGCAACGACATCGTCGCAGCCGTGATCACCGAGTCGACCGGCAGGTCCGACCGGCGGTAGGAGAACCCCGCCGCGTCGGCCGGGATCGATCCGGTTCGATGGCCCTCCAGCCGATAGACCTCCACCGAGGCCACCACGTCGGCCATGTCCCCTGCGTGCGCGCCCGCGTTCATCTTCACGGCACCGCCGACCGTCGCTGGGATCGCGACGCCGAAGGACAGGCCGCCCAACCCGTGACGCAAGGCGACGCCCGCCAGCGCCGGCAGCGGCATCGCGCCGCCCGCGGTGAGCAGGGCGCCGTCTCGAGCCGCCCATCGATACGGGCGCCCCAAGCGCAGCACGAGACCTCCGAACCCCCGATCGGACACGAGGAGGTTGGAGCCCTTCCCGATGACCACGAACGGGAGATCCGCGGTCACGATCGCCTCGCTCGCCGCATCGAGGTCGGCCTCGGATTCGGCTTCGAGGTAGAGGGCCGCCGGGCCGCCGATGCGGAACGTGGTGAGCGGAGCCATGGGGAAGCGGGCGCGCACCCGGTCGCCGCACGCCGCGCGCAGGATCGACTCCGCTCGCGCCAGGTCGCTCACCCGCCGCCCCCGATCCTCTCGAGGGCGGCGTCACCGAGCATCCACACGTCGCCGCATCCCATCGTGATCACCAGGTCGCCCTCACGGATCTCGCGGTCGAGGTAGTCGACGACGTCGGCTCGGTGGGGCAGGTAGACGACCGGTGTGCCGGGCGAGGCGAGCGAGACGCCGTCCACGACGAGCTTCCCGGTCACCCCGGGGATCGGCTCCTGCGCGGCGCCGTACACGTCGGTCACGAGCACGAGGTCGGCGCCGGTCACGCTGGCGCCGAGCTCCCGCCAGAATGCCTGCACGCGCCAATAGCGGTGCGGCTGAACGAGGGCGATCACCCGGCCGGGGCGACGTCGCCGCGCCGTCTCGATCGTCACGGCCATCTCGGCGGGGGTTTGACCGTAGTCGTCGAAGAAGTCAGCCCCGCGCGCGCTGCCTCGATGCTCGAAGCGGCGATGCACGCCGGTGTACGCGCCGACGGCCTCGGCCGCCTCGGCGAGGGGGACCCCGACGACGCCGGCGACACCGACCGCCGCGGCCGCGTTCAGCAGATTGTGAGGCCCGTCGACCCGCAGGCGCAGGATGGCCTCCTCGCCCGCGCGATCGCGGACCCGGCCGCGCGCGCCGCCGGGGCCGAGCTCGTCCACCGTCACCACCAGGTCGAGGTCCGTGGCAGTGCCGTAGCGCAGGGCGGCGATGCCCGCCTCGGTCAGCACCGAGCGCACCCCCGGGTCGTCGCCGCACGCGACGACATGATCGCAGCTGGATATGAATCGGGCGAAGGCCGCCTCGATCTCGTCGGCGCCCCCCGGGTAGAAGTCGACGTGATCGACGTCCACGTTCGTCACCACGCCGACCGAGGGCCGGGCGAGCAGGAACGACCCGTCGCTCTCGTCGGCCTCGAACACGAACAGCTCGCCCTGCCCCGACCGCGCCCCGCTGCCGCTTTCGTTCAGGTCCCCGCCGATCAGGTAGCTCGGATCGCGGCCGACCCGCTCCAGGACCACCGCGACCATGGAGGTCGTGGTGGTCTTGCCGTGCGTGCCGGCGACCGCTACCGCTCGCGTGCCCTCCACGAGCGCGGCAAGCGCCTGCTGGCGGGCCCACACCGGGATGCCGCGTTCCGTCGCCGCTCGGAGCTCCGGATTGGCGGGGCCGATCGCGCTGGACACGATCACGACATCGGGTGACCCGAGCCGGGCAGGATCATGGCCCACCCAGACGTCGGCGCCGGACGCCCGCAACTCGGCGAGACCCTTGGAGTCCTTGAGATCGGAGCCGCTCACGCCGATGCCCCTCGCGTGCAGCAGGCGGGCGAGATTGCGCATGCCCGCGCCGCCGACGCCGATCAGGTGCACGCTGCCCACGCCGGACAGGGTCGGGATCGGCAAGGTCGGGATGCTTCCCTCCGGAGGGATGTAGGTCCTCACGACGCGACCTCCACGACGAGATCGGCGATGCGCCGGTCGGCGTCGGGCCTGGCCCAGGCCCGGGCCGACTCCGACATCGACCTGCGGGCCGGCTCGTCGCCGACCAGGGCGTCGATCCGGTGCTTCAGCAGCCCGGGCGAGAGATCACGCTCGAGGTGCACCTCGGCCGCACCCGCCCGTGCCAGCTCACGAGCGTTCTCCTCCTGATGATGCTCGGTGGCGAAGGGGTACGGAACGAGGATCGCGGGGACGCCGCACGCCGACAGTTCGGCGAGGTGTCCCGATCCGGCGCGTGAGACGGCCAGGTCGGTTGCCGCGAGGGCGAGGTCCATGCGATCGATGAACCCCAGGACTCGCACGAGCAACGGGCCGGGCCGCGATGCCGCCGCCGCGAGCTCCTCTTCCCGTCCGGCCCCCGCCGCCACGAGGAGCTGGAGGTCACCCCGCGTCTGGAGCAGGTCGATCGTGGCCGCCACGAGGCGATCGAGGCCCAACGCCCCCTGGCTCCCGCCGAAAACCGACACGGTCGTCCGGCCGCTCTCGAGGTCGAACGTCTCGAGCGCCTCGACCCGTCGCCCGCGCGGGTCCTCCCCCACCTGGGCCACGGTCCGTCGGATCGGGTTCCCGGTGCGAACCACCCGGATCCCGGCGGGCAGTCGGGACGCCGTGGCCTCGAAGGTGGTGGCCACGACGCGAGCCCATCTCGACGCGAGTCGGTTCACCACCCCGGGCACGCTGTTCTGCTCGATCAGGACGATCGGCCGGCCCGAGGAACGGGCCGACAGGATCGCCGGGGCGCTCGCGTATCCGCCGACGCCGACGACCACGTCCGCCGAGCGGACGATCGGACGCACCGCCCGCGCGGCTGCCACGGAGAGCCAGGCTGCGCGCACCGAGCGCGGCGACAATCGCGATTGCGCCGAGCCGACCTTCACCGGCGTGAAACGGAAGCCGGCGGCCGGCACGAGCGCGGCCTCCTGCCCCGACCCCGAGCCCACGAACCGCACCTCATGGCCGTCTTCGCGGAGCCGCTCGGCGATCGCGAGCGCGGGGAACACGTGCCCGGCGGTGCCGCCACCGCCCATGACGACCCTCATCGGGAACCCCCCTTGCCCGCCGAGGCCGGGCTGCGCGCGGGCATGGGGCGTCGGGCGGCGTGTCGAGAGGCCGGCGAGCGCCCGGAGACCGCCCGAGATGTCCCGCGCGAGACCCCGGCGCCGGCTCGGCCGATGCTCGCGAGCACCCCGACCCCGGCGAGCGTGACGACGAGAGCCGTGCCGCCGAACGAGAGGAGCGGCAGGGGCACACCGGTGATCGGCATGAGCCCCGTCACCGCGCAGATGTTGATGATGGTCTGGACCCCGATCCACCCGGTGATGCCCGCCGCCATCAGGCGGCCGAACGTGTCGGGCGCCGCGATCGCGATGCGAACGCCTGCGTACAACAGCATCGCGAACATCGCGAGCACGAACAGGGCACCGAGTAGGCCCAGCTCCTCGCCCACGATCGCGAAGATGAAATCGGAGTGCGCGTTCGGCAAGTAGTCCCACTTCTGCCTGCTGGCGCCGAGGCCCACGCCGGTCCATCCGCCGGAGCCGAACGCGATCAGCCCTTGGATCAGCTGGAAGCCCGCGCCCTCCGGATGCTTCCACGGATCGAGGAAGGAGTCGACGAACCGAGTGCGACGGTACGCCTCGCCGAGGATCAGGTACGCGGTGCCGGCCATCGCGACGGCGCCGGTGATGAGGAGATACCGCAGGCGGACCCCGGCCGCGAACAGCATCAGGAACACCGTGGCGCAGATGATCATCGTCGTGCCGAGGTCTCGCTGCAGGATCACGAGGAGGGCGACGAACAACACCACCGGTGCCAGGGGCACGAGCAGATGGGCGGCGTCGTCGAGCCTCGTCCATTTCTTCGAGAGCACGGTGGCGGCGAACGCGACCATCGCGAGCTTCAGGAACTCGGAAGGCTGCAGCGTGACCGGGCCGAGGTCGATCCACCGTGAGGCGCCGTACAACGCCGTGCCGGACGAAGGATGCAACGAGATCACCATCAGCGGCGTCAGCACGATGAGCATCGGCACCGCCAGCTTCCGCCACGCGGTGTGAGGGAGGCGGGCCGCGACGAGCAACGCCACGACGCCCCCCACCGCGTAGATCACCTGGCGGTTGAAGTACCAGAAGCTCGTGCCATACCCCTCGACGGCGGAGATCGACCCCGCCGAGAGGATCATCGCCAGGCCGAGCAACGTGAGCGCCGCCGTCGGAGCGAGCAGCAGCAACATGCTCACCCGGGCGGCGTGCATCGCATCCTTCCGCCGCGCCGACGGCTGCTGCACGACCCGCAGCTGCGGCGCTCGGGGAGCCGTGGTCGCCGAGCGTGCCGCCGATCTCCGCGGCCTACGCGCCACCACGCGCCCCCACCTCCCGGAGCATCGCGATCGCCGCGGCCCGGAAGCGCTCGCCGCGCTCGACGTAGCTGGAGAACTGATCCCAGCTCGCGCACGCCGGGGCGAGCAACACGCATCCGGAGGGCCCCGCGAGCTCGAACGCTCGGCGCGCGGCATCCTCGATCGACGGGGCACGTTCCACCGGTCGCAAGCCCTCGAAGACCCTGACGAGATCGGGCGCGGCCTCGCCGATCGCGACGACGGCGCGGAGCCGTGCGGCCCTGCTCGCGAGCGGCGCGAGGTCGACGCCCTTGGCCCTGCCGCCGGCGATCAGCACGGCGTCGTTCACGCCGTCGATCGCGGCCAGGGCGGCGTGCACGTTCGTCGCCTTGGAATCGTCGATGAACCGAACTCCGTCGACCACGGCGACCGTCTGCCCCCGGTGGGGCGACGGCTCGAACGCCGCGAGCCCGTGGCGCACCGCCTCGGGCGGCACGCCGAAGGAGAGCGACGCGGCTGCGGCCGCGGCCGCGTCGCACCGCAGCCCCGCGGAGCCACCGACCGATCCGAGATCGGCCGGGTTGCCCGGCAGGCGCGAGCGCAGCACCCCGCGGTCGTAGCCGACCTCGCCCTCGCGTGGCGCTCCCCCGCGGAACCACACCACGTCGCACGGCGCCCGAGACGACCGGGCGCCCGCCTCGGCGTCGTCGCGGTTCCCCACATGGACGTCTCCCTCGACCTGGCGTGCGAAGACACGCGACTTCGCATCGGCGTACGCCGCGTACGAGCCGTGCCAGTCGAGGTGATCTGGCGCGAGGTTCAACAACACGGACACGCGCGGGTGCAACGATTCCTGCATCCGCAGCTGGAACGAGGAGCACTCCACCACCAGCACGTCGTGGCCCTCGCGGGCGGCCACCGGGAATGGGTGGCCGATGTTCCCGCAGGCGACGGCATCCAGCCCGGCCGCGACCAGGCACGCCGTGATCATGCCGGTGGTCGTCGTCTTGCCGTTCGTGCCGGTGACGGCCACGACGGGCGCCCGGGCGATCCGGGCCCCGAGCTCCATCTCGCCCCAGACGGGGAGCCCGCGCGCTCGCGCCCATGCGAGCACCGGAGCCGCCTCGGGCACGCCGGGCGCGGTCACGACGAGAGTCGAGCCGTCGAGGTGCGCCGGATCGTGACCGCCCGCGAGCAGCTCGATCCCGTCCGCGCGCAGCCCCGGCGCTAACGCGACGTCGGAGATGGGGCGGGCCTCCGTGATCGTGACGCTCGCTCCCTCGGCTCGCAGCACCCTCGCGGCCGAGGCGCCCGCGACGCCCGCGCCCACCACCACGGCGCGCTCGCCCTCGAACCGCCCGCTCACTCGAGCCCCCCCTGGCGGATGAAGTCCGCATAGAACAACCCGAGCCCGACCGCCACGCAGAGGCCGGCGATGATCCAGAACCGGACGATCACGGTGAACTCAGGCCACCCGAGCAACTCGAAGTGATGATGGATCGGCGACATGCGGAAGATGCGCCGCCCGAAGCCCCGGAACGAGATCACCTGCAGGATCACCGAGACCGTCTCGATCACGAACAGCCCGCCGACGATCACGAGCAGCAGCTGCGTGTTGGTCGTGATCGCGAGCCCGCCGAGCAGACCGCCGATCGCGAGGGCCCCCGTGTCGCCCATGAAGATGCGCGCCGGCGCGGCGTTCCACCACAGGAACCCGGCGAGCGAGCCCATCATGCCGGCCGCCACGATCGCCGCGTCGAGCATCACCGCCCCGTTGACGTCGTAGCAGCCGCTGCGCTCGATGCCGATGGCCCCGAAACAGAGGTGGCGGAACTGCCAGAAGGCCATGAACGCGTAGGCGGCGAACACCAGCGTGCCCGATCCGGCGGCGAGCCCGTCGAGCCCGTCGGTGAGGTTCACCGCGTGAGACGACGCCGTCAGGATCAGGAAGACCCAGACGAGGAAGACCACCCCGAGCGCGATCGTGGTCGGGCGGATGAACGAGAGGTTCGTGGAGATGCCCGTCTCGTCGGACGAGCGCGCCACGATCAGTCCGAACAGCACCGAGACGATGGCGGTGCCGGCGAACTTCTGGATCTTCGTGAGCCCGAGGGAACGACGGTTCCGGACCTTCATGAAGTCGTCGAGGAAGCCCACGACTCCGAAGCCCACGGCCGCGAAGACCAGCGCGACGCCCGCCGGCGTGTAGCTGGTCTCGCTCGTGAACCTCGTCGCCAGGTACGCAAGCAGGAGTCCGATCACGATGACGATGCCGCCCATCGTCGGCGTGCCCATCTTCTCCAGATGGGTGTGAGGACCGTCCTCGCGGATCCGTTGTCCCCACCCCCACACGGTGAAGGCGCGGATCGCGATGGGGGTTCCCAGCAGGGTCACGGCCAGCCCCACCCCGCCCGCCACGAGGATCCAGATCACCGCAGTGCCTCGGCGAGCGCCTCGAGCCCCACCACGCGCGAGCCCTTCACGAGCACGACATCGCCGGGGCGGGCCGTGCGCCGCACGTCCGCCAGCGCGCCGAGGGCATCGTCGTAGGACGCGACGGCGTCGGGTTCGACCCCCTCGCGCGCCCCGGCGACCGCGATCACGCGGGCCGGCTCCCCCACGGTCAGGAGCCGATCCACCGGGAGCCTGGCCGCGAGCTCACCGAGGCGCTCGTGCTGCTGCCGAGCGATCGGTCCGAGCTCGGCCATGTGCCCGAGCACGGCGATCAGTCGGGCGCCCCCGGCCATCACGCGGGCCGCCTTCAAGGCCGCCGCCATCGACTCCGGGTTGGCGTTGTAGGCGTCGTTGACGACGCGCACCCCGTCGGCCGTCGTGAACGTCTCCATCCGCCAGCGCGACACGGTCGCCGTGCCCAGGGCCGCGGCGCACGCCTCGAGCGGCACACCGAGCGTCAGCCCCACGGCGGCCGCCGCGAGCGCGTTGGCCACCATGTGCTCCCCCGCGACCGCCAGGGTCACCGGCGCGACGTCGGCACCGGACCGCATCAGGAACGACGCGATGCCGTCGCGACCAGCAGATACGTGCTCGGCCCGCACGTCGGCGTCCGCGCGCGCCCCGAACGTCACAACGCGGCCCGCGCAGCGCCGGCCGTAGCCAGTGACGACGGGGTCGTCCGCGTTCAGGACAGCGCACCCCTCCGGTCCGAGGGCCTCGACGGGCTCGGCCGATGCTTCGACGATGGCATCCCACGATCCGAAGATCTCGAGGTGTGCCACCCCGACGTTGGTGACCACCACGACCTCGGGCCGAGCGATCTCGCACAGCAGCGTGACGTCGCCCTTGCGACGGGCTCCGAGCTCCGCGACGACGACCTCCACGCCCGCCGGCGCGCCGAGCAAGGTCATCGGCAACCCGACCTCGTTGTTGAAGGAGCCGGGGCTCGCGTGGGTCGCGAAGCGGGTTGAGAGGACCGCCGCGGCCATGTCCTTCGTGCTCGTCTTGCCGTTCGCCCCGGTCACCGCCACGACCCGCGCCTGCATGCGATCGCGTTCCGCCGCGCCGAGGCGCAAGAGCGCCTCGCTCGTCGATCCCACGACGATCGCGGAGCCCGGCGAGTCCACCCGGTCGTGCACGAGCGCGCCCACCGCGCCGCGCTCCAACGCCTCGGGCACGAACCGGGCGCCGTCGGTGCGGTCCCCCACGAGCGCCACGAACAACGCGCCCGGCGCCGGCCCGCGCGAGTCGGTGACCACCTGGGTGACCTCGGCGTCCGGGCCTTCGAGGCGCCCGCCGACCTCGGCGGCGATCGTCGAGAGCGAACGTCGGATCACGGCCGTCCTCCGATCGCGCGGATCGCCTCCCGCGCCACCGTCCGATCGTCGAACTCGATCGTTCGGTCGGCGAACTCCTGGGAGGTCTCGTGGCCCTTCCCGGCGATCACCACGACGTCGCCGGGGCCCGCCTCGTCCACGGCCAGCCCGATCGCCGCGCGACGGTCGGGCTCGATGACGTAGGGCCCGCCGCCCTCACCCGCGCCCCGCTCGATCTCGTCGATGATCGCGAGCGGATCTTCTGTCCTCGGGTTGTCGGAGGTGATCACCGTGAGGTCGGCGTTCGCCGTGGCGGCCCTGCCCATCAGGGGTCGCTTGGCGCGGTCGCGGTCTCCCCCGCAACCGAACACGACGATCAGCCGGCCCCTGGCCAGCGGGCGCGTGGCCTGCAGCACGCCGAGGATGCTATCCGGCGTGTGTGCGTAGTCCACCACCACGAGGAAGTCCTGCCCTTCGTCGATCGGCTCCACCCGGCCGGGCACCTCGCGCACGTCGGCGACCCCGGCGACGATCGCGTCGTCGCCGATGCCCGCAGACCGCGCGACCGCGACCGCCGCGAGGCAGTTGGAGACGTTGAAGGCGCCGCGCAGCGTGGTCCGCAAGAGGAGCCCGTCGGCGCGGAACGACGATCCGGCGGCGGTCACGTCGACCTCGCTCGCCCGCAGGTCGGCGCCCGCCTCCAACCCGTACGTCGACAGGGGGATCGTGGCCACCTCGAGCAGCCGGCGGCCCCATGGGTCGTCGGCGTTCACGACGCCTCGCCGGGCGTGCTCGGGCTCGAACAGCTCGGCCTTCGCGGCGAAGTAGCGCTCCATCGACCCGTGGAGGTCCAGGTGATCCTGGGACAGGTTCGTGAACGCGACCGCGTCGTAGACGATCCCGTCGGTCCGATGCTGCTCCATGGCGTGGGACGACACCTCCATCGCCACCACCGACACGCCGGCGCCCAGCATGCGCGCGAGCAGCCGGTGCAGGTCGGTGGCCTCGGGGGTGGTGCGTGCGAGCGGCACCGGGACGCCGTCGACCCTGCCCCCCGTGGTCCCGATCGACCCCGCCAGCAGCCCGGACCGGCGAACGATCGCCTCGACCAGGTGCGTGACCGTGGTCTTGCCGTTCGTGCCGGTGACGCCCAGCATCGTCATCGCCACCGCCGGATCGCGGAAAGCATCGGCGGCGATGGGACCCATGGCGGCACGAACCGAGGGGACGCGCGCCTGGGGCGCCGACACCTCGAGCCAACGCTCGACGAGCAGCGCGGCCGCGCCCGCGTCGATCGCGGCAGGCGCGAAGTCGTGTCCGTCGACGTCCGCCCCGGGGACGCAGCAGAACAGGGCGCCCGGGGTCACCGACCGCGAATCGTGCACGACGTCGAGGATCGACACGGCCGGATCGCCGCGCGTCTCGACCGTCGGCAGCCCATCGAGCAGCGCGGACAGGGGGATCGGGGGGAAGGCGGGTACCACCGACCCGGAGCTTACCCGCGGTCTCGGCCGCGGGTCCGCATCCATCAGGAGGGCCCTTGAGCGTGCGGCGGCAGCGCCACCGGGGGTGCCGCGGGGATCGCGAGCCGCTGGATCGCGTAGCGCGCGATCTCCTGGAACAAGGGCGCGGCGGCGAGCCCTCCGTACATCGTCCGCGGCTCGTCGATCGAGACCGCGACGACCACGCGGGGGTCCGCGGCGGGCAGGAATCCCGCGAACGACGCCATGTACCGGGAGACGTAGTGGCCTTGGGCGTCGAGCTTGCGTGAGGTGCCGGTCTTGCCGGCGACCTGGTAGCCGGGGATCTGCGCGTTCACGCCGGTCCCCTCCTCCACGGCCGCCGCCAGCATGCGGGTCAACACGTCGGCCGTGCCCGGCCGGACCACTCTGCGGCTTCGCCCGGCCGGGAGGGGGCGGAACGCGCCGCCGGGGAGGTCGAACCCTCGCACGAGCACCGGCTGCTCCCACACGCCGCCGTCCGCGATCGTCGCGTACACGTTGGCCATCTGGAGCGGCGTGACCGAGATGCCCTGGCCGTAGGAGACGGTCGCACGGATGACCTCGTCCCATCGATCGCCGGACAGGAGCACGCCCGATGCCTCGCCCGGGAACCCCACGCCGGTCGGCCGACCGTAGCCGAACCGGTGCATGAAGCTCGAGAGCCTCTCGCTCCCCACCTGCTCGGCGATCAGCGCCGCACCGATGTTGCTGGACTCGGTGATGATGTCGCCGATCGTCATCGACTCCACCGGATGCACGTGGGAGTCGTGGATCGTGAAGGGTCCGACGCGCATCGACGCGGGCACTCGGAACCGTTCGTCCAGCGCCACGACCCCCGATTCGAGGGCGGCGGCCGCCGTGATGATCTTGTTCACCGACCCCGGCTCGAAGGCGTCGGTCACCGTGCGGTTGCGCATCGCCTCGTACGGCGCGTCGGTGAACTCGTTCGGGTCGAAGCCCGGGTATGTCGCCATCGCCAGCACCTCTCGGGTGGCGGGGTCCATGACGACGGCCGTCCCACCGAGGGCCCCGTTGGCCTGCACGGCTCGCTCGAGCGCAGCCTGCACCATGAACTGCATCTGCCGATCGATCGTCGTGACCATCGTGTCGCCCGGTACCGGATCCACGACGGTGTCGAGCCCGTTGGAGATCGGCAGCCCGTCCGCCGAGAGCTCGACGGTACGCTCCCCCGGCGTCCCCGCCAGCTCGTCGTCGTAGGCGCTCTCGAGCCCGGCCGCCCCCTCGGCGTCAACGTTCACGAAGCCGAGCACCTGGGGGGCGAGGGCGCCCGCCGGGTAGTAGCGCTTCGGGACCTCGAGGAAGCCGATCCCCGGCAGCCCCAATGCCTCGAGGTCCTCGGCGTCCTCGAGATCGACCTGCCGGTCGATCCACGCGAATGTCCCGTCGGCCTCGAGCGCGGCTCGCACGTCGCGCGGCCGCAGGTCGAGCACGCCGGCGATCGTCTCGGCCTCGCCGGCGGGATCGATCACGTAGGTCGGATCGACGTACACGTCGCGAGCCCCTCGCGTCACCGCCAACGCCATGCCTGAGCGGTCCAGGATCTCCCCCCGCTGCGCCGGCAACGTGATCGTGCGAACACGCTGCCGCATGCCCATCGCCTCGAGCTGAGGGTTGTCGCGCACCTGCAGGAAGACGAGACGCACCACGATGCCGACGAACGCCAGCATCATCAGGGCGAGCATCGCCACCAGGCGACTGACCGGCGGGCGCCTCATCGGGCGTTCCGGTCCCCCGGCACTCGGAGGATCACGGACTCGCCCGCCCCCGGCACGACCATGCCGACCGTGGCCGCCCATTCGGCGATGCGTGACGGTGACGAGAGCCGCGCGATCTCGATCTCTCGGTCCTCGTGGGCCTTTCGCAACACCTGCACCCGCTGCTCGACCTCGGTCAGGCGGTAGGTCGCGTTCACGACCAAGGCGTTGAGAGCCACCACGGCCATCACGAGGCCGGCGACCACGACCGCGGACAAGAGCCAGAACGCGGGGGTGGACCCGCGGCGCGCCCGACGTTGGGTAGGGGTAGCGGGATCCGGGCGCGCCGCGGGTGGCCGCGCGGGGCGCGCGGCACGATCGGGATGGGGTCGTCGAGGAGGATCCGAGGGAGGACCGTCGCCGGCGGGACGCCGGGGAGCGGGCAGCGAACGCGCCGGCAGGCTCACGCCGCCCGCCCCACGCGCTCGGCGGCCCGCAACCTCGCGCTGCGGGCCCGAGGGTTCCGGGCGATCTCCTCCTCCGAGGGCCGCAACGGCTTCTTCGAGAGGGCCCGCAGGCGATCGTCCTCACGGACGGTGGTCTTCACCACGCGGTCCTCGAGCGAGTGGTACGCGATCACGACCACGCGGCCACCGGGGGCGAGGAGCCCGACCGCCCGAGGCAGGGAGGCGGCGAGCTCCTCGATCTCCCGGTTGACCGCGATGCGGAGCGCCTGGAACGTCCGGCGCGCGGGGTGGGGGCCCCCCGGACGGCGTCCCACGGCGCTCACGACGACGCCGGCGAGCTGATCGGTCGTGGTGATCGGACGGCGGCGCACGATCGAGTGCGCGATCCGCCGAGACCGATGTTCGCCTCCGTACTCGAAGATCAGGTCCGCGAGCTCACGCTCGGGAAGGTGGTTCACGAGGTCGGCGGCCGAGGGCACGTCGTCCTCCGGGCCGCCCATGCGCATGTCGAGTGGCCCGTCGGTCCGGTACCCGAACCCTCGCTCCCCGAGATCGAGCTGCATCGAGGAGACGCCGAGGTCGTACAGGAATCCGTCGACCTCACCGTCGACGACGTCGGCGCCGACCTCGGCGAACGTCGAGTGCACCGCTCGGAAGCGCTCGCCGAACCTGGCGAGTCGCTCATGAGCCAGCGTCAGTGCGGCGGGATCGCGGTCCACGCCGATCACCCGCTCCACGCCGGCCTCCAGCAGCGCCTCAGCGTGCCCTCCGGCTCCGAGCGTCATGTCGACCACCCGGCGGCGACCCGCCAGCGGATCGGCGAGGAAGGACACGACCTCGGCGACCATGACCGGCACATGCGACGCGCCGCCCGCGCTGCCCGTGGCCCTCGAGCTTCCCCCATGCCGCTCACCCACGTCAGCCCAGTTGTCCCGCCAGGATCCCGATGCCGATCGACGCCAACAACGTCAGCGCGGTCATGCCGATGAGCCAGAGGCTCTGTCGAACCTCCGAACCGAGTTTGGTCTGTGCCGTCACACGCGGAGCGATGCGTGATCGGTCCGATGTCGGGGAAGCCATGTGCGCCTTTACCTCCTGGGATCGAGCGCACCGCTCTGGTACGCGTCGGCGAATCCAGCCGTGTAGCCCTCGTACGTCTCGCGATCCCAGATCTCCATGCGTTCACGCACGCCGAGGACCACCACGTCCTTCTCGATGCCCACGGCCTCGCGCAGTCGCTGCGGGATCGTGACCCGCCCCTGCCCGTCAAGCTTCGCCTCGTCCGACGAGCCGAAGAACATCCGCGCGTACGCGCGGCCGTCGCTGTCGGAAAGGGGGAAGGACGCGACCTCGTCGGATCGCCGCTCCCATTCGGCCCTGGGGAAGACGTACAGGCAGCGGTCCTGCCCGACCGTGATCCAACAGCCGTCCTCGAAGGCGGCCCTGAACCTCGCCGGCAGCGAGACCCTGCCCTTCGGGTCGAGCTGGTAGCTGTGCGTGCCGAGCAATCCGGCCACGCCTCCTCCCCTTTCCTCCACCAAGCCCCACGTTTATGCCACCTGGACTCCACCACGTCAACGTGAACAGGTGTTCGGAGGCATGACGAAGCGACGGGGGACGGACGATCGAGGAGCGCCGGGGTCGCCGCCGTCAGCGGAGGAAGGTTTCCCAGCCCGGCTCGAGATGGCCGAGCGTGAGATGGAAGCCGTCACGCGGCGCGAACGGCTGTCGCTCGAGGTGGAACCCCGCCTCGGACGGCGTGCGGTCCTCCTTCTTGGCGTTGCAGCGCCGACACGCGGCGACGACGTTGTCCCACGCGTGCATGCCCCCGCGCGACCGGGGCACCACGTGATCGAGGTTCTCGGCCGAGGCGCCGCAGTACTGGCATGTCCACGCGTCGCGAGCGAAGACCGCGCGACGGGTGAGCGGAGCGTGCGGCCGGTACGGCACCCGCACGTACCTGCGCAGCCGAACCACCGACGGCGCCTCCAGCACAAGATGCTCGGAGTGGAAGACCATGCCGTTGGACATCACGACTTCGGCCTTCTCCTTGAGCACGAGCACCACGGCTCGGCGAGCTGGCACCACCGCCAGGGGGAGGTCGGTCGCGTTGAGGACGAGGGCGCGGCCCATGATGGGCAAGTGTAGCGGGGAGGCAGGGGAACTCGGTCCTCGACGCGGCGAATCACATCGGTGTAATCTGTCCTTCGGGGCGACGGCCGGGCTGGGCGCGATGCCTAGTGTTGCGAACAGGGGCCGCGCGGGGCGTTCGTGCACCTGCCCAGCCGTCGTCCTCGAAGCGTCCCGAGATCCGATCCCCCCGTACGTCAGTTGCGGGAACTTGCCCGCTTCTCTTCTCTTCACTCGCTCTTGCGAGCACGGTCGACCAACGTCGAGGACCGTCTTGTTCCGCAGGTGGGCTACCATGACCGGGTCGTCTGGGAGGTGTGCGTGGAGGTCGAGGAACGCTCGCAAGACTGGACGCGCTTCGCGGCGCGGTTCCACGAGATCGAGACCAACGTCGAACGGGTCGTCCGCGGCAAACACGCCGAGATCCGCCTGGCGCTGGTCGCGCTGATCGCGGAGGGCCATCTGCTGATCGAGGACGTGCCCGGCGTCGGCAAGACGATGCTCGCGAAGTCCATCGCCAGATCGATCGACTGTTCGTTCCGCCGCATCCAGTTCACGCCCGACCTGCTGCCCACCGACGTCACCGGCGTCAACGTGTTCAACCAGGAGCAGCGGGACTTCGAGTTCAAGCCCGGCGCGATCTTCGCCAACATCGTGCTGGGCGACGAGATCAACCGGGCCTCGCCCAAGACGCAGTCCGCCCTGCTCGAGTGCATGGAGGAACGCCAGGTCACGATTGACACGCAGACCCACCCGCTGGGCACGCCCTTCATGGTGATCGCGACCCAGAACCCCATCGAGCACGAGGGCACGTATCCGTTGCCCGAGGCCCAGCTCGACCGTTTCATGCTGCGGCTCTCGATCGGCTACCCGAGCAGCGACATCGAGACCGAGATCCTCGCCAGCCACACCACCGACGCCCAGCCGCTGGCCGAGATCGGCGCCGTCAACGACGCCCCCGGCGTGGCCGAGATGATCGCCCAGGCACGTGAGGTGCACGTCGCGCCGGCGCTTCGCCGCTACATCGTCGACCTGGTGGAGGCCACCCGCAGCCACGGCGACGTCTACCTCGGCGCCAGCCCGCGCGCCTCGATCATGATCCTCCGCGCCGCTCGCGCGTACGCGGCCGCCGACGAACGCGACTTCGTCATCCCCGACGACGTGAAGGCCCTCGCGATCCCCTCGCTCGCGCACCGCATCATCGTCACGGCCGACGCCGTGATGACCGGGCGCTCGACCGATGTCGTATTGCAGGAGATCCTCGCCGAGGTGCCGGTACCGGTCGCGGAGAACCCCTGATGCCGTCGGGCCGAGGACTGGTCGTCTTCGGCGTCGGCCTGGCGATGTGGGTCGCTGCCCGCGTCCTGGGATCCCCCGGCCTCGAGGTCGTGGGGATCGGATTGATCGCGCTGCCGTTCCTCGCCGGGGTGTTCGTGCGATGGGGGCGAACCCGCATCCGCGTTCGCAGGCGGCTCTCGGACGTCCGCGTGCCGCCGGGCACACGGGTCACCGTGCGGCTCGACGTCGTGAACGAGGCGCCGGTGCCGTCGTCGTTCCTGCTCCTGGAAGATCGGCTCCCCTCGACGTTGGGCCGGCCGGCGAGGCTCGTGGTCTCCGGTATCCAGGCACACGACACGCGTCGTGTCTCCTACGGCGTCGTGCCGCAGGTGCGCGGGCGGTACCGCTTCGGCCGCCTCACGGTCGACGTGTCGGATCCGTTCGCGCTCACCCGGCAGCGGCTGGAGTTCGACGAGCACGACGACCTGCTCGTCACTCCGGAGATCGAGGATCTGTTCACCGCTCCTGAGAACGGCCTCGGCCAGGGATGGGGGGCCTCGCGCGCCCGGCAGCTGTTTCGGACCGGTGAGGAGTACTACACCATGCGCCAGTACCAGGAGGGAGATGACCTCCGTCGGATCCATTGGCCATCGGTAGCAAGGACGGGCGATCTCATGATCCGACAGGACGAGTCCTCTCGCCGCGCGAGCGGTCTCGTGTTCCTCGACAACCGGGGCCATACCCTCGGCCAGTCCCATACCCCCGCGTTCGAACGCGCGGTCTCTGTCGCCGCCTCGTTCGGCGTGCTGCTCGGGCAACGGGGCTTCTCCCTCCGGCTGTCGACCACCGAGACGCCCCCCGCGACGCTCACCGAGGAGCGCTTCCTCGACGCGCTCTCGGGCATCTCGCACGCGCATGCGCGATCGATCGGGCCCTCGCTCGCGCACCTGCGCGCCGGCGCCTCGGCCGACACATCGCTGGTGTTCGTCTCGGCGCCCCCGGCGCCAGGGGAGCTGGCGTCGCTGATCCGCGCCGGCGCCGGCTTCGGGCCGAGGCTCGCCGTGCTCGTGCACCCGGTCGACCCGCAGAGCCTGCCGCCCGGACGGGCCTCCCAGCTCGAAGGACGCGCCACCCAAGCCCACCTCTCGTTCGCCCGCGCAGGGTGGGACTGCATCGTGCTCACCCCCTCGACGAGACTGAAGGATCGATGGCACGCACCCAAGGAACGTCCGCTCGCACGCAACGTCTGACCGCCGGCGTCGCGACCTCGCTCGTCGCCGCGGCGGCAGCGATCGCCCTCGGGCGCGTGTTCGCCGGCAACGGTCCGACCCTGCGGCTGCTCGTCGCCGGGCTCGCGTCGGCGGCGTTGGCGGCCGCGCTCGAACGTCGGAACCTCGTCCTCGCCACCGTCGTGAGCGTCACGGGGCTCGTGCTCACCGTGGGCCTGCTGGTGTTCCCGGGCACGACCTGGTATGGGCTCCCCACGATCGAGACGCTGCGCGCCGTCGCCGATGCGGCGGCGCTCGTCGGGGAGCAGGCCCGCGTCCAGGTCGCGCCGTCGCCGCCCCTCGCGCCGTTGATGCTGGCCGCGGTGGCCGGTACGTGGGCCTCGGTGTTCGCCGCACACGCGCTGGCGTTCCGTGCCGGGAGCCCGCTGCTCGCCCTGGTGCCGCCCGTCGCCATGGTCGGCTTCGCCGATTCGGTGCTCGAAGACGTCGTTCGGCCCGTGTTCGGACTGTTGTTCCTCGTGGCGGCCACCGCGGTGCTGTTCGCGGACGGGATGCGGCGGGTGCAGGGGTGGGGGCCGGTCTGGACCGGGGCGGGGCGGGCTGAGCGGCTCGATGTCGCCGCCGGCCGCGGCGCCCGGCGCGTGGCCGGGGCTGCAGTGGTGATCGCAGCCATGGCTCCGATCCTGCTCCCGGGCTTCGGATCGCGAGGATTGATCGACTTCTCCACCGCCGAAGACGGTCGCGTCCGGATCGACCCGCTCGTGTCGGTACAGTCGAGCCTGCAGCGGGAGGACATCACCCCGGTGTTCGAGGTGGAGACCGATACCCCGCGCTATTGGCGCATGGTGGCGCTCCCGAACTTCGACGGCCGCACGTGGAGCCCCGATCCGGAGCCGTTGACGCTCGACGTGGCGCCCGGAGCGGCCCTCGCGACCGCCACTCCGGCAACCGGCCCTCACGAGACCACCGAGGTGTCGTTCCGAACGGCCAGCGAGCTCGTGCTGCCGTGGTTGCCGCTCCCGTACCCGCCCCGAAGCACCGATGCACCGCTCGACGGCATGCGATGGGACCCGGAGAGCGGCTCCATCCTGCTCGACGGCGGCGTCGATGCGGGCGTCACCTACACGGCGACCGCCGACGTCGTGACGCCGACGCCGGAGCAGCTGAGGGCCGAGCCGTTCGTCGCCGACGCTCGGACGGCGCGTTACGCGTTGCAGCCCCCCGACCTCGACGCTCGGATCAGCGATACCGCCGCGCGGTGGACCCGAGGCGCCACGAACACCTACGACCGCGTGATCGCGATCCAGGAGCACTTCACCGACCCGAAGTTCGGGTTCAGTTACGACGTGGACGTGCCGGGGTCGACGAGTGAGGCCGCGATGGTCGAGTTCCTCACCACGACCAAGGAGGGGTTCTGCCAGCAGTTCTCGAGCACGATGGCGGTGATGCTGCGATCGCTCGGCATCCCCGCGAGGTTGGCGGTCGGGTTCACCCCCGGCGAGTTCTCTGACTCGGCCGATCGGCTCACGGTGACGACCGAGAACGCGCACTCGTGGGTCGAGGTGCTGTTCCCCTCGTACGGATGGCTGCCGTTCGAGCCGACCCCCGGCAGGCAGAACCCCGTCGGCTACCCATACATCGACCCGAGTCGGGCCGAACCGTGTCCGAACGTGCGTGGGGGGCTCTGCGGGCCAACGGGTCGCGGCGGGCAGCCCCGCGGATCGACCACGCTGAGCGATGGGCTGACCACTGCGGCCGACCGAGAACGGGTACGCCCGGGAGGCCTCGGAGCCGCCGGCCTCGCGGGGGCAGCCGGCACGTTCGGCACGGCGAACGCGGCCTCCGATCCGGGACCGCTCACCGCCCGCAACGTACTCCTCGCTGCGCTCGCCGGCGCCGCGATCGTCCTCGCGATCGTGCCTCTCGCTCGCGCGTGGCGGCGGCGGCGGCGGTTGCGCCGGGCGGGGCCAGAGCCCAGATCGCTGATCGTCGCCACCTACGACGTGTTCACGGAGCGCGCCGCCGACCTAGGCTACGCGCGGTCGCCGGGACAGACGATCGAGGAATACCGCGGCGCCGTGACGGCCTCGGGGGCACTGACGAACGGCGACCTCGAGCGGCTGACCACCCTGGCGGGGAACGCCGCCTACTCCTCCCGAGAGCCCGCACCGGACGACGCTCGGGAGGCCACGCAGGCGGCGGACGCGGTGCTCCACGACCTGCGTCGCAGCGCGACCGTGGTGCAGCGCCTCACAGGCCCCTATCGCCGGCGATGAAGGCGACTACGAGGTGCCTGTCGCCGTGTGCGCTGCGGCTTCGCGCAGCGCTCGGATGAACCGTTCACGATCCTCACGGAACTGCTTCACGTCGGTCTCGACACCCGATGCGATATCGTCGATCGCCACGAAGAACGCCATCTGACCGTCACGCAGCGCATCCATCACCTCGCCGTCGCGCCTGCAGATCTTGAAGATGCTCTGCCCGTCGGTCACGAGCTTCACCTCGGACAGGTGCCTGTCCATGCCCGCCTTCTTGTTGAGGAAATCCCAGGATCGGCGGACGCGCTGCAGCGACATGCCGCCGTCGAGCAAGGACTTCACGACCCGTAGCGCCACGAGGTCTCGGAAGGCATAGAGGCGGGGCACGCCCGGGCGTCCACCGGTGCCTTGCACCGAGGGCTGCACCAATCCGATCTGGTCCCAATACCTGAGCTGCCGCGACGTGCATCCTGTGAACTTGCATGCCTGATGGGTGGTGAAGCCCTCCATCCGGACGCGTGCCCCTTCGGTCTCGACGACTCACTCTGCATGGGGCCCGGATCGTCGACGTGTCGTGCGAGCACCGGCCGACGACTCGCGCCCAGGGGGAAGGGGACCCCGTTGTACAACAGGACGCGGAAGGGCGGCAAGCCGCGAGGTCACGATGGGCGTGGAACCACCCGAACGGGCTAGTGAGCGAGACGCTACGGGTCGTCAGGGCCCGAGGGCGGGCGGAACCGCGAGGCGAGCCGGCCGATAATGCCGGTGAACGATCCGCCCTCAGCCTGCATCGCCCGGATCTGATCGCGACCGAGCTGTCCGAGGTAGCGGTAGATCAGCAGCGCCGAGCCGATCATCATGAGGAACCCCACCGCCGCGATCCACCGACTGAAGACGAACAGGAGCAGCAGCACGAAGCCCACGAGGAACGCGACCGCCGACAGGCGGATGCGCCGGGCCAGGTGCGTGTAGAGGTCGGTGCGACCGACCTGCTCGACGAGCTTCGGATCGTCCTCGGCCAAGCGGCGTTCGATCTCTTCGAGGATGCGCTGTTCGTGCTCGCTCAGGGGCATCGACGACCTCCGGGGGACACCTCCGATTATAGGGAGGCTTCCCGACGTGGGAACCCACACGATCATGGGTCGCGGCGCGCGCGGTCCAGCAGGGAAGCGGGCATCGCCGACCCGCGGCCGAACCGGCGCTCGATGCGGTCCACCGCCCGTTCGACCTCACCCCATCGCTCGCCACGAAGCAGCGCCAGCTGTTCGGCGCCGGCTGGCACCAAGCCGCTGGCCTGCACGCCCAGCAATCGCACCCGCCGGCGCTCCCCCGGAAGCGATCGGTGGAGGCCGGCAACGACCTGGTAGAGCTCTGCCCCCACGTCGGTGGCGTCCGGCAGCGTCTTCGATCTGGTGAGGGTCGTGAACGTCGCGAGCCGCACCTTCATCGTGACGGTGCGGGCCTGGTACCCATCGGCGCGCAGGCGCGCCCCGACCTTCCCCGAGAGCGCCAGCAGCTCACGCAGGATCGTCTCGTCGTCGTCGAGGTCGTGCTCGAACGTCTCCTCGTGACCCACGGACTTCGGCGGCTCGTATGGCACCACGTCCCGAACGTCGATGCCGTGCGAGAGCTGCGAGAGATGCCGAGCACTCTGCTCCCCGAGCAACCGAGAGAGGATCGCCTCGGGCGTGTTCGCCAGGTCCCCGATCGTGCGCACGGCGAGGCGCCCGAGCACCTCGCCGGTCTTCTCCCCGACACCCCAGAGGCGTCCGACCGGCAACGGTTCGAGGAATCCGAGCACGCCGTCGGCAGGCACCACGAGGAGGCCGTTCGGCTTGCAGTGATCCGACGCCAGCTTCGCCACGAACTTCGTGGGTGCGACCCCGATCGAGCAGGTGACGCCCACCTCTCGCTCCACCTCGGCGCGGATGCGCACGGCGATCTCCCGCGGCTCGCCGAACAGCATCGTGGCCCGGCCCACGTCGAGGAACGCCTCGTCGAGCGAGATCGGCTCGACCAGCGGGGTATGGGCGAGCAGCACTTCGCGGAAGCGGTTCGAATGCGCCTGGTAGGCCTCGAAGTCGGGTGGCACGAACACGCCGTCGGGGCACAATCGGCGAGCTCGCACGGTCGGCATCGCCGAGCGCACCCCGTATTCACGCGCCTCATACGAAGCCGAGCTCACGACGCCACGTCCCCCGACGCCACCCACGATCACCGGCCTCCCGGCGAGCGACGGGTCCTTCAGCATCTCGACCGAGGCGTAGAACGCATCGAGGTCGGCGTGCAGGATCGGCTCGTTCGGGCGATCCTGCGGCACGGTGTGGGAGGTGGGGTCGACGGTCACGAGCCCCATCATCCCGCGGAGCCCGGGCTCGCGTGCCAGAGCATGCGCGGGCCGGACCCGGCCCTCGGCCGAGGAACGTCGCCGCGCACGGCCTCGCGCAACCTGCCTTCGGCGCGCGCTCCGTGCAGCACCGTGAGGTCCCAGACCTCCTCGGCCACCACGCTCACCCCGCCCACGCCGGTGCGCCGCAGCTCCCCCGCCACCGCCAGCGCGTACCCGTGGAACACGGTCTTGGCCACCCTCGGTTGCACCGACTCGAACACCGTGACCTCGATCGGTCCGGTCGCGTCGTCGAGGGTCAAGAAGATGATGCGCTGCCCGCTGCGGATGGCCGGCGTCTGCGAGGACACCTTCACCCCCGCGACGATGACCTTCGAGCCGCCCCGGGTGCGCCGGAGGTCGCCCGCTCGCGTCACCCCGAGATCGGCGAGCAGCGGTTCGAAGAAGCTCACGATGTGCCGGCTGGCGTCGAGGCCCAGCACCTCGAGCTCGGCACGCACGACCTCGGCGTCGGAGTAGTCCTTGAACACGTGCCCGTCGTTCGGATCGGCGCCCGTCGTGAGCGTGAGCTGATCGCCCTCGCGCTCGGGCTCGGCAGTCATCGCGACATAGAGGTGGCGGCGGCGATGCTGCAGACGGTCGTCTGGAGCGATCGGGTCGAACGCTCCGGCATGCGCGAGCGCCTCGGTCACGGGCCGGGTCACCGCGGTGCGGCGCATGAAGTCCCGCACGTCGCGGAAGGCCCGCTCGGCGCGCGCCGTCATGATCGAACGGATCTCGGCGTCGGAGATGCCGTGCACGTCCTGGAAGCCGAGCCTGACGCCGAAGACAGGGGTGTCGGCGTGCCGCGATCCGCTCGGCACCGCCTCGACCACGTACTCGGGTTCGCTCCGGTTCACGTCGAGCGGCAGGATCGGGATGCCGTGGCGCCGAGCGTCTTCCAGGATCAGGCGCCTCGGGTACATGCCCGGATCGTGCGTGAGCAGTCCGGCCACCAGGTGGGCGGGGTGATGGGTCTTCAGCCACGCGCTCTGGTAGGTCGGCACCGCGAACGCGGCCGCGTGCGCCTTGCAGAACCCGAACGACGCGAACTGGATCACCGCCTGCCAGATGCGCTCGGCCGCGTCGGGATCGACCCTCCGGGCGACGGCCTTCTCGAGGAAGTCCGCCCGGAACCTCGGCAACATCTCCTCGTGGTCGAGATGGCGCCGGATGTGGTCGGCGTAGGTCTCGGTGTAGCCCGCGAGCGCCGCGAGCGTCCGGATCACCTGCTCGTGGAAGACGATCACCCCGAACGTCTCCTGGAGCGGCTCGCGCAGCCCGGCGTGGATGTAGGTCGGAGGCTCGAGCCCGGAGCGGCGCCGCAGGTACGGCGTGATCATGTCTGACTTCACCGGTCCCGGTCGGAACAGGGAGATGTCGACGATCAGATCTTCCCATCGATCGGGCTGCAGCTTCTCCAGCAGCTCGCGCTGGCCGGGCGATTCGATCTGGAAGCATCCGATCGTGTCGGAGGCGCGGATCGTCTCGAACGTGGCGGGGTCGTCGAGCGCGATGCTGTCGAGGTCGACCTTCTCCCCCGTAGTGCGCGCGATCTCGTCGAGCGCGTGCCGCATCGAGCTCAGCATGCGCACGCCGAGGATGTCGAGCTTGAGGTAGCCGAGCAACTCGACGTCGTCCTTGTCGGCCTGGATCATGCGGTGACCGTTCGCGCTGCGTTCCAGCGGCACGCGGTCGGTCAGGTCGTGGCTCGCGAGCACGATGCCGCACGGATGCAGCGCGATGTGTCGCGGGAAGCCGTCGAGCCGCTCGGCTACACCCACCAGGCGTTGCATCTGCTCGAACCGCAGATTGATGCCAGCCAGCTCGGGCAGCCGGTCGATCGCCTCGCGCAGGTGCCGCGCCGAGATATGAGGGAACGACTTCGCCACCACACCGACCTCGACCTCGGGAAGCCCGAGCGCCTTGCCGACCTCGCGGATCGCCGACCGCGCCCGGTAGGTGTCGATCATCGCGACGCAGCCGGCACGCTCTTCACCGTGACGGCTGAGGATCATGTCGTAGACGTCCTCTCGCCTGGCGGACTCGACGTCGATGTCGATGTCGGGCAGGTCCTTGCGCATCGGGTTCATGAACCGCTCGAACGACAGGCCGTACCGGAGCGCATCGACGTCGGAGATGCCGGTCAGGTAGCACACGAGCGATCCGGCGGCGGAGCCACGGCAGGCGGCCCGGATGCCCATCGACTTCACGTCGGCGACGATATCGGCCACGGTCAGGAAGTACGCCGCGAACCCCATGCGCCGGATCATCGAGAGCTCGTGGTGCAGCCGGTCTCGCACCTCCGCCTCGCGCAAGCCCCGTTCGTGCACCCCACGCCAGCATCGCTCGGCGAGCACGGCGTCGGCACCGCGACCCTCCGGCGTCGGGAAGTCCGGGAAGTGGATGCGACCGAGACCCAGGTCGTACCGGCACAGGTCGGCGACGTGAACGGTCGCGTCGGCGAGGTCGGGCCGCTCGGCGAAGAGCGCGCGCATCTCGGCGGCGGGCTTCAGCCACCCCTCGGCGTTGCGACGGGACACGTTCGTCTCGGCGAGCGGCACGATGCGCCGCATGCACTCGAGCACGTCGGCCACGAACGCCTCGCCCGGCTCGAGATAGCGCACGGGATTCGTCGCCACGGCGCCGATGCCCACGCGCTCGGCGAGCCTGAGCATCGCCCGGATCTCCTCGGCCGACCCTCGCTCGAGCCGGTGCTCGACGCCCACGAACAACCGGTCGCGCCCGAACGCTTCACGGAACGGGTCGAACAGGCTCGCGCCGTGATCGACGCGCCCCGTGACCGCCGCACGCCCCGGGTGCGAGCGGGGGCCGGCGATCGCGACGAGCCCCTGCGCGTGCGCGCAGATCTGCATCGGATCGACCCAGGGATCGCCGCGCTCCCCGAGCATGTGCGCGTCGGTGAGCAGCCGGCAGAGGTTCGCGTACCCGGTGTCGTCGGCGGCGAGCAGCACGAGGTGCGCGTCCCTTTGGCTTCCCCACCCACCCGCGTTACCCCACCCACCCGGCGGTGGCGTGGAGGCCCGCACCGTGAGCGAGGCGCCCAGGATCGGCCGCACGCCCTCGGTCTCGCAGGCCCGCACGAACCGCGCGGCCCCGTAGAGCCCGTCGCGGTCGGTCATCGCGACCCCAGGGAAGCCGAGCGCAGCCGCACGGGAGGCGAGCTGCTCGGGCGTGAACGCGCCTTCCTTCAACGAGAAGCACGATCGCACGTCGAGGTGCACGAACGAGCCGGGGATGCGGGTGTCGCTCACCGCCGAAGGCCACCTCGAGTGTCGAGCAATCGAACAGGTGTTCGATTGTAGGAGGTCTCCTTCGGGGCGTCCAGTGACCGGCGTCCGTGATGCCGCATGTCCACGCGGGAGCGCACGATAGAGTCAGTCGTGCTCGTGCCATCGACCGACCGGGTCCTCCCGCGTGGGAGCGCATGAGTGGCGCCTCGCATCGAGGACTACGCGCTCGTCGGCGACACCCACACCGCCTCGCTGATCTCGCGCGAGGGATCGGTCGACTGGCTCTGCTTGCCGCGGTTCGACTCGGGAGCGTGCTTCGCCGCCCTGCTCGGCACCGAGGATCACGGCCGATGGCTGATCGCGCCCGCCTCGAACGAGATCCGCACCACCCGGCGCTACCGCGGGGACTCGCTGGTGCTCGAGACGGAGCACCGCACGCCGGAGGGCGTCGTCCGCGTCGTCGACTGCATGCCGCCCCGCCGGCGGGAGCCGGACCTGCTCCGCGTCGTCGAGGGCGTGAGCGGCAACGTCCCGATGCACATGGACCTGCGGCTGCGGTTCGACTACGGATCGATCGTCCCCTGGGTGCGACGGGCGCCGTACGGCCTGTCGGCGATCGCCGGACCCGACGCGGTCGAGCTGTGGACGCGCGTCGACCTGCGAGGAGAGGGGATGACCACGGTCGCCGACTTCACGGTGCGGGAAGGCCAGCAGATCCCGTTCTCCCTCACCTGGCACCCCTCGACCGAGGCCCCTCCTGCGCCACTGGAAGCCGACTGGGCGATCAGCCAGACCGAGCGCTGGTGGAACGACTGGGCCAGGCGATGCTCCTACGAGGGCGGATGGCGGGAAGCGGTGATCCGATCGATGGTCACACTGAAGGCGCTGACGTACGCGCCGACCGGTGGCATCGTCGCGGCGCCGACGACGTCGCTGCCCGAGCAGATCGGTGGGGTCCGCAACTGGGACTACCGCCTCTGCTGGGTCCGAGATGCGACGTTCACCCTCTATTCGCTCGTGCTCGCGGGCTATCTCGACGAGGCACGCGCGTGGCGAGACTGGCTCGTCAGGGCGGTCGCGGGCAGCCCGTCGGAGCTCCAGATCATGTACGGCCTGGCTGGAGAGCGCCGGTTGACCGAGCAGACGCTCGGATGGCTTCCGGGCTACGAGGGTTCGGCGCCGGTGCGCATCGGCAACGCCGCCTCGAAGCAGTTCCAGCTGGACGTCTACGGCGAGGTCATGGACCTGCTGTTCCAAGCGAGCCAGGCGGGCATCGACGACGGCGAATCGGCGTGGCGAGTGCAGCAGGCGCTCATGAACTTCCTGGAAGGCAGCTGGGATCAGCCTGACGAGGGGATCTGGGAGGTGCGCGGTCCGCGCCGCCGGTTCACCCACTCCAAGGTGATGGCCTGGGTCGCGTTCGATCGTGCGATCCGCAGCGTGGAGCGGCTGGGGCTCGAGGGACCGGCCGACCGGTGGCGCGAGGTCCGCAGCCAGATCCACGACGAGGTGTGCCGCGACGGGTTCGACGCCGATCGAGGCACGTTCGTCCAGCACGAGGGCACGAACAAGGTCGACGCGTCGCTCTTGCTGATGCCCTTGGTCGGCTTCCTGCCGATCGACGACCGCCGCGTGCAGGGCACGATCCGCGCGATCGAGAGCGACCTGCTGCACGACGGCTTCCTCGCCCGGTACGAGAACGACGAACACCTCGAGGGCCTCCCCGGCCGAGAAGGGGCGTTCCTCGCGTGCACGTTCTGGCTGGCCGACTGCATGGCCCTATCGGGGCGAGAGCAGGAGGCCAAGGTCACGTTCGAGCGACTGCTCGCCGTGCGCAGCGACGTCGGGCTGCTCGCCGAGGAGTACGACGTCGAGGCGGGGCGGCTCACCGGGAACTATCCGCAGGCCTTCTCACACGTGTCGCTCATCGACACCGCCAGGAACCTCTCCCCCGGCGTGATCGGCCCCGCGGAACGGCGACGACGGGACGCGGACGGCGATGTGGATCGCGACGAGGACGGCGCCGGCCGATGACCGGTCAGTCCCAGAGCCGTTCCATGTGCCAGCGGTCGTTGCCGCGGTCGAAGTAGAGGTCCCAGACCGCGCCGCCTCGCGCTTCCACCCGCCAGTACTCGCGGTCGCGGCCGTCAGACCACCAACGGCCCTCGATCTTCCAGCGCCCGATCACGTCGGCGACCTCGTAGCGGCGCCCCCGCCACTCGAACGCGCTCGGCATGCCCGTGTCTCGTTCGACCCTGATCTCCTCGTCGAATCGCTTCGTCACCGTGACGGGCCTCACTGACCTTGGGTCGGAACAATCGCTAGTATCGAACATATGTTCGAGCGGAGAACGAATGTACGCCCGGGTTCGGACATCGGTCAAGGGGCGGCCGTGATCCGGAGACGATCGCCTCCTCATGCATCGCCGCGACGGCGGCCTCCGGGTGCCCACGCCGAGCGTGGCGAAGGCTGCTCCAGGTGGGCCCGCACGGTGCGGGGGCTGATGCCGAGCCTGCGCGCGATCTCATGGCCCCTTGCCGCACCAACGAGCGGCCCTGGAGCTCACGCGGCGTGAGCACCCTCACCGTCCGCGCCGAGACGCGCCGCGACCGGCGCGGCGCGCCGTTATCATCCCCTGGAGCGTCCGAG
>JBEVGU010000081.1:0-5343 GCA_040511595.1 Actinomycetota bacterium | reverse complement strand
ACGACGTACGGAAGGTAGCGCTCCCCCTTCTCCTGATCGAAGTACGCGAGGTCCTCGCCGCTGGCTTCCTGATGGGCACGCAGGTCGTAGTCGGTGCGGTTCGCGATGCCCTCAAGCTCCTGCCACCCGAACGGGAACTCGTACTCCACATCGGTCGCGGCCTTCGCGTAATGCGCGAGCTCATCCGGCTGGTGGGGGCGCAGCCGCAACTTCTCCTTCGAGAGGCCGAGGTCGAGGTACCACTGCATCCGTTGCTCGACCCAGTACTCGAACCACTCGTCGTCCGTGCCCGGCTCGACGAAGAACTCCATCTCCATCTGCTCGAACTCACGCGTGCGGAAGATGAAGTTCCCAGGCGTGATCTCGTTGCGGAACGACTTGCCGATCTGGGCGATGCCGAACGGGAGCTTCTTGCGCGAGACGGTCTGGATCGCCGAGAAGTTCACGAACATGCCCTGCGCGGTCTCGGGGCGCAGGTAGGCGACCGCGTCGTCGTCCTCGATCGGCCCGAGGAAGGTCTTCAGCATCAGGTTGAACTGCTTCGGCTCGGTGAACTCGGCCCCGCCGCAGTTCGGGCATGTGACGATGCCGTTCGCGTCGGCTTCGAGGTGGTCCTCCCGCCAGCGCTGGTGGCAGCTCGTGCACTCGACGAGCGGATCGTGGAACGTCTCGAGGTGCCCGCTCGCCTCCCAGACCCGAGGGCTCGTGACGATGGCGGCCTCGACCCCGACCACGTCGTCGCGCAGTTGGACGGTCGAGCGCCACCACGCGTTGCGGATGTTCCGCCGGAGCTCGACCCCGAGCGGGCCGTAGTCCCATGACGAGCGCAGCCCGCCGTAGATCTCCGCGGACTGGAACGCGATGCCCCGGCGTTTCGCCAGGCCGGTGACGGCCTCCATGAGGTCGGTCATCGGTGCATGTCTCCCTTCTTCCCGGCCGCTGGCTGCGACCGCTGGCGTCAGGACCATCGTACCGACGGGCGACGGCGTCTTCGCGTTCCTCCGGTCGACCCTGAAGCGACCCGAGGTCAGTCTTCCTCGCGGAGGGCGCCGAAGCGACGACTGCGCTTCTGGAAATCGCGGATCGCTTCGAACAGCGTCTCGCGCGTGAAGTCGGGCCAGAACATGGGGGTGAACCAGAGCTCGGAGTAGGCGACCTCCCAGAGCAGGAAGTTCGAGATGCGCTCCTCCCCGCTCGTGCGGATCAGCAGGTCGGGCTCGGGCATGTCGGGGTGGTACAGGCGCTTGGCGATCTCGCGCTCGCTCACCTTCTCGGGCTTGAGCGTGCCCTCGCGGACGTCGGAGGCGAGCTCCTTCACCGCGTCGACGATCTCGGCGCGTCCGCCGTAGTTGAACGCGATCGTCAGCGTCATGCCGGTGTTGTCGCGCGTGAGCTCCTCGGAGTAGCGCATCTCCTTCAGCACGCTCCGCGGAACCCGCCAGTCGCGTCGGCCGCTCCACCGGATGCGCACGTTCATGTCGTTGAGCTCGTCGCGCCGCCGCCTGAGCACCTCGCGGTTGAAGTTCATGAGGTAGAGCACCTCAGGTGCTGGACGCTTCCAATTCTCGGTGCTGAACGCGTATACGGTGAGCCATCGCACACCGACCTCGTTCGCACCTTTGACCGTATCCCACAGGGCGTCCTCACCCGCGCCGTGGCCCTCGGTGCGGGGCAGGCCTCTTTGCTCGGCCCACCGGCCGTTGCCGTCCATCACGATCGCGACGTGCCCTGGCACGCGCGCGCGGTCGATGTCGAGCAGGAAGCTCACGTCGCGGTCCTGACCAACATCGGCACCGACTTCATTCGGCGCTCGAGGTGATACTCGGCGAAGCTGTAGAGCAACGCCCGCGACTCCTTGCGAACCCTCGGATCCGGCTGGAGGGTCGCGCCCGCATCATTCAGGTCGGCGAGCGCGAGCGTCGCGAGGTACTCGAGGGCGACACGCGAGCACGGGCCGGCGCCCTGCTCGGCGCATCGCGCGCAGACGGCACCCCCGAGACCCGCGTCCCATAGCTGGGGGTCGCGGTCACCGCAGACCGCGCACGCGGTGAGCGACGGGTGGAAACCGCTCAGCGAGAGCAGCTTCAGCATGAACGACTCGGCGACCGCGGCAGGATCGATCGGCGCTGCATCGAGCGCGCGACACCCCGCGAGCAGCAGCAGCGTGAGGCGCACGTTCCGCTCGTGCTCCTCGGCGACCCGGTCGACGGCCTCGAGCATCGTCTCGCCGGCGGCGAAACGCGCGAGGTCCTCCCGGATCGTCATGTGCGGCGCGATGATCTCGGCCTGGGTCACGGTGTCGAGCGAACCGCGGCCCCGGTACAGCATCAGGTCGACGTGGGTGAACGGCTCGAGCCTCGCTCCGAAGCGGCTCTTCGTCTTGCGGATGCCCTTGGCCACCGCTCGCACCTTGCCCGACCCCTGGGTCATGACGGTGACGATCTTGTCGGCCTCGCCGAGCTTGTACGAGCGCAGGACGATGCCCTGCTCTTTATAGGGCGGCATCCGCGAATCGTAGCGCCCGGGTTGTCGCGAACCCCCCAGCGGAAGTGTGCTGATTCCGTTGCGGGCCCTGGGCATGGGCCTGCCGGCCGACGAGGTGGCCGCACCCGTGGGGTCGTCGGCTCCCGCTTCCCCCGGCGAGGTAGGCTGGAGTCCTCGGGACGCACCCGAGGGTTCGCGCCGAGCGATCGAGACGGCCCGCGTCCGCCGCCACCTCGCCCCCACGGATCCATGCATGCACCACGAAGGGGGAACGCCGTGACGAAGGCACGAGGCAGCGACCGGGTCCAATACGGGCCACCCGGCGCCGGGAAGGCGTCGATCGCTCGTTCGTCGCAGGGGCGGCTCTGCGATGAGCCCGGGTGCACGACGGTGCTCTCCACCTACAACGCAGCCAGCACGTGCTGGCTGCACACCGGGCCCGCCCCGAAACACCCGCTCGCGCGTTCCTGACGCCGCGCGGCCCCGGTTCCCGGCCGTTCCCTCGTCGGCCGGAAGGGGTTCAGTCCACGCCCTCCCCTGCCGAAACACCAAGTGCGTGCCGGACCTCGGCCGCCCCAGGACGAAATCGTGGGAGGCCGGTGCGTGAGCGACACGTTGACCCAGACCCAGAGCGCGGCCGACCGAGCAGGCGCCGGGTCCCTGCTCGGCCAGGTGATCGCCAAGTTCCGGGAGCTGAACCCCGGCTTCCTGATCGGTGACGACGTGATCCGCCGGTACCACCTCGCGATGCAGTCGCGCGGCTTCGTGATCCTCTCCGGGGCGAGCGGCACCGGCAAGACATGGCTCGCGCAGGCATACGCGGAGGCAGTGGGCGCGCGCCCGAAGCTCGCCGCGGTCGACCCCAGCTGGTCGTCGAACGAGGACCTGCTCGGCTACCTCTCCCCGCTCGACGGCTTCTACCACCACACGCCCTTCAGCGAGTTCGTGCAGGAGGCCGCCCGCGAGTGGACCTCCGCCGACCTCGCGGGACGGACGGCGCGCGAGTTCCACGTAATCCTCGACGAGATGAACCTCGCGCGCGTCGAGCACTACTTCTCGCGATTCCTCTCGGCGATGGAGGTCCGCTCGCGTGAGGGCATCGCGCGGCTCGACCTCGCGCCCGGTCACACCGTCGAGCTCACGCCCAACCTGAAGTTCGCCGGCACGGTGAACATCGACGAGACGACGCACGGGTTCGCCGACAAGGTCTACGACCGGGCCCAGCTCCTCGAGCTGCCCCTGCAACGCGACTACGTCGTCGAGTACCTCGAGGCGGAGCCCTACGGCGAGGTGCTGCTGCACATCTGGGACGTGCTGCGACCGATCGCGCCGTTCGGCTTCCGTGTGCTGGAAGAGGTGCACCACTACGTGATCGCCGCCGGCGAGGTTGGGGTCGATTGGCAGGTCGCGCTCGACGAACAGCTCGTGCAGAAGGTGCTGCCTCGGGTGCGGGGCGCCGACGGCCGGCTCGACGAAGCGCTCGAGGGGTTCGAGCAGGCGCTCGGCGAGGGGTTCCCGCTCGCGCGCGCCAAGGCCGAGCTCATGCGCGAGGACTACGCATCGCATGGCTTCGCCAGCTACTTCTGAACCGGGCGCGGTCGGGCTCGAGACCCTGCGGGCCATCGTGCACGGCGGCGACGGCGGCCCCGGCCTGGTCGACGTGCTGATCCGCCTCCAGCAGTCGCATCGGAAGGACCTCGTGCGCGTGGAACGCTGGACTTCCGGCGATCTCGCTCGCCACCCGGAGCCGCGGGAGCTGATCCGCAGCAGGCGCCGGCCCGGGAATCTCGACGAGCACGGCCGCCTGAAGCGCGTGTTCGACGCGAGGCGCGTGATGACGCCCGACATCCACGAGAACCGGGTCGTGCTGCACGCCGTGCGAGAGGTTCGCTCGGCGCTCGAGTCCTGCGAGGAACCCGAGGCCGCCGGCCTGCTCCTCGAGCTCGATGCCGCGATCTCGCAGGCGCCGTTCCTGGAGGACGTCGGGGCTCTGCGCGGGCTGCCCGGCGTGCCGACCGCGACGCTCGCCGGCGACCCGCTCTACCGCACGGCCTATCGAGCCTGGCTCGCGCTCCGGCGCTGACGGCCCGGCCATCGGGCCCTCGCGAGCTTCGGCGAGCTTCAGAAGGTCTTCGGGAACGAGAGCAGGAATCCGAGGCCGACCACGAGTACCACGTTCGCCATGACGATCATCGTGAGCTGGATCGAGTACCGGCGGGACTTCGGTGCGAGGCCCGCGAACAAGAGCACCGAGGCGAACAGCACCGCCAGCAGCACGTAGTTGTCGGCGCGCTGGTTGTCGTCGAGTGCGGTCTGGAACCGGACGCTCGAGAGCCGCTCCTGCCGCGCCGCCTCGACGTTCGCCGCCAGCTCGTACTCCGGGAGCTCGAACGGCGTGCCCGGCACGTCCTCGGGATTCTCCCTCGGCTCGAGCGCGATCCATGCGTCGAGCGCCGGCCGGAATTCGTCCCGGGCGCGTTCCAGGTAGAAGCCCTGCAGCGCGCGATCGCCGTTCGCATACGCATCGACGAACTGCTCGAACACGGAGACGTCGAGGATCGTCAGCTGACCGGCGAGCGTCGAGCTGCGCACCGACTCCTGTCGAGCCGCGGCCGCCTGCGCGTAGGCGGTGGCCTGCTCCCCGCTCCACTTCGCCGACTGGAACGCCGACCACGCCGCGAGCACGGTCGCGACTGCCAGGAGCGCGGCGCTCGCGATGTCGATGCGCCGCTCCCGCTCCTCGGTCATGCCCGAGGTCGATGGGTCTTCCACTCGGTCCCCCGCAGTCCGGTCGAAGGCCGAATCGTATCGGAGCTCCGGCCCGGGCCGATGAGCGTCGCAACGTTTGCGAGCGGTCAT
>JBEVGU010000080.1:0-3069 GCA_040511595.1 Actinomycetota bacterium | reverse complement strand
GGTGACGCTTCTTGGGAGGATGCGCTAGTCGTAATGCCGCATCTCCGGCCACATCGCGGGCAGCGACCGCCGTGGATCGGATGCGAGCCATATCGGCGCACCTTCCTCGTCGTTGTCCACCCCGAACGCATTGCGGATCGTCCCTGCGCGCTCGACCGACCCGAAGAACCGCCCGGCATACGAGGCCGACCACCAGCCCACGATGATGGCAACGCGCGTATCCGAGGGCGGCGGTCCCCACCACCAGTAGTTGTTGTGGCCGCTGAACGGCTGCGGCAAGCCGAGACCCGGTCCATACCGCTCGATGGCGCCTGCCTCGCCGTAGTTCGTCGTCAGGATGATCGCCGACGACCGCTGCGCTGGGGGGATCCGATCCCACACACGAGCGACCTGGCGGACGAGAGCTGGCCAGCCGACCTGCTCTCCCATCTCGGGATCGAGATCGTTGATCGAGGAGTCGGCGAGGGCCGTCACCGGGAGCACCGGCGCCGCGACCGGTAACAGCAGGAGCGTCGAAAGAGCGAGTGCCGCCAACGCCGCAGGTCGCGCGACCCCGCGTCGGTGCCGCGAGAGCCATCGCTCGAGGGGAACGGCCCCCGCACCGTAGAGGGACGCGTACAACCCGGCAACGTAATAGGACTTGTCACCGGCCAATACGGCGAACACGACGGCCAGCGCCACGTACGCGATGCCGACGAATCGGTACGGGCGTGTCTCGGGGGTGCGCAGGACTCGGAGCAGGCCGGCGATCCACACGATCGCGGTGACGAAACCCGTGATCAACACCTGCAGCGGGATCCACGCGATCGTGCTGCCCAGATCCATGCTGTCGGACTGGATCACGCGGATCATGTCGATCTGTGGCCAGCCGTGGTCCGCCTGCCACAGAAGGTTCGGGAGCCACATCACCAGCGCTACCGCGACGCCGGCGGCGAACCATGGCGTCCACAGCACGCGCCGCTCGGGCGTCGCCAGCAGACCGATCAGCAGGCCACCCACCAGGAACACGATCGACCACTTGTTCTCCAGGCCGATGCCGAGGACCACGCCGACGACCAACCAGAGGCGCGGTTGCCCGCGGCGCACGATCATGATCACGAGCAGGGTCGTGATGGCCCACGCGACCAGATCGAACGTCTCGGTGCTCAGCAGATGCCCCGCGAGGAGGAACCCGGGCGTGCATCCAGCGCAGACCGCGACGGCGATCTGACCGGTTCGGCCGGCCCCGAGCTCTCGCGCGGTGAGCGAGGTGACCACGACTAGCCCCCCGACCATGAGCGCCGGCCACAGGCGGAGCCCGACGAGCGAGTCCGGGAACAGGATCTCGGACAGGCGGGCGAGCGCCGGTGTGAGCGGCGGCTGGTCGACGAACCCCCACGCCAGACGGCGGCCGCACGCTAGGAAATAGAGCTCGTCGCGGTGATAGCCGTACCGTCCCGCGACCGCGAGCAGCAGCAGCACGACGGCGGCCGCGATCAGCACGACCGGCCGCCCCGCGAACGCGCGCTCGCGATGCTCTGTCGACCCGCTCATCCCGAGGGGTGTTGATATGCCTTGACGCGATCGCTGTCGAGTCGCGGCAGGACGCCCTCGAGAGGTTCCTGCCCGCACCGGCTCCCGGAGGACGTCGCTTCCCATCGCAACCATTCGACTCGCCCGCCATCAGGCTTCACTTTCCGACGGAACGACACCCGGTCGCTCCGGCCAAACAGGAGCCCTTACCACTATCGGCCCCTCTCCCCTTTCCATCCCGCCATGTGGAGGCTCGCCCTCCCCCTCATCGATCAGATGGTCCCCACCCTTCGATCCGCCGGCACGGCGCAGGGCCGCCGCAACATTGATTCAAGGGCGATTCGAGGTGTCGCTTCGTGTCGGAACCGACACCTAGGGGATCAGGGCCGTGGCCGCAAGCCCGAGCAGTCCGTCCAGCCGTCGCGTCCAGAGACGGTTTCCGCGCCTGCGCCACCCACCCCTCTTGATCCGCCGATTGTGCTCCAGGTAGACGACACACGATCCACGGCGTCGACGGTCCTCGCGGGATCCGACCCGGTGCTTGATCTGTTCGGCTCCGGCGAGTGCCGATGTTCGGCGCGTCCCATTTCACATCCCTCGGGCCCGATCTAGGGTGAGGTTGGGACCTTCGTCCCCGAGTGTCACGACGGGTGGGGGTCCAGCTCGTGCGCGATGTGTCACTATGCGCTCCATGCGTCCGATCATGAACGCGTTGTTGACCCGATGACCGTCGTCGCCATCCATCTAGGGGCGCCTCAGAACCCACGGCTTTGGACGGTCGAGTCGGTCAAGGCCGTCGCAGGCAAAGGCTTGGAGGGCGATCGCCACTTCGATCCGACTGGCGCCCCGCCGGGAGGTGCTCTCACACTCGTTGAGGAGGAGATCGTCGAGGAGGTGGGGCTGCCACCGGGCGGAACACGACGGCAGCTGACAGTCCGTGGTGTACGGCTGAACGAACTGATCGGCAAGCGGTTTCGCGTCGGCGAGGTCGAATGCTACGGCGTTGCGCTGTGCGAGCCATGCCGCCACCTGGAACAGCTCACCAGACCGGGGATCATCAAGGACCTCGCCCATCGCGCTGGGATCAACGCCGACATCTTGACCGACGGACGGATCTCAGTTGGTGACAAGATCGTCGCGATGGGCCCGGTTTGAGGGTCCGCCGCGAGCAGACGCTCGAGTCCCTCCCGACGACGTCGATCGGCTCGTACAGGCCCTTAGGAGGATGACGGAGACACCCCGCCTCGTGACGGATCGCAAGAGGCGGGGTGTCTCTCATTCTCTTCAGCCAACTTCGGCGAGAACATCTTTCGAGATCTCAAGCATCACCGGCCGGACATAGAGGCGACCCTGCTCCGCGACGCACGAGCTTCGTGCCTCCGGTTTGTCGGGTCGCCGACACGCGGTTCGCTTCAACGTGGTTCGTGAGCCCGAGCGTGCGGGGGGGATCAACATCGTCACGAGGAGCGCGCAAGTTGGGGCTTCGCGGTGAGGCCGGGCCGGTTGCCTAGGTCACAGAGGGATGTGTGCCCCAGTCTGCCAAGTCCTCGAAGTCCG
>JBEVGU010000079.1:0-3207 GCA_040511595.1 Actinomycetota bacterium | reverse complement strand
CGAGGAGGGCGTCGAGCTCGGCAGCGGATGCCGCGGCATCCGTCGTGTGGTGGTGCGACCCCCAGTCGTCGAACCAGCCGCACCAGAACTCCATGCACATGAGGGGGCCGGTGGGCTGGAACTCGCGCAGCGTCTCGAGCCGTTCGAGCGTGCGGGAGCCGAACGAGCCCGTGACGTGCAGGCCCGGCAGGCTGCCGTCGGCGAGCATCTGCGGCGTGGGCTGGTCGATCGTCGTGAGGGGCACGGAGATGCCGGCGTCGCGCGTGACCCGCACGAGCTCGGCCAGGTACGCCTTGTCATTGCCGTAAGCGCCGTACTCGTTCTCGATCTGCACGAGGATCACGGGACCGCCGGCATCGACCTGGCGGGGCGCCACGATCTCGTACACGCGACGGAGATACCCGCTGACCGCTTGGAGGTAGTGCGGCTCAGAACGGCGCACGCCGACCTCGGGGTCGCGGAACAGCCACGCGGGCAGGCCGCCGTTGTCCCACTCGGCGCAGATGTACGGTCCCGGACGCACGATCGCATGCATGCCCTCGGCCGCGACGAGGTCGAGGAACCGACCGAGGTCGAGGTCGCCGTCGGCGCGCCACTCCCCGCGTCGCGGCTCGTGCTGGTTCCACGCGACGTACGTCTCGATCGCGTTGAGGCCCATGAGGCGGGCCTTGCGGATGCGGTCGGCCCAGAGGTCGGGGTGCACGCGGAAGTAGTGCAGCGCTCCCGCCAGGATGCGATGCGGGCGCCCGTCGAGTTCGAAGTCGGTCGGGCCGATGGCGAAGCGACTCACGCGCCGCCCTCCGTTCGGGTTCGTGTCGGTGTTCGTGTGGATCATGTTCGGTGCGGATCATGCGCGAAGCCGGCCGGGAGCACCCGACCGGCCTCGCGGTGGTGCGTCGGCTACTCGCCGACCGTGAAGCCCTGCTCGTTGCCGTACTCGACGAGCTGGCTCTGCCAGTCGGCGAGGCCCTCGTTCAGGTCGGCCTTGTTCGCGTAGGACTGGCCGACGGTGTCGCCGAAGATGCTGTTCGCGTACACCTGGTAGGGCAGGTACGACCAGCCGGATGCCACGTCCTTCGAGGCCTGCGTCAGCACCTCGTTGATCTTCTGGCCGCCGAAGTAGTCGGACTCGAGGCCGACGAACTCGGGGTCCTCGAGGTCCGCGGTCGTCGACGGGAAGCCGCCGCTCTCGAGGAACACGTCGATCGACGCGGGGTCGCTGTTCAGCCAGCGGAGGAACGCGGCGGCGAGCGCCGGGTTCTTGCTCTGCTTCACGACCGACTGTCCGCCGCCGCCGTTCTCAGCCGTGACCGGGGTGCCGTCGTAGGTCGGCATCGGCGCCACGGCCCAGTCGCCCGCGGCATCCGCGACACTCGACTCGAGCACGCCGGGCATCCAGGCACCGGTGACGAGCGTCGCGATCGAGCCGTCGCCGAGGCCCTTGTACCACTCGTCGGTCCAGCCGGGCGTGGTGGAGAGGAGGTCCTCCTCGACGAGCTGGTTCCAGACGCCGGTCCACTTCTGGGTGCCCTCATCGGCCAGGTCGACCGTGATGTCGGTGCCGTCGATTCCGAACGGACGGCCGCCGGCCTGCCAGATCATGCTCGTCGTGAAGCCCGCGTCGCCGGTGTCCGACGTGATGTACTTCGTCGGGTCGGCGGCGTGCAGCTGCCGCGCGGCGGCGACGTACTCGTCCCACGTGGTCGGCACCGCGATGCCGTACTGGTCGAACACGGCCTTGTTGTAGAACAGGGCCATGGGGCCCGAGTCCTGCGGGAGCCCGACCAGCTTGCCGTCGATGTTCACACTGCCCCAGGTGGACGCGCTGTACTGGTCCTCGAGGTCGTCGAGGCCGTACTGGCTGAGGTCGACGAGGGAGTCGGCCAGCGCGAACTGCGGCATCGCGTAGTACTCGATCTGCACGACGTCGGGGGCGCCCGAGCCCGCCTTGATCGCGTTCTGGAGCTTCGTGTACTCCTCGGTGTTGGTGCCGGCGTTCACGAGCTCGACGTCGACCTTCGGGTACGCCTTCTCGAACGCCGCGACCTGCGCTTCGGCGCTCGGGGTCCAGCTCCAGTAGGTGATCTTGCCGCCGGCCTCGAGCGCCGCGTCGAGGTCGTCGGCGGTGCCGGTCGAGCTGCCGCTGCCGATGGAGCAGGCGGCGAGCGCGCCGACCGCGAGTGCGGCCGTCGCGGCGACCGTCAGGGTCCGCCGCAGGGCGGTGCGGGCGATGGTCATGTGATGCTTCCCTTCACTTCGTTGTGCCATCTGTGTTCCGGGGCAGGACGCTCCGGCGGGGGTTCCGGGGCAGGACGCTCCGGGCGAGCGGTGGGGTGGGGGTCGACATGCGGTGCCGCTCGGTCACTGCTTGACGCTTCCGGCGCTGAGCCCCGACTGCCAGAACCGCTGGAGTCCGAGGAACGCGACGATGATGGGGATGATCGTGAGCAGCGAGCCCGTGATCACCAGGTTGTAGATGGGCTGGGCGCTGACGCCGGTCGCCTGCGCGCTCCACTGGTTGAGCCCGACCGTGAGGGGGTACCAGGCCGGGTCGCTCAGCATGATCAGGGGCAGGAAGTAGTTGTTCCAGGTCGCCACCACCGTGAAGAGCAGCACGGTGACGATGCCGGGCGCGAGCAGCCGGATCGAGATGGTGAAGAACGTGCGGAACTCGCCTGCGCCGTCCATGCGGGCCGCCTCGAGGATCTCGGTCGGCACGGAGTCGACCGCGTACACCCAGATCAGGTACAGGCCGAACGGGCTGATGAGCGACGGGATGATGATCGCCCACGGCGTGTTCGTGAGGCCGAGCTGGCTGAACATGAGGAAGGTCGGCACGGCGAGCGCGGTGCCCGGCACGGCGATCGCGCCGAGCACGACCGCGAACACCGCACGGCGGCCGGTGAAGCGGAACTTCGCGAGCCCGTAGCCGGCGAGGGTCGCGAGCAGCGTGGCGCCGCCGGCCCCGACCACGACGTAGAGGAGCGTGTTGCCGAGCCAGCGCACGAAGATGCCGTCGCGATAGGTCAGGGTCTCCCAGATGTTCTGGAACAGCACGAACTCGTCGTCGAACCAGAGGCCGAAGCTCGAGAACAGCCCGGCCTGCGTCTTGGTCGCGTTGATCACGAGCCAGGCGAGCGGCACGAGGCTGTAGATCACGAAGATCGACATCATGATCGTGAAGGCCACCGACTTGCGCGGACGCAG
>JBEVGU010000078.1:0-19647 GCA_040511595.1 Actinomycetota bacterium | reverse complement strand
AACGGCTCCGCGCGCTCGCCGACGACGACACGATCTGAGTCTCCGGCGTCGGCAAGCACCACAGGTACGCGTCGCAGCTGGGGCCGGTCGAGCACCCGCGCCGATGGATCCACTCGGGTGGGCTCGGCACGATGGGCTTCGCCGTGCCGGCGGCGATGGGTGCCAAGGCCGGTCAGCCCGACCAGCGCGTGGTCGCGATCGACGGCGACGGATGCTTCCAGATGACGGCACAAGAGCTCGCGACGAGCGCGACGGAGAAGATCCCGTTCGTGACGGCCATCCTGAACAATGGGTACCTCGGCATGGTGCGGCAGTGGCAGGAGCTGTTCTTCGACGAGCGCTACTCGGGCGTCTGGCTCGACCCGAACGTGCCCGACTACGTGAAGCTCGCCGAGGCCTATGGCGCCGTCGGCCTCAGGGTCGAGTCGCCCGACGAGGTCGACACCGCGATCGAGAAGGCCTACTCGGTCACCGACCGCTCGGTGGTGATCGACTTCCGCGTCGACCCGGCGGAGATGGTCTTCCCGATGGTGCCCTCCGGCGCCTCGAACGACGACATCATCGTCGGGCCTGAGGCGATCGAGCCGACGACGGACCCGCAGGAGGCTCCGATCGCATGAGCAACGGCGCGACGCTGCATACGATCTCGGTGCTCGTGGAGGATCGCCCAGGCGTGCTCACTCGCGTCGCCGGCCTCTTCGCGGCCCGGGGCTACAACATCGATTCGCTCGCGGTCGGCCCGACCGAGGCCGACGGCATCTCCCGCATGACGATCGTCGTGAACGTCGACGAGAGTCCGCTCGAGCAGGTCACGAAGCAGCTCAACAAGCTGATCAACGTGATCAAGATCCTCGAGCACGATCCCGGAACCGCGGTCGAGCGCGAGCTGATGCTCGTGAAGGTGCGGGCCGAGGGCGACGCGCGGGCCCGCATCATGGAGCTCGCCGACGTGTTCCGCGTGGGCGTCGTCGACGTGACCGCGTCGACGCTCACCGTGGAGGCGAGCGGGGGCCCAGAGAAGCTCGAGGCGCTGCGCGAGTTGCTGAGCGAGTTCGGCATCGTGGAGCTCTCACGCACCGGCCGCATCGCGCTCGCCCGCGGCGAGCGAGGCATCCGGGAACGAGCGTTGAAGCCGGCGAAGGCGAGCTAGTCCAGATCAGACTATCGGCCGCGGGGCCAGGGGGAACGAACCGAGATGGCGACGATCTACTACGAGGAAGACACCGATCCAGGCGTGCTGGCGGATCAAAAGATCGGAGTACTGGGGTTCGGATCGCAAGGACACGCGCACGCTCAGAACATGCGCGACTCCGGGCTCGACGTGCGGGTGGGGCTGCGGCCCGGTTCGGCGAGGCGCAAGCAGGCCGAGGACGCCGGGCTGCGCGTGCTCGACACGGCCGATGCCGTGGCCGAGGCCGACGTCGTGATGTGCCTGTTACCGGACACGGCCCACGGGGAGGTCTACCAGAGCGACATCGCGCCGAACCTGAAGGACGGCGACATGCTGATGTTCGCCCACGGATTCTCGATCCACTTCGGCACGGTCTCGCCCCCCGGAGGCGTCGACGTCACGATGATCGCGCCGAAGGGTCCCGGCCACCTCGTGCGGCGCACGTACGAGGAGGGCAACGGCACGCCGGGCCTCGTCGCCGTGCATCAGGACGCCACCGGCAAGGCGAAGGCGCGAGCGCTCGCCTACGGCGCGGCGATCGGGTGCGCGAAACCGGGCATCATCGAGACCACCTTCAAGGAGGAGACCGAGACCGATCTGTTCGGCGAGCAGACCGTGCTCTGTGGCGGGGTCAGTGAGCTGATCCGCAACGGCTTCGAGACATTGGTCGAGGCTGGCTACCAGCCCGAGATCGCGTACTTCGAATGCCTGCACGAGCTGAAGCTGATCGTGGACCTCGTCTACGAGGGCGGTCTTTCATGGATGCGCTACTCGGTGAGCGACACTGCCGAGTGGGGCGACTACCAGAGCGGCAAGCGGGTGATCGACGAGCACGCCCGCGAGCAGATGCAGCGCGTGCTGGCCGAGATCCAGGACGGTACGTTCGCCCGGAACTGGATCGAGGAAGCCAACGGTGGGTTCGGTGAGTTCCTCCGACTCCGGGAGGCGGCGCAGACGTCCCAGCTCGAGCAGGTGGGTCGGCAGCTGCGCCAGATGATGCCCTGGTTGGAGAGCGAGCAAAAGGTGCCACCGTCATGAGCGACAGCAACGTATCGACCGGCAACGGAATCAGCGCGAGGGATGCCCGCGACGTATCGACCGGCATCGTCCGGATCTTCGACACAACCCTGCGCGACGGGGAACAGGCTCCCGGCATCGCGCTCACGAAGGCCGAGAAGGTCGAGATCGCCGAGCAGCTCTCCCGGCTGAACGTCGACATCCTCGAGGCCGGCTTCCCGATCAGCTCGCCCGGCGAGTTCGACGCGGTCGCCGAGATCGCTTCGTCCGTGAGGGGGCCGGTGATCGCCGCGCTCGCTCGCACCGCGACCGGCGACATCGAGCGCGCCGCCGAGGCGCTCAAGGGCGCCGACCGTTGGCGCATTCACACGTTCATCTCCACGAGCGACGTGCAGCGCGAATCGATGCTGAAGATGAGTCCCCAACAGGTGCTCGACGCGATCCGCGAGAACGTCTCGCTCGCGAAGACCTATACCGACGACGTGGAGTTCTCGGCGCAGGACGCGACGCGGACCCCGCTCGAGTTCCTGCTCGAGTGCTTCCGGCTCGCCGTCGGATGCGGAGCGACGACGATCAACGTGCCCGACACCGTGGGGTACGCGACACCGACCGAGTTCGGGGAGCTGATCCGCATCGTGCGTGACCAGACGCCCGACGAGGTGGTCATCTCCACGCATTGCCACAACGACCTGGGGCTGGCGGTGGCGAACTCACTGGCCGGCATCGAGCACGGCGCCGGCCAGGTCGAGGTGGCCGTCAACGGCATCGGCGAGCGCGCCGGCAACTGCTCGCTCGAGGAGATCGCGATGATCGTGCGCACGCGCGGGCAGGCGCTCGGCAAACAGCACGGTCTCAACGTCAAGGAGATCATGCGCACCTCGCGGCTCGTCGCCATGACGACCGGCTACGGCGTGCAGCCGAACAAGGCGGTCGTCGGCTCGAGCGCGTTCGCTCACGAGAGCGGCATTCATCAGCACGGTGTGCTCAGCAACCGCGCGACCTACGAGATCATGGATCCCGTCGAGATCGGGCTCGAGGGCAACGCGCTCGTGCTGGGCAAACACTCGGGTCGGCATGCGTTCGTCGACGCGCTCGACAAGATCGGCATCACGCTTGACGACGACCACCTGAACCGCGCCTTCGCGAGGTTCAAGGACCTCGCCGATCGCAAGGTGCAGATCACCGATCAAGACCTCGGGGCGATCGTCGCCGAGGAGCTCGGCGCGACCGACGAAGACGTGTTCGTGATGGAGTCGTTGCGGATGGACGGCGGGACCGACCGCGCGCCGCGGGTGACCGTCCGGCTGCGACGGGGCGAGGAGGTGATCGAGCGTTCCGCGACGGGCGACGGCCTAATCGATTCCGCCATGAGCGCGATCCAACAGGCCGCCGGCGTCGACGGCCGACTCGTGAACTTCCACGTGTCGAGCGTCACCGAGGGCACCGACGCGTTAGGTGACGTCGTCGTACAGCTCGATGTCGACGGACGCCGGGTGACGGGCCGCGGTGTCGCGACCGACGTGGTCGAGGCCAGCGCGCGAGCCTACCTCGCCGCGGTCAACCGAGCGGTGCACATCACGAACGCTCAACGAGCCTCGAACGAGGAAACCCCGTGACGAGCTCGTACCGGGTCGGGGTGATCCGAGGCGACGGCACCGGCCCGGAGGTGGTGGCCGAGGGCCTCAAGGTGCTCGATGCCGTGCGGGGCGACGCCTCGGTCGAGCTGGTCGAGTTCGACCTCGGCGCCGACCGGTACCTGCGCACCGGCGAGACGCTTCCCCACGAGGAGCTCGAGCGGCTCCGGGAGCTCGACGCAATCTTCCTCGGGGCGGTCGGCGACCCTCGCGTGAAGCCCGGCGTGCTCGAGCGCGACCTGTTGCTGAAGGCGAGGTTCAGCCTCGACCAGTACGTGAACCTCCGCCCGATCGTGCGCTACCCGGGCGTGCAGACGCTCGTGCCGAGCCACTCGGAGGACGACGTGAACATGGTCGTCGTCCGCGAGAACAGCGAGGGACTCTACAGCGGGGCGGGCGGCTTCCATCGGAAGGGAACCGCGCACGAGGTGGCGGTGCAGGAGTCGATCAACACGCGACACGGCGTGGAGCGCATCGTGCGGTACGCCTTCGAGCTGTCGATGCAGCCGCACCGCCGCAGGAAGCTCACGCTCGTGCACAAGACGAACGTGCTGACGTTCGCGGGCGACCTGTATCAGCGCGTGGTCGACGAGCTCTCGGCTGCGTTCCCAGAGGTCGAGACCGATTACGTGCACGTCGACGCGGCGTGCATCTACTTCCTCGACTGGCCGGGGCGGTTCGACGTGATCGTGACCGACAACATGTTCGGCGACATCGTCACGGATCTCGGGGCGATGATCCAAGGCGGTATGGGCATCGCCGCCGGCGGCAACATCAATCCTGTCGGTGTCTCGATGTTCGAGCCGATCGGGGGCACCGCGCCGAGCGAGACCGGCAAGGGCACGATCAATCCGCTCGCGGCGATCGGCGCACTCGAGATGATGCTGCGCCAGCTCGGCGAGATCGAGGCCGCCGGTCGCGTGGACCGCGGGATCCGGGTCGCGACCGCACAGATGAAGTCGATGCGGGCCGGTGAGATGGGGTTCACGACGGCCGAGGTCGGCGACCTGGTCGTCGAAGGAGCCACCCCGTGAACGAGCCGGCCCGCCCGTCGGTCGAGCTGTACGACACGACCCTGCGGGACGGCGCCCAGCAGGCGGACCTCTCCTACACCGTCGAGGATCGCCTCCGCATCATGCACAAGCTCGACCAGGTCGGCTTTCCATTCGTGGAAGGCGGGTGGCCTGGCGCGAACCCGCGCGACACGGAGTTCTTCTCGATCGCGGCGAAGGAGACCCTGAAGACCAGCACCTTGACGGCCTTCGGCATGACGCGGCGGGCGGGGGAGCGGGCCGAGGACTCCGATGTGTTACGCGCTCTGCTCGGCGCGGGCACGGAGGTCGTGTGCCTGGTCGGGAAGTCGTGGGATCTGCACGTGACCGAGGCACTGCGCACCGACCTCGCCGAAGGTGTCGCGATGGTGCGCGATTCGATCGACTTCCTGCGGGCCCAGGGGCGCCGGGTGTTCTTCGACGCCGAGCACTTCTTCGACGGGTACCGGAGCGATCCGGGGTTCGCGATGGCCGTGCTGGCCGCGGCGGAGGAAGCGGGCGCCGAGCGCCTCGTGCTCTGCGATACGAACGGCGGCATGCTGCCTTTCGACATCGGTCGTGTCGTCGGCGAGGTGAATGCCCAGGCGAGCGTGCCACTCGGTATCCACGTTCACAACGACGCCGGGTGTGCGGTCGCGAACTCGCTGGTGGCGGTCGACGCCGGTGTGCATCAGGTGCAGGGCACGATCAACGGCTACGGCGAACGCACCGGCAACGCCGACCTGATCCCGCTCTCGGCCGACCTCGTGCTGAAGATGGGCGCGACGGACGCGCTTCCCGATGGCGCCGTGGAGCACCTCACGGAGCTCGCGCACTACGTCGCCGAGATCGCGAACATGGCGCCCGACTCGCGCCAGCCGTACTCCGGACGGTATGCGTTTACGCACAAGGCCGGGTTGCACACGAGCGGCGTGGCCCGCGTCTCGCGCGCCTACGAGCACGTGCCACCCGAGGCGGTCGGCAACCGCCGCGGCGTGGTGGCCTCTGACTACGGGGGCGGCGCCACGATCCGCATGAAGGCGACGGAGCTCGGGCTCGAGCTCGACGACGCCGCGATCCCGGCGGTGGTCGAGCAGATCAAGGATCGCGAGTCCGTGGGCTACGCGTTCGACGTGGCCGAGGCCTCGCTCGAGCTGTTGATGCGCCGGGCCGCGGGTTGGAGCCAGCCATTCTTCGAGATCGACAGCTATCGCGTGCACGTCGAGGAGCGGGTCGGCGACGACGAGCCGATCGCGGAAGCCACCGTGAAGGTGCGCACACGCGGCACGCGGCACATCGAGTCGACCGAGGGGAACGGGCCCGTCGACGCTCTCGACACCGCGCTGCGCAAGGCCCTCGCCAATGACTACCCCGCGCTCGACCAGATGGAGCTCGAGGATTTCCGGGTGCGCGTGCTGAGCGGCACCCACGGCACGGGCGCCGTCGTGCGCGTCTTGATCGACCTGACCAATGGCGAGCGGGAGTGGACCACGGTCGGGGTGAGCGAGAACATCATCGAGGCGTCGTGGGAGGCCCTCGTCGACGGGTACACCTACGGCCTGCTGCACCCTCGACCACCCGAGGAGTGACCCGCGAAGCCCGGGCCACGGCCACGGTGGCGATGCCCTCCGCGGGCTCAGACCGGGCTGTCGGGGCAGGCCATCACCAGGTGGAACGGCCGCTTCGCCAGCTTCCCATTGGCGCCGCGCGTCTGAACGAAGACCGCGTTGGGCCGACCCCTTCGTCCGGCGGTTGTGATGAAGCCGGGCTTCGATATGCCGAAGAAGTTGGATTTCCCGATGGTCGCCGAGAAGATGCAAGACTCCACGGCGAACGGGAAGACCACCTCGTAGAGGCCTTTCCCGAGCCCGTCGCTGTCGATCCCCATCATGGTCGCCCGGTCCAACCCGCCGTTCGACTTCACGACCGAGCCCACCACGAGCGCGGGGTTGGGCACCAGCCCCCTCGGAGCCGAGGTGCCGCCGCCCGATGCGCTCGAGCCGGCAGCACCCGCGATGCTCAGCCCCAGAGATCCAGCCGTGACCACCGTCGCGGCCGCTACGATCCAGACGATCACCATCCGTCGCATGCCCTCTCCCTTCGTCGCCGGGTGTCTCAACCTACCCCGAGACGCAAGCACCTGGACTGGGGCGTTCGGCCCTCGCGCCCCCGGGGGGACTACAGCTAGCGGGGGCCCGCGTTCGCGGCGACGACGCGCACAACGCGGTTCTCGATGTGCTTGGCCAGCCCGTCGTCCATGCCGCTCGACAGGATGGAGAACTCGGCCCAGTCGCCCTCACGCTCGAGCCAGACCCATCCCGAGAGGGCAGAGACGTCGATGAGCGTGCCGGTCTTGGCGCGGAGCGTGACGCCGGCGAGACGGTCCCGCAGGGTTCCCTCGCCGGCGGCTGGAAGCGTGCCGCGCAAGGTCTCGCCCCATGGGGCGCGCTCCGCGATCTGCAGCAGCCTCACGATGCCCGCGGCGCTCACCCGGTTCCCGTACGACAGGCCTGAGGCATCGTGCGCCGTCACGTGCACGCCCCTGGCCTCGGTGAACCGTTCGATCACGGTGGCGGCCTTGGCGATGGTGCTCGGTGGTTCGACCTGCTTCGCAGCGAGCATCTTGCCCAGCACCTCGGCGCGGAAGTTGCTCGAGATGAGGTTCATGCGTCGCATGATCGTCCCGAGCGGATCGCTCCGCACGGTCGCGAGCCCCACGAGGCGCTTCGGGGGGCGGCCGGAGCCCGCCTTTCCGGACACGCGCACGCCCCTGGCCTCGAGCTTCTTCGTGAGCGCCCTCGCGGCCAGACGCTCGGGGTTGGCCACGTGCCGTCCGCCGGCGAGCTCGTTGAACCGGTACGTCAGGGCGGTCGGCAGGGCGATGTAGTACCTCGGGAAGTATTCCCGCCAGCCCGGAGCGAACCAGTCCCGCGCGTAGGGCCCGGTCGAGCCGAGAACCCGGCCGCGCACCCGCTCCAGCCCGTCGGCGATGAGGGCGCGAGCGAGGGCGGCCATGTCGCGAGCGTCGATCTCCGGGTCGCCGTGGCCCACGATCCATAGGTCGCCCTCGAGCCCGCCGTCGGGCCCGGCCCGTCGGGTGCCTAACACCCTCGTGGGCATCGTCTCGTCCTCGCCGACGCGCTGGAGCAGCGCCATCGAGAGCAGCAGCTTCTCGTTCGAAGCGGGCGGCCGCCGCACCAGGTGGCGGTGCCGATAGAGCGTCTCGCCGCGGAAGCCGATCATCACCGACATCGGTCGCTCGCCGATGAGGCGATCGACACGCTGAACCCACCGCGGAGGGGCGGCGAGCGCGGGGGCTTGCGACGATAGCCCGACCGCCGCGCCGAGACAGATCGTGGTCAGGAGGCGGCGCATCGAGCGCTCAGCGTACGGGGTTGGCGGGCCCGGAGGCACGGATGTCGCGTCAGAGCAGGCGGCCGCGGGCCAGGGCGTCGGCTTCGGACCGCATCGCCGCGCGTTCGTCGAGCAGCGTGGCCAGCTCGTCGCTCGGCAACGGCTTCGCGAAGAAGAAGCCCTGCCCCAGATCGCATCGCAGCTCGAGCAGTCGCTGCAGCTGGTCGGCCCGCTCGATGCCCTCGGCCACGGGCTTCAGGTTCAGGATGCTGGCGAGCTCGATCACCGCGGCCGTGAGCGCCGAGGCCTCGCCGTCGTCGCTCACGCCGTCGACGAACGACTTGTCTACCTTCAGGATGTCGACCGGGAAGCGCCGGATGTAGTTCAGCGACGAGTAGCCCGTGCCGAAGTCGTCGACCGCGAGCTGCACGCCGAGTTCTTTCAACGCGCCCAGCCGCTCGATCGACAGCTCCATGTCCTGCATCATCACGCTCTCGGTGATCTCGAGGATCAGCGAGCCGGGGTCGAGGCCGGTTTCGACGAGGATCTCCCGAACCTCGTCGACGAGCTCGGGGCGGGAGATCTGACGGGCCGACAGGTTGACGGCCATGTGCAGGGGCGGGTCGTTCGGGAACCGCGTCTGCAGCTCCACACCGAAGCGGCATGCCTCGCGCATCACCCACCGCCCGATCGGCACGATCAGGCCCGTCTCTTCGGCCAGCGGGATGAAGTCGAGGGGCGGCACGAGGCCGCGCACCGGATGGATCCAGCGCACGAGCGCCTCCACGCCTGTGATGCGCCCGGTCTCGAGCTCGATCACGGGCTGGTAGTGCAACCGGTACTCCTCGTGCTCGATCGCGCGCTGCAGGTCGGCCTTGAGCTCGAGCCGCTTGAGCGCCGTGTCGTGCATGGCCGGCTCGAACACTTGGTAGCGGCCCTTGCCTCGTTCCTTCGCCATGTACATGGCGACGTCGGCATTGCGCAGCAGCTCCTCGACGTCGCCGGCCCGCTCGCCGTCGGCGGTCGCGATGCCCACCGAGGCCCGCACGAAGACCTCCTTGCCTTCCAGGGTGAACGGCTCCTCGAGCATTTGCATGATGCGCTCGGCCACGTCGGCCGCCTGCACACCCTCCTCGCTGTCCTCCAGCAGGATCGCGAACTCGTCGCCGCCGAGGCGGGCGGCGGTGTCGGCCGCGCGCAGACAGCCCTTGAGCCGCTCGCCCACCTCGTACAGCAACCGGTCGCCTGCCGCGTGACCGAGGGAGTCGTTGATCGTCTTGAAGTCGTCGAGGTCCATGAACAGGACCGAGATGGGCTCGTGCTCCCGCACCTGACGCTCCAGGGCGTGCGTGACCCGGTCGTGGAACAGCGCCCGGTTCGCGAGGGTCGTCACGGAATCGTGGAAGGCCTGGTGGGAGAGCTGCTCCTCGAACTGCTTGCGCTCGGTGACGTCACGGGTGTTCAGTACGATGCCGCGCACGTTCGGATCGTGCAGCAGCGTCGTGCGCAGTGTCTCGGTGTGCACGTAATCGCCATTGCGGCGCCGGATGCGGAACTCGACCAAGCCCGTGTGCCCCTCGGCATCCCCGACCGGCGACAGGAACTGCAGCACCCGGGTGAAGTCGTCGGGGTGGATCAGGTCCGCGAACCGCGTCCCCTCGACGTGGCTCGGATCGAAGCCGAGCACCCTCGCCGTCGACGGGCTCGCGTAGGTCACCGTCGTGTCCGGGTCGAGGACGCAGACCACGTCGGAGGAGTTGCTGACGAGCGAGGCGAAGCGCGCCTCGCTCTGCTTGATCACGAGGTCCTCGGTGAGCGCGGCCGACTCAAGCGCGAGGGCGACCTGTGACGACAACGCCCGCAGCGAGTCGCCCACTGAGCGCGGCATGTCCTCGGGGGTGGCCACGACCATCAGGCCGTGCAGCTCGTCGCGGATGAACAGCGGGGCGACGAAGACCGATCCGTCCTCACCCAGCGGCAAACGGAGGGGGTCGCGCAGCGTGCTCTCGTAGGACTTCACGATGTAGGCGTCGTTCTCGAGCAGGCGCTGACGCTTCCATTCCTGCAAGGTGGAGAACGCGAAGCGCTCGCCGTGCACGTCCTCGGCGCCCCCCGCCGCCGACACCACCATGAACTCCTCGTCCTTGTCGGACTCGTCGCACATGCGGATCGCGGCGTCCTCGCCGGCGAGCGCCCTCGCGGCGTCGATCGCGGCTTCGTGGATGCCGTCCCGGCTCGTGGCGGTCACGAGCGCCGCGCCTGCCCGGCGCAGGGCGCGCTCCCGCTCCGCCGAGCGCTCCTGCTGGCGGATCAACCCGGCCATGCGCACGACGACCAGCAGGAACAACACGATCGACGCCGCGCTCAAGATGCCGACGTCGACGTCCTCGCCGCGGGCCCCTTGCACCAGTCGCAGCACCGGGGGCGAGAGCGCCGCCACCGTCAGCAGGACGAGCCGGCTGAGGGTGAGTCGTTCCTCGGGCTGCGGCGCCCTCTCGGTCAAGGTTCGCATCGACGGATGCAGCGCTGCGGTGCACAGCAGCACGTAGAACGACATCCAGCCGGCCTCGAGCCAGCCGCTGCCAGGCTGATAGCCGCTCTCGGTGTAGAGGCCGAACCAGGCGTAGATCGCATCGGTCGCGAACAGCGCCACGATTGAGGCCACCAGCAGGTAGAAGGCGACGGGGCGGCGGCCGGCGCCCACGGCCAGGCGGATCGCGGCCCCGGCGAGCAGCAGGTCCATCAGCGGATAGGCCATCGCCGTGAGCTTGATCTTCAAGTCGAGGTCGGCGATGTCGAGGTAGGGCGCGATCAGGAGCACCCACGTCACCGTGCCGACGCCGATCGCGACCATCATCGAGTCGAGCAGGCTCGCTCGGTCGCTGCCCGGGTTTCGGGCCTGGATCAGCAACAGCACTCCGGCGATCAGGCACGGGTACACGCTGAGGTACAACACGTCGGCCGGACCCGGGAACGGCACGTCGCCCATCGGGTTGTACGTAAAGTCGAGGGGAAAGATCTGCGGGAGGGCGTCGGAGAACCGCACGTAGTTGTAGGAGACGACGTCGCCCGCGATGAACAGGAACTGCCCCGCCGCGATCAGGAACCACGGCGCGCGCCGGTCGGGCTTGTGCAGGCGGACGGCGACGAGGATCAGCACCGGCGACGAGAGCCCGATCAGGTTGAACAGGAAGCTGTTGTGGCCGAAGAGGAAGTAGATGGCGGTCGCTGCGACGGCCACCACTGGGTACACGAGCCACGCGCGGTTCCTCATCCCAGCGTTATCGGTCCAGGGTGGCGAGGGCTGATACCCGGGATCGGGTACGAGCCCGCCCTGACCTGCGACGTCGGCGACCATCGCGGCGTCACCCCCGAAGGCCGGTGAGGCCGCTCGGGAGGGAAGTCCGCTCGTCCCCGCTCGCGCTGTCGGACAGACCGGCGAGCACCGCAGCGGCGTGTGCCTCGGTGAGTCCATCGAGCCACCCTCCGTCGGCCCTGATGTCGGTGCCGGTCACGTACCGGCTGTCGTCCGAGGCGAGGAAGACGTACACCCCGGCGATCTCCTCGGGGAATGCCGGGCGACCGAGACAGGTGGCCACGCGCGCGATGCGGGCCTCCGGATCGTCCGGCGGTTGCATCCGCGTGAGCACCGTGCCCGGGCTCACGGTGTTCACCCGGATACCCCTGGCGCCGAGCTTCATGGCCGCGTGGCGACCGAGCTCGTAGAGCGGGGCCTTCGACATGCTGTACGCCATGTAGCCGGGGAACGCCCACGACGTCGCCGCGGACGCGGTGATGATGATGCTCGCGCCATCGCTGAGGAAGGCGGGCGCCAGGGCGAGCCCCTGGAGCACGCCCATCGTGTTCACGCGCATCATCTCGGTCACGCCGGCGACGTCGGTCGTCTCGAGCGTCTCGGCGTCGAGGCTCGCGATGCCGGCGTTGAGCACGAGCACGTCGAGCGGTCCGCTCCGCTCGACCGTGCCCTCGAAGGCGGCGCGCATCAGATCGGCGTCGGCCGTATCGGCCGCGACGAACCGCGCGCCCGTGTCGTCGACCTCGGGGCGGTACTTGCGAGCGAGGGCGGTGACCGTCGCGCCTTCGGCAATGAAGCGTGAGACGACGGCGAGGCCGATGCCCGACGTTCCACCCGTGACCATGGCCGAGTGCCCGTCGAGCCTGCCGCCACTGTCCGTCGTGCCGGTCACGAGCGCACCCCTCCTCAGGCGAGGCCGGTGGCGGCCAGCGTGTCCGAGCCCTGTTCCAACAGGAAGTGGTCGTGCAGCGAGCCGAGCACCGCGATCAGCGCCTCGACCTCCTCATCGGTGTTGGCGGCCGTCACCTGGATGCGGAACCCCACCTCGTGCTTGGGCACGAGCGGGTAGGCGGCCATCGTCACGTACTGCCCGTGCTCGAACAGGTACTGTCCGACCTCGTCGATCTCCTCGTGGTCGGCGAGCGGCACCTCGACGATGGGGAAGCCAGTCGTGTTCGGGGTGCGGATCCCCATCTCGTGCAGGGCTCCGAGCAGGCGATGGGTCATGCGCCAGAGGTCGGCGCGGTTGTTGTCGCCGCGCGCCCGGTTCACCTCGAGCCCTTTCAGCGTCGTCGCCAGCGATGCCACGGGCGAAGGGCCTGAGTACAGGTAGGGCGGAGCCAGCACCTTGAGGGCGTCCTTGAGCCGCGTCGGCAGGGCGAGGAAGGCGAGCAGTGACGAGTACGACTTCGAGAACCCCGCTACCACGATCGCGTTCTCGTACGGCACGTCGAGGTGTCGCATCACGCCGTTGCCCTTCGTGCCGTAGTCGCAGAGCTCGTCGGGCGAGCGTTCGCCGATCACGCCGAACCCATGTGCGTCGTCGACGTACAAGAGGGCCCCGTGCTCGTCGGCGATGCGGCTGAACGTGGCCATGTCGGGGGCGTTGCCGGTCATGGAGTTCACGCCGTCCATCGCGATGACGCGCGGGATGCCCGGGTCGCTCGCTCGGATCAGCTCGTCGAGGTGCTCGCTGTCGCTGTGGCGGAACCGCACGATCGTGGCGCCGTGACCCGCCGCCACCATCGCGCCGTCGTAGATCGTCTTGTGCGCTCGCCCGTCGAGGAAGATCGTGCCATCGCCCACGAGGACGGGGATCACCGACATGTGGATGTGGGTGATCGTCGGGAGCACGAGGGTGTCCTCGCAGCCCATCAGCTCGGTGAGCTCGTCCTCGATCTCGGGATAGAGGCGTGGGTTGCCGAGCAGGCGCGACCACGAGGGATGGGTGCCCCAGCGAGCCAGGTACTCGGGTACCGCGGCGATGATCTCCGGATCGAGGTCGAAGCCCAAGTAGTTGCAGGACGCCCAGTCGGTGAGCCACCGCTCGCCGATGCGGATCTTCCTGCCCTGCTGCTCCTCGATGACGGCGTCCACCATCGGGTGCGTGTTCTTCAGCCGGGTGAGGTCGGAGACGGTGGCGACCCATCGGTCCAGCCAGCCGTCGTATCCGCGCCGGCGAGGCTTGCCGTTGGGAGACGGCTCCGTGGGCAGGTCGTCGAGCCGGCGGTTCAGGCCGTCACTGGCTCGCCGGTGAGGAAGGTCGTGCTCGGGCTCCATCGTGCTACCCCATCGGTCGGAGCCAGGTCCACCTTTACGGCGGTACGACCGGCGGAAGCAGGTCCTCGAGCCGATGCGCCTCGCACGGATTCCCCCTCGGTGAGTCGCACCTCGCCAGCCTTGAGGTCCATGATCACAGCGCTCACCGTGACGTAGTCGGCCTCGCGGGCGAGCGAGGGGTCACCGTGGGCGCAGACCGATGCGCTCCTTGGCGGCCGCGCGGGCAGCTCTCGTGTCGAAACCGAACATCGCCTCCGTGGCAACGCTGAGCGCGAGGGCGTCCTCGGCGTCGACCACGCGCCCTCGGCGATGCCCTCGATCTCGGGCAGGAGCTGCACGGCGTCGTCGAGCCACGCCACGAACGCGCCCACGCGATCGCACACGTCGGACCAGGAGAGCCCCGCGGAGTGCTCGATGACATCCACATACAGCTCGATCGAGCGGTGTACCTGCGGGCGGGTGGCCTCGCCGTAGGACCGCCCGCTCGCGGGGGCTCCCGTTGCACGCACGACGGGCCACATCTTCGGGGCAGCCTACCGGCGAGGCCGTCCGCCGACCGAGTCCGCGTAGACTCCGCGCCACGGGCACGATCGGCTCGTCGGGATCGCGTCCCTCGGACCGAGGAGGCTCACGTGGAGACGATCGATCGCGGGCGGCTGGGCGAGCTCATGGCGCGCGAACGCGCCTCGTTCCGAAAGCGCCACGCGCGCAGCGGGCAACTCGCGGAGGAGGCGGCGGGCTCCCTGTTGTTCGGCGTGCCGATGAACTGGATGACTCGGTGGCCCGGCGATCATCCCGTGTTCGTCGACAGGGCCGAGGGCGCGCACTTCCGGGACGTCGACGGCAACGAATTCATCGACCTCTGCCTCGGCGACACCGGGGGCATGGCCGGCCACTCACCCAAGATCGCCGTCGAAGCGATCGCCGAGCGGGCCGCCACGGGCATCACACTGATGCTGCCGACCGAGGACGCCACGTGGGTCGGCACCGAGATGGCGAGGCGCTTCAGCGTCCCCTACTGGCAGTTCACGGTCAGCGCCACCGATGCGAACCGGTGTGTGATCCGGTGGGCTCGCGAGATCACTCGGCGTTCGAAGATCGTCGTGCACAACTGGTGCTACCACGGGTCCGTCGACGAGACGTTCGCGACGATCGGACCCGACGGCGCCACCTCGGCCCGCGATGGCAACATCGGCAAGCCGGTGCCGCTCGAGGAGACGACCCGCGTCGTGGAGATCAACGACCTCGATGGTCTCGAGGCGGCCCTCGCCCACGGCGACGTGGCCGCGTGCCTATTCGAGCCAGCGCTCACGAACATCGGCATCGTGTTGCCCGACCCCGGCTACCACCAGGCGGTGCGGGAACTGTGCACGACGTATGGGACGCTGCTGATCATCGACGAGACCCACACGATCAGCGCGGGGCCCGGAGGGTGCACGAAGGCGTGGGGCCTCGAGCCCGACTTCGTCACGATCGGGAAGACGCTCGGCGCCGGCATCGCGAGTGGCGCGTACGGCATGAGCGAGGAAGCATCCCGCCTCGTCTACGAGCACACCGATTGGAGGAACGCCGACGTCGGGGGTGTGGGCGGCACGCTCGCGGGCAACGCGCTCTCGCTCGCCGCGATGCGAGCGACCCTCGGCCAGGTCATGACCGACGAGGCGTTCGAGCGCATGATCGCCCTCGGGCAGCGGTTCGAAGAGGGTGTGCGCGGCGTGATCGAGTCGCGCGAGCTGCCGTGGCACGTGGTGCGGCTCGGCTGCCGTGTCGAGTACCTGTTCCGGCCCGATTCGGCCCACGACGGGGCCGAGGCCGCGGCCGGCCAGGACGAGGACGTCGACCCGTACATCCACCTCTACCTGTTGAACCGCGGCATCCTGATGACGCCGTTCCACAACATGGCCCTGATGTCACCGGCGACCACGACCGAGGACGTCGACCGCCACACCCAGGTCTACGCCGAGATGGCCGACGAACTGATCGGGCGCGTCTAGGACGGGCGACGCGCGAACGACTCCATGAACGTCGCGAGCGCCTCGACGCCTTCCAGCGGCATGGCGTTGTAGATGCTCGCCCTGATGCCGCCGACCCTGCGGTGGCCCTTGAGGCCGGCGAGCCCGCGCTCGGCCGCCTGGGCTACGAATCGGGCATCGAGATCGTCGCTGGCCAGCCGGAACGTGACGTTCATGAGCGAGCGCGAGCTCGGCTCGGCGTGTCCTCGGTAGAAGCCCTCGCTCTCGTCGATCGCGTCGTAGAGCAGGACCGCCTTCTCCAGGTTCCGACGCGCCTGCTCGGCGAGGCCCCCCACCTCGTCTCGCAGCCAGCGCGTCACGAGCATGACGACGTAGATCGCGAACACCGGCGGCGTGTTGTGCATCGACCCGTGCTCGACGAACGTGCGGTAGTCGAGCATCGAGGGGAGCCCGTCGGGAACGCTCGAGAGCAGGTCGTCGCGCACGATCGCGATCGTCACGCCGGCGGGTCCGGCGTTCTTCTGCGCCCCCGCGTACAGCAACCCGAACCGGCCGACGTCGATCGGACGAGAGAGGAAGTCCGAGGACGAGTCGGCGATCAGCGGTACGTCGCCGGGCATCGCCGGCACGTCGGCCCACTGGACGCCCTCGATCGTCTCGTTCGTCGTGACGTGCACGTAGGCGGCGGCCGGAGACAGCGCCCTGGCGATCTCCTCGGACGCCGGCACTCGCGTGTACCCCTGGGCCGCGCCGGACCACGCGATCCGCACGCGGCCCTCCTTCTCGGCCTCGTGCACGGCCCGCGCGCCCCAGGAACCGGTGACCACGTATTCGGCCTCGGTGTCGGCGCCGCGGAGCAGATTCATCGGCACCATCGAGAACTGTTGCGTCGCACCGCCCTGGCAGAACACGACGTGATATGGATCGGGCACGGCGAGCAGGCCACGCAGGTTCGTCACGGCCTCGTCGATGACCTCGCGGAACCACGGGCTGCGATGGGACACCTCGAGCGGCGACGCGCCGATCCCGGGGAGCACGACGAGGTCGCGCTGTGCCGCCTCGAGCACCGATCGCGGAAGCGTGGCCGGCCCGGGGGAGAAGTTGTAGAGCCGCTCCATCACGCCCCGGGCTTGAACACCATCAGGTACAGGATGACGAGCAGGCCGACGCCGCCGGTCGAGGCCGTGATCATCGTCGCGGGTCCGGCGAGCGACGCGCGCAGCGCCTCCTCGGACATCGTGTAGGAGCCGTCGGCCCAGCGGGTGCATCCCTCCCTGAGGCGTTTCATGTGGGGGCTGGCCACCAGCGACATCGATACGGTGAGCAGCACCAGCAACACGAGCGAGCCGAGCAACCAGCCCTGCGCGAACAACGATCCGTCGATGCCAGCGGCCACGCCACCGAGCAGCAGCAGCACCAAGGCGACGTACATCGGCATCGTGGTGCGCTTCGACGCTTCGCACCACCCGAGGATGCGTTCTCGGTCGCCATCGGCCTCGCGGACCGCGAACATAGCGAACATCGAGACCCCGTGCGCCGCCAGGAACCCGGCCACGCCCACGAGATGGATCAGGACCCAGAGCCTGTACATGGCCGGCAGGATACGGGCTTCCGCTCGACCGGCCGCCGGCGTGGTCGCAGGGGGGCGGGGCACGATAGCGTTCGAAGCTCGAGGAGGTCGTCCTGGCGTACAAGCGCATCCTGTTCGGTACCGACGGCACCGCTCGCGCCGCCACCACGAGCCTGGTCGCCACCGAGCTGGCCAAGGCCGGCAAGGCAGAGTTGATCGTGGCCCACGTATGGGAACGCCCGGAGGGCGCGGAGCGCGTGCTCGAGACCGCGGTCGCCGCAGCGGAGGCCGCCGGGGTGAAGAAGGTTCGAGGTGAGCTGCACGGCGGCCGGTCCGCGGCCGACGTGCTGGTCGAGCTCGCGGAGCAGCGCGACGTGGGGCTCGTCGTCGTGAGCGGCGGTCGCAGCCCCACCGAGCTCGGTCCGACCGCCGACCGTCTCTCCCATCGCGCCCCACGTGACCTGTTGATCGTGATGGACGCACCCCGAGGCGACGGCGGGCGGCTGTACCGGCGGGTCCTCATCGCGACCGACGGCTCCCCGACCGCCGACCGGGCCGCCCGCAAAGGCTTCGACCTCGCCACGTCGATCGGCGCCCCCGTGACGCTCGTGTTCGTCGGTCATCCCGCCACCGGGAAGCTCGTGACCGACGACACCGTTGCGATGTACGGAGCGGAGGCCGAGTGCGACGTCGTGCTTCGTCGAGGCGATCCGGCTGTCGAGATCATGGCAGTGGCCCACGAGATCGGGGCCGACCTGATCGTGATCGGGAACAAGGGCATGACGGGCGCCAAACGCTTCTTCCTGAACCCGGTGCCCGAGAAGGTGGTGGATCTCGCCGACCGCGACGTGCTGGTCGCCCGCACGATCGCCCAGGTCGCGTCGGAGCTCGGGCCGGGCGAGGGAGGCATCCTCGTGCAGGCCGGCGAGCGGCTCGCGGCCTACATGGATGACGACGGCGAGCTGCACCTCATGTCGGCCAGGTGCACCCATATGGGGTGCACCGTGGCCTGGAGCGCGACCGACCACCTCTTCGAGTGCCCGTGCCACGGATCCCGCTTCGGACCGGGTGGCGAGGTCGTGAACGGTCCTGCCACGCGGTCGCTGCCCTCCGCGTAGTTGCTGGCAGGCCGGCTCAGCGCCGGGCGGGATCGTGGGCGGCGCGGCTCACGGATATCCGGGCTTCGTCACCATGAGGAAGACGATCACCGCGAGGCCCACGACGCCGATCGCCGAGATCAGGTTCGCCTTGCTCGCGGGTCCGGCGACGAGCTCCTGCAGCTCCTCGTCGCTCACCCTCGGCACCCCCGACGGGCGCATGCCGCACGCCGCCGTGATCCGCTTGAAGTACGGCTTCGCGATCGCGGTCATCAACACCGTCGTCACCACCAGCACACCGATCGAGAGCCACAACCACGCGTAACCCAGCCATTTGCCTTGGACGCTCAGCACCGCGCCGGCGACGACGATCACGATGAGCGAGATGTACATCGGCCTGGTCGTCGTACCCGAGAACGCGATCGTGTCGGCGATGCGCTCTCGATCCAGGTCCATACCGCGGATGCGATACAGGGCGAACATCGAGACCCCGTGGCAGCCCGCGAAGGCGATGGCCGCCAGGATGTGCAGGAGCAGCCAGTACTCGTACATCGCGCGCGAGCATACCGAGCCGCGGTGCCGTGCGGCGGGTCAGTCGCGGTCGAGGGGCCGGGTGAGACAGGTCGGTCCGCCGTCGCCCTTGCGGGAGATCTCCTCGCCCACGAACGTGCGGACGTCGACCCCCTCGCGTTCCATGCGCCGGCGGGTCTCCGGGTTGCCGTCGAGCGCCAGGGCCACGCGCGGCGCGAGCGCGAGCACGTTCGGGCCCTGCGAGCCGAGCTCCTCCTCGGGCACCTCCACCAGCGCGAAGCCGCGATCGCGCAGCAGTTCGACCAGCCGGACCGGCATCATCGGCAGGAAGCCGACGGCGAGGTCGCGATCGAGCGGGGAGATGAACGACATGAGATGCAGACACGCATCGGGACCGAGGGCATGCGGAAGATCGAACACAACGACGTCGACCTCGCGTCCCAGCAACGCCCGCAGCTGATCGATGCCCTCGTCGTTCGTCCGATAGCCCCGTCCGACGAGCAGCGTGCGCTCATCGAGCCAGAACATGTCGCCGCCCTCGGCCGTCGCAGGAGGCTCGAGCGCGCCGAGCGTCGGAAGCCCCGCGGCGAGCAGGTCGGCGCCCATCGCCTCGGGCTCCCGACGTCGTGACACCTTCCCGGGTCGAAGGAGGATCGTGCCTCGGTCAGTGGGA